>CAYZHZ010000040.1:0-19352 GCA_964477625.1 uncultured Salinibacterium sp.
TCGACGCTCGGCGAGAGGTATGAGCCGCCCGCGATCCTCGAGCGGCTCGTCGAGGAGGGGCGCCTCGGCGTCAAGACGGGTGCGGGAATTTCGGAGTACACGAGCGAGGGCGCTGCGGCCCTCGCCGCGTGGCGCGACGCGACGCTCGTGCGCGTCATCGATGCAGTGGGAGAGAGAGGAACGGCGTCATGAGGTTCATGCGAGTGGGGGAGCGCGGCTCCGAACTACCGGTCGTGCTCGACTCGGAGGGGATCGCGCGCGACGTCTCCTCTATTACGGGCGACATCGATGCCGACTTCTTCGGTGGTGATGCGATCGCTCGAACTCGTGTCGCACTCGACGCCGGCGACCTGCCCGTCGTCGACATCGCGGGGCAACGCGTGGGCGCACCCATCCGCCGCCCGGCCAACCTCATCTGCATCGGCATGAACTACGCCGCCCACGCCGCGGAGTCCGGTTCGCCGCCCCCGCCGAACATGGTCATCTTCTTCAAGAAGGCGAACACGGTGGTGGGTCCCGCGGACCCCATCCTCGTTCCGCGCGGGTCGGATCGTCTCGACTGGGAGGTCGAACTCGCGATCGTCATCGGTGCCGAGGGCAGATACCTCGCGGATGATGCGGCGGCCATGAATATCGTCGCGGGCTACGCGGTCGTCAACGACCTGAGCGAGCGCAGCTTTCAGATCGACATCTCGGGCGGCCAGTGGTCGAAGGGCAAGTGCTGCGAGGACTTCTCCCCGTTCGGGCCGTGGATCGCGACGGCCGATGAGGTTCCCGACCCCCAGGCACTGCGGTTGCGCAGTTGGGTCAATGGCGAGCCGAGGCAGGACTCATCGACGGCCGACATGGTATTCCCGGTCGCGCAGATCGTACGTGAGTTGAGCGAGGTGATGGTGCTCGAACCGGGTGACGTCATCTTGACGGGTACCCCAGAGGGCGTTGCCCTCTCGGGACGCTTCCCCTATTTACAGCCCGGCGACGCCGTGCGCATGGAGATCGAGGGGCTGGGCGCGATCGATCAGGTCGTGGCCGCCCGCACTGACGAAACAAAGGAGACAGCAGCATGACTACACGCATCGAGGGACTCACGAAGGATGCTCCACCGCCGGCCGGCCCGTACTCGCAGAGTGTGCGCATCGGCGACATCGTCGCGTGCGCGGGCCAGGCGGGATTCACCCGGGACGGCGTGCTCGTCGAGGGGGTAGCGGAGCAGACGCGGCAGACGCTGGAGAACCTGCGGGCGACCCTGGCCGCTACGGGGGCATCCCTGGGGGAGGTCGCCCACGTGCGCGTGTATCTGACCGAGGTGTCGCAGTTCGCGGAGATGAATGCCGTGTACGAGAGCTTCTTCGAGGCCCCGTACCCGGCACGCACGACCGTGTACGTGACCCTCCCCGAGGGTATGCACGTGGAGATCGACGTGATGGCGGTCAGCCCTTCCGTCTAGAAGGCCGATTCTGTTGTCCGACTTCCGCCCCCGTGGTATAAATACACATCTGAATACTTAAGTTCAGCTATATGAACTACGAATGGAGATCTTTATGTCGCACCAAGGTCCCGCTCTCGAACGCAGCTCGGTGTTCAATTCCGTGATTTCTCGCCGCAACGTGCTTCGTGGAGCGCTCGCGGCAGGAATCGCCATCCCGACACTGAACGCGCTCGCAGGCTGTGCTCCGTCCGCACCCGGCAGCAGCTACACGGGCACGCTGAACATGACCACCTGGGAGGCCTACCCCGACCAGATCCGCGCCAACCTCGAGGCATTCACGGCAGCGACCGACATCGAAGTCGAGCTGTCGCTCATCCCGAACGTTGGCTACGTCTCGGCGCTGCAGACCCGCCTGCTCGGTGGCGACAGCCCCGACGTGTACTACAACTTTGCGTACGCGTCGACCAAGTACGCCGACCAGGGTTGGGCCGCCGAGCTCAACGACTTCGAGGGCGCCGAAGACATGATCGCCGACATGTTCCCGTCGTCGCGCGGTCTGTACCAGATTCCGGATGGCCGCATCATCAGCGCGCCCTACTTCTCTGCGATCTACTCGCTGTTCTACAACAAGGCTGCTGTGGCGGCTGCGGGTGGCAACGGCGAACCCCAGACGAAGGACGACATCTACACGCTGAGCGAGAAGGCCAAGGCCAACGGTGTCACCGCACCGTACGCCGCGTACTGGATCAAGAACTTCTGCGAGGAGTACTTCATCAACTACCTGCTCGCCGACGGCATCACGCCGTTCGACGACAAGGGCGCCCCGGTCTTCGCCGACGACTCGAAGACCAAGGGCATGCTCGAGTGGTGGGCCGCGATGTACCAGGACGGTCTCACCTCCGACGGCATCCTGACCGCCGACCCTGGCGTGCACGTCACCGCCATGGCGCAGGGCACCTCGATCTTCTTCGAGCTGCACCACTACTTCCTCAAGGAGATTCGCGTCGCTGCCGGCCCCGAGTCGGAGAACGTCGACATGGCATACCGCAGCCCGGGAACCGCCGGAACCGCTCTGCAGATCGGCGAGGTCGTTCAGCTCGGCGCCGGCCTCGAGGGCGACCGCGCTCAGGATGCGTGGAAGCTCCTCAAGACCTACGGATGGAAAGACGAGTCCGGCGCGTACTCGACCTTCATCTCCTGGGCCGAGCAGGCTGCCCTGCTCGCGCCGTACCCGGGTCTGTTCAAGGAGGAGGCGTTCCGCTCCGCGTTCCCCGACTACTACGACATGGACAAGCTCGAGGACGCGTTCCAGAACAACACGTCAGCGGTGTCCGCTCGCGTCGCCCCGTGGTACCCGACCTTCCAGACGGCTGTCGGCGACCGCATCCAGACGATGCTCATCGGTGAGGCCGACGTCGACGCGACCATCAAGGGTCTCGCGGACGACGCGATCGAAGCAGCCAAGTCGTAGGAAGCGATGACTCAGGCTAAGACTGCCCTCCGCGGGCCACGCAGGTACTCCCCACTCGCGCGATCGAATCGGCGTTTCGGCGCCATCATCGCGGCACCAGCCGTGCTGGTGGTGCTGGGGCTCATTGCGTGGCCCGCGGTGCAGACCCTGGTCTACTCACTGCAAGACGCCACGTTCATTCGCGGCGGCACGTGGAACAACTTCGAGAACTTCATCAAGCTCTTCAGCAGTCAGAAGTTCACGGATTCTCTCGTGCTCACGTTCGTGTACGCGGTCGGTTTCCTCGTGCTTTCGACCGTGCTCGGGCTGGCGTTCGCGATGCTCCTCAACCAGGAGTTTCGCGGGCGCTGGCTCGCGCGCGGGCTGCTCATCGTGCCCTGGGCCTTTCCGTGGGTCATGGTGGGCATCATCTGGAAGTGGTTCGTCGACGGCGACGTCGGCGTGTTGCGTGCGATGGTCGTCGACTGGGGATTCGCCCCCGACTTCGTCGCGCCACTCTCCACCAAGAACGGCGCCGTGATCGTCGCGATCGTCGCCGCCGCGTGGCGGCAGTCCTCACTGGCCGCCCTGCTCTTTCTTGCCGGGCTTCAGACGATGCCGCGAGAAATACACGAGGCGTCGCTCGTGGATGGCGCGAGCACCTGGCAGCGCTTCATCCACATGACCCTGCCGTGGTTGCGCCCCGTGATCGGTGTCGTGATCATCCTCAACTCGATCTCGGGCTTCATGCAGTTCGACGTCATCTACGCCCTCACCCAGGGCGGTCCGGGTAACGCGACGACTGTGCTGTCGATTTACCTCTACCAGCAGCTCTTCGTCGACACGAACCTCGGCCTGGCTTCTGCCACGTCGGTCGTACTGGGAGCCCTCGCACTCGGATTGGGTTTCGTGTTCGTCAAGCTCATGTATCGCGGCAAGTCGATGTCGGAGGGCGTGCAGTGAGGCGTTCACGTCTTCAGTCGACGATCATCTACGTATCGTTCGCGCTCTTTCTGATCTGGATCCTGTTCCCGCTGTACTTCACGGTGCTCTCGAGCTTCATGACCCCGTCGGAGATCGGGTCGCGACCCTTCCACTGGCTGCCGGAGAACCCGACCGCGATCAACTACATCGCGATCTTCACAGGCAACTCGACTCCGTTCGGTGGTGGCGGCGGAGTGGTGTCGTCGACGGATGCTGTCGAGCGCATCATCCCTGCCATGGGTCGAAGCCTCGTGGTCGGCATCACGGTCGCGCTCATCAACGTCGTGTTCGGCGGACTCGCGGGATATGCGTTCTCGCGCTTCCCGTTCAGGGGAGCAAGCCTCGCGTACTTCTTGCTCATCGCCTCGCGCGTCGTGCCGGGACTTGCGATCATCCTGCCGTTCTTCATCGTGTTCCGGCAGATCGGCCTGCTCGACACGATGACGGGACTCATGATCGCGTATGTCGCGTTCACGCTGCCGATCTCGGTCTGGGTGCTCAAGACCTACTTCGATACCGTTCCCATCGAGATCGAGGAGGCTGCCACGATCGACGGCGCGGGTCGGCTTCGAACGCTCGCCGTCATTGTTGCGCCGCTCGCAAAACCTGGCCTCATCGCGGCGGGCCTGCTCGCCTTCCTCGAGGCGTGGAGCGAGTTCTTCTTCGCGCTCGTGCTCACCGACAGTCTCACGGCACCCCCGGTCGTCGCGAGCCTTCAGAGCCTGCAGCAGTTCTCCTGGACCACGCTCGCGGCGGCGACCGTTGTCGCGGTGCTGCCCCCCGTCGTCATCGCCATCGCCTTCCAGCGCTACATCGTGAGCGGACTCGCATCAGGGAGCGTCAAGTGACCACAGCAGGCAAGGTGCAGACAGTGCTCGGGGAGATCGACCCGAGCGAGATGGGGTACACCCTCACGCACGACCACGTCTTTCTCGATGCGTGGAAGCTGCGCGAGCTGTACGAGGTCATCCTCGATGACGAGTCCATTGCGATCGAAGAGTTGCAGGACTTCAAGGCCGCGGGCGGGGGCACCGTGTGCGACCCCACCAACATCGGCCTCAAGCGCGACCCCGAGGCTCTGGCTCGCATCAGCAGGGCCTCGGGTGTCAACATCGTCATGGGCGCTGGGTGGTATCGGGAGAAGACCTACCCCGACTACATTGCATCGACATCGACCGAGGAGCTCGCTCGATTCCTCGTCAACGAGATCGAGAATGGCGCCGAGGGCACCGATATCAAGCCGGGCTTCATCGGCGAGATCGGAACGGAGCGCGGGCACATCTCGCCGATCGTTGAGCGCGTCTTCCGCGCGGCCGGTCGCGCACACGCGCGCACCGGTGTGCCGATCCTCACCCACACGACCCACTGGGGCGAGCTCGCGCTCGAACAACTCGACCTGCTGGCCGAGGAGGGC
The DNA here is from genome assembly GCA_964477625.1 of uncultured Salinibacterium sp. Lineage (GTDB taxonomy): Bacteria > Actinomycetota > Actinomycetes > Actinomycetales > Microbacteriaceae > Rhodoglobus. The sequence goes on from CAYZHZ010000040.1 coordinate 5,278, forward strand.
GTCGACCCATCGGTCGTCATCGTCTCGCACCTCGGCGACCGCCGTGGCATCGACATCATCCTGCCCATCGCTGAGCGCGGGGCGTGGATCAATGTCGACAACATCGGCTTCGTCGGCGGGTACGCGCCGCTGGAGTTTCGCGCAGACAACGTCGCGGAGTTGTGCTCGCGCGGGCTCGCCGAGCGCGTCATGCTCTCCAACGACATTTGCGAACTCGGTCAACTCAAGGCGTATGGCGGCGTCGGGTACGCGAATGTGATCGAGAACTTTCTGCCGATGCTGCGCGAGCGTGGGGTCACAGAGCAGCAGATCATCCAGATGACCGTCACCAACCCCTCGATCGCTTTCGCCTTCGGGTCACCAGCGTGACCCTGCGCTTGGGCATCGTCGGCGCCGGGGCGATGGGTGCCAAGGTCGCCGCGGCCGCCGCTCAACTCGACGACGTCGTACTCACAGCCGTGGCGGATCGTGACGTTGCACGCGCCCAGGCTCTTGCGGCCCCGCAGGATGCTGCGGCCGTCGCGACCCTCGACGAACTCGCCGCCCTCGGCACCGTCGACGGCGTCTACATCGCCCTGCCCCACGACCAGCACCGTGACGCGTGCGTCGCCGCGGCCCGCGCGGGACTGCACATCCTCATCGACAAGCCGCTGTGCAACACGGATGCCGAGGCTGCCGCGATCATCGCGGCTCGGGATGATGCGGGCATCCGGGTCATGGTGGGCTTCAGCTACCGTTTCCGCGCCGAGTGGATGCAGGCGCGCGACCTCATCTCGGCGGGTGTTATCGGCGACGTCGAGTTCATCTCGGACACGATCATCGAGGCGCAGGAGTCAATGCCCGCGTGGTATTGGGATCCGGCGGCCGGTGGGGGAGCGCTGCAGATCCAGTCCCACCACAGTTTCGATCGGCTCGTGTGGCTCACGGGCTCGCCATTCGCCACGATCGGCTGCCAGACGGTCGCGGTGTCCGGCGAGGCCGTCAACTCGGCTGCGATCACCGCGACTCAGGACAGTGGCGCTCTCGCGGCTATCGCGATCGGCTTCGGGCGGGCCTACCGGAGTGTGCCGTCCTTCGTCACGGTAATCCAGGGCACTCGCGGGCAGATCTCGCTCGATTTCGACCGCAGCCTGCAGCTCGACACGGCGCAGCGGCACGAGCGGTTCGAGTACCCCGATGACGACTGGATGCGCACCGAGGTGCAGGCGTTCGCGGAGCTCTGTGCGGGTACCGCGGGTGCCCCGACAGCAGAGGATGGGCGTGCCGCACTCGCGTGCGCGCTCGCAGCGGTCGAGTCGGCCGCGAATGGAGGGGTTCCCGTCGAACTGCGGTAGCGCGATACGCTGGCTCGCGAAGAGAGGGCTGTGTGACTGATGGCTGAGGATGTGCAGGGGGTCAAGTCCGCCCAACGAACACTCGAGATCCTCGAGGTGGTCGCGCGATACAGCGACGGGGTCGGCTTCGTCGAGTTGTCGAGCCAGCTGCCGTATCCCAAGAGCAGCCTGCACGGTCTCTTGCAGACCATCATCTCGATGCGCTGGCTGACCTTCGACCCGGATAAGCGCGTCTACTCGATCGGCGTGAAGCCGTGGGAGGTGGGACAGTCTTTCCTGCGCAGCCGCGAACTCGTTGTGCGTGCTCGTCAGTTCATGCGCGAGGCGAACGAGGAGCTCGGCGAGACGGTGCAGCTTGGCATCCTCGACGACCTCGACGTCGTCTACATCGACAAGGTGGAGGGCAATCGCCCCCTGCGCCTCATTTCGTCCATTGGCAGTCGTCTTCCCGCCTACGTGACGGGCATTGGTAAGGCTCTTCTGGCGGGGCTCGACGATTCGGTGCTCGACAGCCGCTTCGCCGGCACGAAGCTCGAGGAGTACACGTCACGCACGATCCCGACCGGCGACGCTCTCATCAAGGTGCTTCACGAGGTGCGCACGCAGGGTTACGCGATCGATGACGGCGAGTACACGCTCGGCGTGTTCTGCGTCGCCGTACCGATTAGGGATGGCGCGGGTTCGGTCGTCGCCGCCATGAGTTGTTCCGTGCCGAAGGCGCGAATCGAACTCGGCGAGCTCGAGACGAAGCAGATGATCGAGGTGCTCACGCGTCAGGCGAGCTCGATCTCCGAGGCCCTCTCCGCCTGACTGCTTCCCTCCCTTTTCAGGTTGTCGCGTGCGGTAGCTGGTTTATCCAGCCAACGCCGCCCACCGCCTCAAAAGGATGCGCAGCGGTGTAGACTGTTCTATGTTGTGAAGTGTAGTTCACACATAAGAACTTCGAGGGACGATGCGAGCACTGCAGCTTGAGGACTACGGCCGGATGGCCGTGGTCGAGATGCCCGACCCCACGCCCGGTGCCGGCGAGATCGCCCTCGACATCGTCGCGACAGGCATTTGCGGATCTGACATCCACGGCTTCACGGGCGAGAACGGTCGCCGCAGCCACGGCCAGGTCATGGGGCACGAATCCGTCGGGCGCATCCACGCACTCGGTGCGGGAGTGGATGCTTCGCGCTACCCCCTCGGTGCACCCGCGACCTTCAACCCGGTCGTCATCGCGCCCGAGCGACGCGCGCAGTTCGCGGGGCGCGAGCAGCATGATCCAGACCGCAGTGTCATCGGTGTGGACAGCGCTCGCACGTCGGCGTTCGCCCAGCGCATGCTCGTGCCCGCCGAGAATGTCGTGCTGCTGCCCACCACCATGCCGCTCGCCTTCGGCGCACTCATTGAGCCGCTCGCGGTGGCCCTCAACGCCGTACGCCGCGTGGGGCTGACTCCGGGCGAGACGGTGTTCGTGAGCGGCGGCGGCCCGATCGGGCAGTCCGTGATTCTCGCCGCGCTGCGCGAGGGCGCCTCCCGCGTATACGTGAGTGAATTCAGCCCCGAACGCCGCGACCTGTGTGCGTCGCTCGGCGCCCACCCGCTCGACCCCCGAGCCGGCGCGATCGCCGACCAGGTGCTGGCGCTCGAGGGGGGACCGGTGGATGTCGCGATCGACGCCGTCGGCATCTCCGAGACCCTCGCCGATTGCCTCTCGTGCACGCCGTACGGCGGGAGGGTGTGCCTCGTGGGAATGGGACGCCCCGAGCTCACCCTCTCCGCATTTCGGGTGAGCACCGAGGAACGCTCCATCGTGGGGAGCTTCTGCTACTCCTTCCCCGTCTTCGAGGATGCGGCCGCCTGGGCGGGGCAGGCTGATCCCGTGCTGGCCAAGCTCATCAGTCTCGAGGTTCCCCTCGATGATGGGCACGCCGCCTTCGAGCGCCTCGCGACCCGAGCCGACGTGCCGGGCAAGATTCTGGTGCGTCTCGACCTCTGACCCCTCAGCTCCCTCGTGCTCAGAAACTGACCGCACGCGGCTAGTTTGGAACCATGCGCATCGGTGCCCGCGAGTTCGACTTCTCCCGACAGGTCGCGGTCATGGCCGTCGTCAACCGCACGCCCGACTCGTTCTACGACAAGGGGGCCACATTCGCGCTCGATCGCGCGGTCGAGGCGTGCCTGCGCGCGGCGCAGCAGGGCGCCGACTGGGTCGACATCGGTGGGGTGCCGTTCGGTCGCGGGCCGGTCGTGACGGCGGAGGAAGAAACGCTGAGGGTCGTTCCCGTCGTGGAGGCGATTGCCGCATCATCCGACGTCGTGATCTCGGTGGACACGACCAATGCCGATGTCGCGCGCCGAGCGATCGCCGCGGGCGCCGCCGTCATCAACGACACCAGCGGGCTCTGGGACGAACGGATGCTCGGGGTCGTCGCCGACAGCGACGCGACGCTTGTCATCACCCACAGTGTCGGCGCCCCGCGCAGCGAGGTCGCTCGCCCCACCTACTCAGACGTCGTCGCCGAGGTGGTCGCGTTCTTGCGGGAGCGGGTCGATCGCGCCGTCGCCGCGGGCATCCCGCTCGAGCGCCTCATCGTTGACCCGGGACACGACCTCAACAAGAACACCGTCGATACCCTCGAACTCACTCGCCGGCTCGACGAGGTCGTCGCGATCGGACTCCCGACCCTCGCCGCCGTCTCCAACAAAGACTTCGTGGGGGAGTCGATCGACCGCGTGCAGGGTGAGCGGCTCGCGGGCTCGCTCGCGGCGGCGGTCGTGTGCATCATGAAGGGCGCGCGTATCGTGCGCATGCACGACGTGCCCGCCTCGGTCGACGCCGTGCGCATGACCGAGGCGATTCTGGGGATGCGCCCGCCCGCCTACACGAAGCACAACGTATGAGGACCCGAGTGTGACCGCGCGCATCGATCGTCTCTGGCCCGACCGCGCCGAGAACCTCCACGACGACGACCTCGTCGCTGACCTGGGCGAGGGAGTGCGGGTCAACTTCGTGGAGTCCATCGACGGCGCGGCGACCCACGGCGGCCTCTCCGGCGACTTGTCTGGGGCAGCTGACAAGCGTCACTTCGAACTGTTGCGCCGGGTCGCCGACGTCGTGCTCGTCGGCGCGGGGACGATCCGCGACGAGGGCTACGGGGGCTTGCGTGTGAGCGACGCGTCGGCGCGCTGGCGTCAGGAACGCGGGATGCCTGCGCACCCGCACCTCGCGATCGTCAGCGGCCAGCTCGACCTCGACCCGGCGTCGAAGGTGTTCACGGCCGCGCCCGTGCGACCGTTCGTCGTGACCTCGGGTGCGGCATCCGGTACCGATCGTTTCACTGATGTCGCGGATGTGATCGCGACCGGCGACGAGCAAGTCGATCTGTCGGCCGCCCTCGGTGCGCTACGCAGTCGCGGACTCACGCGCATCCTGTGCGAGGGCGGTCCGTCGCTGTTCGGGAGCCTGCTCACCGCCGATGCCGTCGATGAGTTGTGTGTCACGATCTCGCCGAGCCTCGAGGCGGGCGAGGCTCCGCGAATCTCGCACAGCGACGTGCCAGCGGCGCGCTCCATGACGCTCGTGCACGTGCTGCGCAGCGGCGACACCCTGTTGCTGCGCTACAGCCGCCCAGCGTAACCCAGCAAGGCAGACAGGGCTGTGGCGCCCTCTCGAGCGGCATCAGCCAACCGGGATTGCGTCTCGGGCGTCATTCGCGTCGCGAGCGTCGACACGCTCAGCCCGGCGACGACACGCCCCGTGTCATCTCGCACCGCACTCGCTACGCAGCACACGTCTGGGCTCGACTCCTCGCGGTCGTACGCCACACCCTGCTCCGCCACCGTACGCAGGTCGGCGCGCAGGGCCTCAGGCGTCGCGAGAGTACCGGGGGTGAGCGCCACGAGCGGCGTCGAGGCGAGGTATGCGTCGAGTTCTGCTTCGGGCAGAGATCCGAGGATGGCCTTGCCGAGGCCCGTCGCATACGCGGGCATTCGCCGACCCACCGCCGATCCCATGCGGATGTGCTGACCGAAGTCCTCTTTGACGAGGTAGATGATGTCGGAGCCTTCGAGACGCCCGATGTGCACGGTGGCGTCTGTTGCGCGCGCGACCGAACGGGCAACCTCCCGACCCGCGGTGACGACATCGACGGTTCGCGCGTACGCCCCGCCCCACTGCAGCAACCGCGGTCCGGCCGACACGAGTCCGCCCTCGGAGAGCGTGAGCACGTCGCCGTCCACGAGCGTCGCCACGAGTTCGTATGCGGTGTTGCGGGGCACACCCACCGTGGTGGCGAGAGCGGAAATCTTCAGCGGCCTGTCGCTCGAGGTGACGACGTCGACCATCATTATTGCCCGTGTGACCGCCGAGACTCTTCTCATCGTGTCTTTCTGTCAGTGCTCCAGGAGGCGCCGCAGGAACTGCTTGGTTCGCGGGTTCGTCGGGTTGGTCAGCACGGTATCTGGTGACCCGTGCTCGACGACGGAACCAGCTTCCATGAAGACGACCTGATCCGCCACTTCTCGGGCGAATTGCATCTCGTGGGTGACGAGCAGCATGGTCACGGAACTCTGTTCGGCAACGCCCCGGATCACGTCGAGCACTTCGCCGACGAGTTCGGGATCGAGGGCAGATGTGACCTCGTCGAACAGCAGCACCGAGGGGCGCATGGCGAGCGACCGGGCAATCGCGACGCGCTGCTGCTGCCCACCCGAGAGCTGTGCGGGAAAGTTGCGCTCCTTCTCGGCGAGTCCCACGAGCGCGAGCAGTTCCCGCGCCCGCTCGATCGACTCGTCCGCCGAGACACCGAGCACGCGCTGTGGCGCGATGGTGAGGTTGTCGAGAACCGTCATGTTGGGGAACAGGTTGAACTGTTGGAAGACCATGCCGACCTCGCGCATGACCTCCGCAACGTCGGGTCTGGTGCGCGCGCGATCGCGCTTGAGTCGCCCGATCTCGGTGCCCTGCACATTGATCGACCCGGAGTCGATGGATTCGAGTCGCGCGATGCACCGCAACACCGTCGTCTTGCCCGATCCACTCGGCCCGATGAGGGCCACGCGACTGCCGGCGGCGACATCCAGGCTGATGTCGTTGAGTACGGTCGTCGCTCCGTAGCTCTTCGTCACCGATTCGAGCGAGATGCCCGTGCCTCGAGCGAATTGGTCGGTCATGTCCTTACCTCCCGGCGCGTGTGCCGTCGTTCGAGCAGGCGCACCGCGAAGGAAGCCGGCAGTGAGATCGCGAGGTAGGTGAGACCCATCGCGGTGAAGAGGGTGGTGTATTGAAAGGATTGTGCCGCGAGGTTGCGGGTGGTGCCGAGCAGTTCGAGCACGGTGATGGCCGAGAGGATGGCCGAGTCTTTGAACATCGAGATGAAGAGGTTCGCGAGCGCGGGGATGACTGGCGGGATGGCCTGCGGCAGGATGACGCGCCCCAGCGTCGTGAGCATCGGGAGGCCCAGCACCTTCGCCGCCTCCCACTGGCCGCGCGGTACCGCGAGGAACCCACCGCGGAAGGCCTCAGCCGCGTAGCACGAGAAGTGCAGCCCGAGCGCGATCACACCGATCAGGAACGGCGGGAACGACACCCCGAACCGGGGCAGCACATAAAAGAGGAAGAAGAGCTGGGCGAGCAGGGGGGTGTTTCGGATCACGAGCACGATCGCGGTGATCACCGGATTGAGCACCGGGATCTTGAGCACCTGGATCGAGGCGACGAGCAGCCCGACGACGAAGGCGACGACAGCGGCGGCGAGCGTCGCGAGCACGGTGATCTTGAGGCCCTCGAGCATCGCGGGGATCGCCCCGATCAAGAAGTCCGCGTTCACGGCTTGACCCCCTGACGTCCGGGCAGGAATCGACCGGCCCGCCATTCGATGAGCCGGAAGGTTCCGGTGAGGGGGAGGGAGATGAGCAGGTAACCGATCAGGAGGATCGAGAAAGCCGCGGTCACGTTGAGGTTGCCCGATGTCGCCCAGCGGGTGATCTCGCGCGTGAAGTCCGAGACGGTCACGAGTGAGACGAGAGCCGAGGCTTTCATCACGTCGATCGCGATATTGCCGAGGCCCGGCAGCGCGATCGGCATGGCCTGCGGCAGGATGATGCGCCACATCGTGGTCGTGCGGCGAAGTCCGAGCATCTGGGCTACCTCCCACTGGGCCTGCGGCACCGCCTGCACGGCCCCACGGATAACCTCCGCGCCGTACGCCGAGGCGTTGAGTCCGAGCACCACGACCCCGACGCCGAACGGCGGGAACGTGAAGCCGAGTTCCGGCAGCACATAGAAGGCCCAGAAGAGTTGCACGAGGGCGGATGTTCCGCGCAGGAACTCCACGTAGACGGTCGAGACGGCGCGTAGGGCACGGTGTCGGCTGATCCGTCCCAGTGCCGCGACGAGCGAGAGCGGGGCGGCGACGAGAAGCGCGAGGCCGATGACCTGCAGGGTGACGACCAGGCCGCCCAGGATGGAGGTGACGATAATGGGGCTCATTGCGAGGGCCTCCGTCGTATCATCCTGTTCGGCCTGGTCGTCGTGATCATGCTGCTACTACTTCGCCCATGTGGCGTCGGGGCAGAGTGAGGCCGAGGTTACCGACGGGTCGGGAATGGACTCGGCGTCGTAGCCGAAGGGCTCCTGCAGCTTGAGAAGCTCGCCCGACTCGTTGAGCTTCTTGAGTTCCGCGTTGAACGCTTCGCGCAGCTCGGTGTCGTCGATGCGCACCGCCCACGCCCCATAGGCGACGACCTCTTCGCCATCGATGATCGGTCCGGTGAAGGGCGACGCGATCTCGAGTCCGGTCGGGTCGTAGTTGCGCAGCGCCTGGGCCATGCTGAACTGGGCGTTCAGGTAGACGTCGACCTGTCCGTTGCGCAGGGCCTCGAGCGCGAGGGCCTCATCGGTAAACAGGCTGATCTGCGCGTCGGTGGCTCCGTTGTCTTTCGCCCACTCGATCTCGGCATTTCCCGAGCCGATCGCGATGCGGATCTCGGGCCGCGAGAAGTCCTCGTAGCTCGTGATGTTCAGCGGATTGCCGGTCTGAACCATCGCGCCCTCGAGGTACTGGGCGGTGGGGTTCGTGAACGCGACGTTCTCGCACCGCACCGGTGTGACATAGAACGGGAAGGCCGAGATGTCCCAGCGGTCGGCTTGCAGGCCGGGGATGATCGCGTCGAAATCGGTGAGCACGCCGTCGACGTTTGCGACGCCGAGGTTCTCCATGATCTTTCGCAGCACCGCGGGGCCGCTGCCCTCGAGAAGACCGGTTCCCTCGTCGAGATACGAGAGCGGGCGGTTGGTGATGAACGCGGCGCGCACGGTGCCGTTCTCCTGAATGCGCTCGAGCGTGTTGGTCGTGCCGGTGCCGGCGTCGCCGCCGGTGCTGGGGCTTCCGCACGCGACGAGGCTGACGCTGAGTGCCGCGACGCCGACGATGGCGAAGAGCTTGTTTCGCATGTCACTCCTTCTTGGTGGTCTCGCTGATATCGAAGTCACTGTGTTCGATATTTCGAACAGTGTCCGATCCTGTCAACACGAACCATAGGTTCGAAGAAGTGAGCCGTCAACACATTTCTCGAGCGGACTCGGATTGTGCGATCCTGCGGGCTGTGCAATGCTAACTTCGAACTAGTGAATATTGTTTCGCATACATGAACCCGCGAATCGGCGGGTCTTTCCATCAGGGATGGGAATGCGCGCACTTCAGCTCGTGGAGTTCGGCCACATCGCGGCCGCGGATCTCAGCGATCCCGTCGCGGCGCCGGGAGAAGTCGTCATCCGTGTGCTCGCCACCGGAATATGCGGATCCGACATCCACGGATTCACGGGGGAGAACGGTCGCCGCATCCCCGGTCAGATCATGGGGCACGAATCGGTCGGGCGTATTCATGCGATCGGCGAGGGCGTCGACCCGGCGCTAGCGCCCGTGGGAACGCTCGCGACCTTCAACCCGGTCATCCTCACCGCCGAGCGCATGAAGCTCTTCGCCGGCCGCGAGCAGCACGACCCCGAGCGCCGCGTCATCGGCGTTGACCCCACACTCATCTCGGCGTTTGCCGAATACATCAGTGTGCCGCTGCGCAATGTCGTGACTCTGCCCGAGACCATGCCCGTCGCCTACGGCGCGCTCATCGAGCCCCTCGCCGTGGCCCTCAACGCGGTACGCCGCGTGGGCGTAGAGAAGGGGGACACCGTTCTCGTCGTCGGCGGCGGCCCCATCGGCCAGTCGACGATCCTCGCGGCACTGCACGAGGGTGCCGGAGCGGTCTACGTGAGCGAGATCGACGCGGCTCGTCGCGACCTGTGCTCCTCGCTCGGCGCGACAGCCATCGACCCCCTCGCGGGACCGGTGCCCGAGCAACTGCTCGCGCTGCACGGCGACCACGCGGATGTCGCGATCGACGCGGTCGGCATCAGTGAGACGCTCGCGGATGCCCTGCTCTCGACCTCGTACGGCGGCCGCGTCTGCCTCGTAGGCATGGGCCAGCAGGAGCTCGCTCTTGCCGCCTTCCGGGTGAGCACCGAGGAGCGCTCGATCGTCGGCTCGTTCTGTTACACCTTCGCCGGATTCCGCGAGGCCGCGGAGTGGGTCGCGACCGGTGACCCGATCTTTGGCAAGCTCATCAGCGCGGAGGTGACGATGGATGAAGCGAACGACGCGTTCCTTCGCCTCGCCCACAACCCGGATGTACCCGGCAAGGTTCTCGTGAGGCTCGGGGAGTGAGCGGCATCGGGGAACGAGCGGAGTCGCTGGCCGGCACCGTGATGTCGGTGACCGGGCCGGTCGCTCCTGAGGAGCTCGGTATCGCGCACAGCCACGAGCACGTGCTCTGGGACTACTTCCAGATGATCCGCAGCTACGAGGTCATCTTCGACGACGAGAACGTCGCTCGCAACGAGGTGCAACTCTTTGCCGACGCGGGCGGCGGCACGCTCATCGACTGCACGACGACGGGCCTGGGCCCGCAGCCGGAGGCGCTGCGGCGCATCTCCGAAGCGACGGGTGTGAAGATCGTGCTCGGCTGCGGGTGGTATCGCGAACCCGTCTACACCCCCGAGGTGAGCGAGAAGACGATCCTGCAGTTGAGCGACATCATGGTGAAGCAGCTCACCGAGGGCTTCGACGGTACGGGCATCCGCGCTGGATTCATCGGAGAGATCGGAACCGAACGTCACTTCGTGAGCCCCCGCGAGGAACGCGTGTTCCGGGCCGCGGGCAAGGCGGCCGTGCGCACGGGATGCGCGATCTGGACCCACACGACCCATTTCGGCGAACTCGCGCACGAACAGATCGACATCCTCGAAGATGAGGGCGTCTCGCCCGACCGCATCGTCGTCAACCACCTCGGCGACCGTGAAGACACGGATCACCTGCTCGCGATCGCGCGCCGTGGGGTCTACGTCTCCATAGACAACATCGGATACATCGCCGAGGGGTACCCCGGTGATGACGTTCGCCTCAACAGTGTTCTCGCCCTCATCGAGGCGGGCTTCCAGGATCGAGTCATGCTCGGCACGGACATCGGGACCCGCGCGGCCCTCAAGGCATACGGCGGACGCGGGTTCCCTTGGCTCATCGAGAAGTTCATCCCGATGATGCGCGACGCGGGTATCTCGCAACAGAACATCGACCTCGCGACCACGCACAACGCGGCGCGGGCACTCACCATCCGGTGATCGAGCGCAGTCGAGATCCGCGCTAGGTCTCGACGGGCTCGACCACCGAGGCAGCCTGCCGCTCGCGGAATGCGATCATGTTCATCCGGTTGCCGCAGCGAATGCTACAGAACCGCTTCGACCCGTTGCGTGACAGGTCGGCCAGCACCCCCGTGCAGTCGGGCGCGTCGCACGCGCGCAGACGGTCCATTGTGTCGGTGCGGATGACATCGAGCAGGGCGAGGGCCACCTCGACGAGCATGCGCTCCGCGAGCGGGGCATCCTGTTCGGTCGCGTGCAGGTGCCAGTCGAACGCGTCGTGGCGGGTGAGGTAGGGGAGGGCGTTGGCTTCCCGCAGCATCGCGTTGACGGCTTCGGCCGCCTCATCCCTCTCGAGTAGCCATGTCGTGCGTACGCGGTCGCGTGTAGCTCGTACCGCGGCGAGCTCTGCCTCGTCGTGATCGATGCGCCCGCTGTAGCCGGACTCGCGGTAGAGGCGGTCGAGTTCGGCGATCGTCGACAGCTCGTCGATGCCGCTCTTGGTTGCTCCGGCGGAGGTGTTGACGAGAGCGACAGCGAACTCGATCGTGCGCTCCGTGTCAGGGGCAAAATGCAATTTGACTCCTTACTCAGTACGAGACTACCGTCATCGACATGCAGCGATCAACCGTCACTCGAGGGCTCGTTATCGCTGTTCTCGCGGCGTTCTCCTTTGGATCGTCCGGGGCACTTCTCAAGCCCATGTTCGACGCAGGCTGGAGCCCCGTCGCGGTCGTCGCGGCCCGCTCCCTCATCGGCGGCTTCGCGCTTCTCCCATTCGCTCTCGTGGCCGTTCGTGGCCACTGGCCGACCGTCTGGCGATCGCGATGGCGCATCCTCGCGCTCTCTGTCACCGGCGTCTCGGGCACCCTGCTCTTCTACTTCCTCTCCATCGAGCGCATCCCCGTCGCGACCGGCATTCTCATCGAGTACCTCGCGCCCTTGCTGCTCGTCGGAGTCGCGTGGGTCACCACGAGACGGATGCCGCACGCCGTCGTTCTCATCGGCTCCGCCGTGGCGCTGGCCGGCCTCATCCTCGTCGTCTCGCCGTTCGGGGGCGGCACTCTCGACCCGCTCGGCATCGTGTTCGCGCTCATCGCCATGATCGGGTGCGCCGCCTACTACGTGATCGTCGCCCGCCCCACCAACGGACTTCCTCCCGTCGTGCTCGCCTCGTTCGGGGTCATCCTCGGGGGCCTCACGGTTCTCGGTATCGCCGCGACGGGCATCCTGCCGTTCGAGGTGGCGACCCGCGACGTGGCCTTCGCCGGCACGAGCGTCGCGTGGTGGGTGCCGCTCGTAACCGCGGGTGTGCTGTCGACGGCTATCGGGTTTGCGACGAGCATCAAGGCAACAGAGATCCTGGGCTCGCGAATCGCGTCATTCGTGGGTCTGCTCGAGGTCGTCACGGCGGCGCTCTACGCGTGGCTGCTCCTCGGCGAGAATCTCTCCATCCCGCAGGTGATCGGCGGCGCGCTCATCCTCGCCGGCATCGCCTTCGTGCGCAGCGAGAAACCGGTGGTCGAGTTCGTCGAGACCTCAGGCGGCGAGCTCGTCGGCGTCGAGGATGGTGTAGCTGTACCCCTGCTCGGCCAGGAACCTCTGCCGGTTCTGGGCGAAGTCCTGGTCGACGGTGTCGCGCGCGACGAGGGTGTAGAAATTCGCCGGTAGGCCCGACTCCTTGGGTCGCAGCAGTCGGCCCAGACGCTGGGCCTCCTCCTGCCGCGAGCCAAACGATCCGCTCACCTGAATGGCGACGGTCGCCTCCGGCAGGTCGACCGAGAAGTTGGCGACCTTCGAGACGACGAGCACAGTGATGCTGCCCTCGCGAAACGCCTGGTACAGCCGCTCGCGTTCCTCGATGGGGGTCGAGCCGGTGAGCTGGGGCGCGTCGAGCGCCTCGGCGAGTTCGTCGATCTGGTCGAGGTACTGACCGATGACGAGGATGCGCTCACCCCGGTGCTTCTCGACGAGCGACTTGACCACGCCGAGCTTGGCGGGGGCCGTCGCCGCGAGCCGGTACCGCTCATCGTCGGCGGATGCCGCGTACTCGAGCCGCTCGCCCTCGGGCAGGTCGATGCGCACCTCGTAGCACGAGGCGGGGGAGATGAAGCCCTGAGCCTCGATCTCCTTCCACGGGGCGTCGAAGCGCTTCGGGCCAATGAGGGAGAACACGTCGCCCTCCCGTCCGTCTTCGCGCACGAGGGTCGCGGTCAGTCCGAGGCGCCGGCGTGCCTGCAGCTCAGCCGTGAGCTTGAAGACGGGGGCGGGCAGCAGGTGAACCTCGTCATAGATCACGAGGCCCCAGTCGAGGGCATCCAGCAGCGCCAGGTGGGCGTACTCGCCCTTTCTGCGCGCCGTCAGGATCTGGTAGGTCGCGATCGTCACGGGACGCACCTGCTTGACCTGACCCGAGTACTCGCCGATCTCGTCTTCGGTGAGTGTCGTGCGCTTGAGCAGCTCGGCCTTCCACTGGCGCGCCGAGACGGTGTTGGTGACGAGGATGAGCGTCGTCGTCTTGCCCTCCGCCATGGCGCCGAGCCCCACGAGGGTCTTACCCGCGCCGCACGGCAGCACGACGACGCCCGAGCCGTGCGCGTAGAAGTTCTCGATGGCCTGATCCTGGTAAGGGCGCAGGTGCCAGCCGTCGTCGTTGAGGGCGATTTCGTGAGGTGTGCCGGGGGTGTAGCCGGCGAGGTCTTCGGCGGGCCAGCCGAGTTTGAGCAGCTCCTGCTTGAGCTGCCCGCGCGCCCACGCCTGCACCACGTAGGTCGAGGGCCCGCGCTTCTCGAACAGCAGGCTCGCGACTTTCTTGGCGCGCGTGATCTCGCTCAGCACGGCGGGGTCGGATGTCGTGAGCAGCAGCACCCCGTCGCCATCCCGCTCGATCGTCAGGCGGCCGTAGCGACCGACGGTCTCGGTGATGTCGACGACGACTGACTGGGGAATCGCGAACTTGGAGTACTTCTCGAGCGTCGCGAGCATGTCGCTCGCCTCATGGCCGGCCGCGCGGGCGTTCCACAGGCCGAGCCGCGTGATGCGGTAGGTGTGGATGTGCTCGG
>CAYZHZ010000041.1:0-17673 GCA_964477625.1 uncultured Salinibacterium sp.
CTCGAACAGCCTGTACCGCAAGGCGAAGGAGCAGGTTACCCACTCCCTCGTCTACGCCTACCGCGACCGTCGTGCGCGTAAGGGCGACTTCCGTCGCTTGTGGATCCAGCGCATCAATGCTGCCTCCCGTGCGAACGGCCTGACCTACAACCGCCTCATTCAGGGCCTCGGTCTCGCCGGCATTGAGGTGGACCGTCGCATGCTCGCGGAGCTTGCGGTCTCTGAGCCCGCCACGTTCGCCGCGATTGTTAGGGCCGCCAAGGCTGCCCTTCCCGCCGACACGTCGGCTCCGAAGGTCGTCGCGTAAGTTCACGCAGTGTTGCTGAGCGCGTCACGGCGCGCACCGAGGTCCTGCGCATAGGCTTGTCGTTATGATCGACAATCCGCGCTCACCTCGTGTGCGAGCCGTGGCGAAGCTCGCGAAGAGGGAGGCCCGGTCACAGACCGGGCTTTTTCTCTTGGAGGGGCCACAGGCCGTTGCCGAGGCGTTCGCGTTTCGCCCGGAGCTCGTCGTCGATCTTTTCGCGACACCCACCGCGCTCGAGAAGCACAGCGCCATCGCGCACGCCGCGAGCGCTGCTGGCGTCGAGCCGGAGTTCGTGACTGAGCAGGTGCTCGAGGCGATGGCTGACACTGTCACCCCGCAGGGCGTCGTGGCAGTGTGTCGGCAGTTCCCCGCGTCGCTCAAGGACATCCTCGCTGACTCTCCGCGTCTCATCGCGATCCTCCAGGAGGTGCGCGACCCGGGCAACGCGGGCACGATCATCCGCGCCGCGGACGCCGCGGGGGCCGACGCTGTCATCCTCTCCGGGCGCACGGTTGACCTTTACAACCCGAAGGTCGTGCGCGCCACGACCGGCTCCCTGTTCCATATACCCGTCGCGCTCGGATCCGAGCTCGAGTCGGTGGTCGAGCGCACGAAGAACGTGGGTCTGCAGGTCATCGCGGCGGACATCAAGGGCGCCGATATGCTCGCGGCACGCAAGGCGGGAGCACTCGCGAGCCCCACGGCGTGGCTCTTCGGCAATGAGGCACGCGGACTGAGCGACGAGCACTATGCCCTTGCCGACTGGGTCATCAGCGTGCCGATCTACGGGCACGCCGAGTCCATGAACCTTGCGACGGCGGCGTCGGTCTGTCTCTACGAGAGCGCCTTCGCACAGCGATCGTGAACGGCGGGGGTCACTGTACACGGTCGAGGCCCCTCGATTCAGCGGATTGACCCCCAGATAGGGGGTGTGCTTACCTGAAAAGCATGGAACCGCTTGTCGTCATCGACCACGTGAACAAGCATTTCGGTGACCTTCACGTCCTCAAAGACATCACCACGACCGTCCATCGCGGCGAAGTGGTCGTTGTCATCGGACCGAGTGGGTCGGGCAAGTCGACGTTGTGCCGTGCGATCAACCGGCTCGAGACGATCGACGATGGCACGATCTCGATCGACGGCAAGGTGCTCCCGCAGGAGGGCGCCGGGCTGGCTCGGCTTCGCGCGGATGTCGGAATGGTCTTCCAATCCTTCAATCTCTTCGCACACAAGACGGTGCTCGAGAACGTCACCCTCGGACAGGTCAAGGTGCGCAAGCGGTCACGAGCAGAAGCGGATGCTCGCGCCATGGAACTCCTCGAGAGAGTGGGCGTCGCAAACCAGGCCGCCAAGATGCCGGCCCAGCTGTCGGGCGGCCAGCAGCAGCGCGTGGCGATCGCTCGCGCGCTCGCCATGGACCCCAAGGTCATGCTCTTCGATGAGCCAACGTCTGCTCTCGACCCCGAGATGATCAACGAGGTTCTCGATGTCATGGTCGAACTCGCCGAAGAGGGAATGACGATGGTCGTCGTGACCCACGAGATGGGGTTCGCCCGCAAGGCCGCGGGCCGAGTGCTCTTCATGGCCGACGGCCAAATCGTGGAGGAGGCTCCACCCGAGACCTTCTTCACCAACCCGCAGAGCTCGAGAGCGAAGGACTTCCTCTCGAAAGTACTCACCCACTAACCGGTGGGTGAGCAGCACAGCACACAGGAGGAAACATGCGGCTCAAAAAAAGCCTAATGATCTCTGCCATTGCGGCGATTGGCGTACTCGGCCTCGCCGCCTGCACGGATTCGGGTGCTCCGGCTCCCGACGAGTCGGCCCCCGTCGAGGAGACGATCGAGTTCGAGGCTGGCACCACCATGGCGCGTCTCAACGAGGCCGGGGCGATTACGATCGGCACCAAGTTCGACCAGCCACTCTTCGGTCAGGTAGACGCGAGCGGAAATCCCCAGGGCTTCGACGTTGAGATCGCGAAGATCATCGCCGCCAAGCTCGGCATCCCGCAGAGCGGGATCACGTGGACGGAGACCGTCTCCGCGAACCGCGAGCCGTTCATCCAGTCGGGTGAGGTCGACATGGTCGTAGCGACCTACACGATCAACGACAAGCGCAAGGAAGTCATCTCCTTTGCCGGTCCGTACTACAACGCGGGTCAGGACATCCTCGTTCTCGCGGGAAACCCCGAGGGCATCGAGGGGCCCGAGGATCTTGCGGGCAAGCCTGTCTGTACGGTGGCCGGTTCTACATCTGAGGCGAACATCAAGGAGTACACGGATCAGGTGACCTCGCTCGGCGGATACGCGGAGTGCCTGCCGCTCGTGAGCTCTGGGCAGGTTGTCGCGCTCACCACTGACAACGTGATCCTCGCGGGTCTCGCCGACGGAAGCAGCGGCGAGTTCGAGGTGGTCGGCAACCCGTTCACTGAGGAGCCCTACGGCATCGGTGTTCAACTCGACGACACCGACTTCCGCATGTTCATCAACGACGTGCTGGAGGAAGCGTTCGAGGATGGCTCGTGGGCTGCGGCTTGGGAGAAGACGGCAGGCACAGTGCTGCCGCTTCCGGACCCGCCGACGGTCGACCGCTACTAAGCACTGACTCCGGTGGCCCATCCGACCCACGGTCGGGTGGGCCACCCTCCGACTCCAATCACCCCACACGAGAGGATGCGCATGGACGCCATCATCGAGAACTTGCCCCGGTTCATCGATGCGTTCCTCATGACGTTGCGGCTACTCGTCGTGTCGGGAATGGGTGCACTGGTTATCGGCACCTTCGTCGCTGCGCTGAGAATCTCGCCCGTTCCGGCGCTGCGGGGTTTCGCTACCGTCTACACCGAGGTGCTACGCAATACGCCGTTGACCCTTGTGCTGTTCTTTTGCGCATTCGTGCTGCCCCAGTTGGGCATCCGACTCGACTACGTCATCGCCGCGACCATCGGCTTGACGCTGTACACGTCACCTTTCGTCGCTGAGGCGATACGCTCGGGCGTCAACGGGGTGCCGGTCGGCCAGGCAGAGGCGGCGCGCGCTATCGGGCTGGGCTTCGGTCAGACGGTCGGGCTCGTAGTCTTTCCGCAGGCGATCCGTATGGTCATTCCCCCCCTCATCAATGTGCTCATCGCACTCACCAAGAACACGTCGGTCGCGGCCGGCTTTGCCGTGCTCGAGCTCGTCGCGGTCTCGCGCCAGGTCATCCAGCTCAATGGAAATGCCACCATCCCGATTCTCGTCGCGGTCGCCGTCTTCTACCTGATCATCACTATTCCGTTGGGCCAGGTTGCTGCCCACCTCGAACGCAAGGTGGCGGTGAAGCGATGACGAACGTTCTCTACGACGTCCCCGGGCCCAAGGCTCGGCGACTGTCGCTCATGATGTCGCTCCTGGCGGGAATCGTTATCCTCGCCGGAGTCATCGCGCTAGTGGTATTCCTCTCCCAGCCCCGCGAGAATGCCGGTGGGGTGGCACAGCCCGGCATCTTCGACCCCAGTCGGTGGAACATCCTGCTCGATCGGGCGCTCTGGCGCGCAGTATGGCGCGGCCTCTTCGCGACCCTTCAGATGGCTGCTGCTGGCGCGTTTTTCGCGATCCTTGTCGGCGTCGCGCTCTCGATGGCGCGAACCTCCCGACTGGCCGTGCTACGTATCCCGGCCACCGTGCTCATCGAATTCTTCCGCGGCATGCCTGTGCTGCTCATGATGCTCTTCATCCTCTTGGTGTTCTCTTCGGGTCAATTCGTCGCAGGAGTTGCAGCGCTCGCGGTATACAACGGTGCGGTGATCGGTGAGGCGCTTCGGGCGGGAATTGCGTCCTTGCCGAAGGGGCAGCCCGAATCCGGCCTCGCCCTGGGGCTGACCCCGCTGCAGGTGCGGTTCTCCATTGAGTACCCTCAAGCGTTCCGGCAGATGCTGCCGATCATCATCGCCCAGCTCGTGGTGCTCCTCAAAGACACGTCCCTCGCCTACATTCTCGGATACCAGGAGCTTCTCAACGTCGTGCTCAAACAGGGGCCGACGACCTTCGGCGGCCGCTACCTGTTTACTTTGTTCTTCGTCGTGTGGGCCGTGTACCTGCTTGTTAATCTCGCTCTGTCGTGGATCGCGCGCATAGTAGCCCGACGAACAGCGGCAGGCGGCCGGGGAGGTCGCAAGGCGGCACGAGCGGCTCGAGTGATGGCGCAGCTCGGGGGCGCGGGCATCGTCGGCGCGAGCGACGCCCTTCAAGGCCCCGAGGAGATCGGCGGACCGCCGAAATCGAGCAGTAAATAGCCCGCTAAACTCGTCACTTGTGTCAGAAACCCCCATCACCGAGGCGACGGTAGAGGCGGCGGCCAGTGCTGCCATCGCGGCGATCTCGGCCACGACGACCATGACCGAATTGCGGTCGGCCCGCGCCGAGCACGTGGGGGAGCAGTCGCCGCTCGCGCAGTACAACGCGAGTCTCAAGACCATTCCCGCCGACCAACGCGCCGCCGCCGGAAAGCTTGTCGGTGGGGCCCGCGCGCGCGTGGCCCAGGCGGTCACCGAGCGCGAGGCCGTGCTCGCGGTCGCCGAAGAGAACGAGCGTCTGGCTGCCGAAGCCATCGACGTGACCGCAGTGCCCAGCCGGTGGCGCACGGGCGCGCGCCACCCACTGAGCCTTCTCATGGAACACATGTCGGACATCTTTGTGGGTATGGGGTGGGAGGTCGCCGAGGGTCCCGAGCTCGAGAACGAGTGGTTCAATTTCGACGCGCTCAACATGGATGAGGATCACCCCGCCCGCGCGACGCAGGACACATTCTTTATCGATCCGATCGATTCGCACCTCGTGTTGCGCACTCAGACGAGTCCTGTGCAGGTGCGCACACTTCTCGATCGCGAACTCCCGGTCTATGTCGTCTCGCCGGGCAAGGTATTTCGCAAGGATGAACTCGACGCAACCCACACCCCGGTCTTCCATCAGCTGGAGGGGATCGCCATCGACAAAGGGCTGACCATGGCGCACCTCCGGGGAACGCTCGAGCATTTGGCTCGCACGCTGTTTGGAGAGGGCGCCCAGATTCGCCTGCGTCCCAACTATTTCCCGTTCACTGAGCCGAGTGCCGAAATGGATGTCTGGCAGCCGAACGCGAAGGGCGGCGCTCGCTGGGTGGAGTGGGGTGGATGCGGCATGGTTAATCCGAACGTGCTGCTGGCGGCCGGCATCGATCCCAATGTGTATCAGGGCTTTGCATTCGGTATGGGTATCGAGCGCACGCTGCAGTTCCGCAACGACATGAATGACATGCGTGACATGGTCGAGGGCGACATCCGCTTCTCGCAGCAGTTCGGAATGGTGGTCTGATGCGCGTCCCGATTAGCTGGCTGCGCGAGTACGTCGACATTCCCGCGGATGTCACACACGAGCAAGTGCACGCCGCGTTAGTCCGAGTGGGTTTCGAGGAGGAGGACGTCCACGACTTCGGCGTCTCGGGCCCGATTGTCGTCGGCCAAGTACTCGAGTTCACGCCCGAGCCGCAGGCCAACGGCAAGACCATCAACTGGTGCCTGGTCGACGTCGGGGAGGCTGAGCCGCGGGGGATCGTCTGTGGCGCCCACAACTTTGCGGTGGGCGACAAGGTCGTCGTGACCCTTCCCGGCGCCATGCTGCCCGGGCCTTTCCCCATCGCCGCACGTAAGACGTATGGTCACACCTCCGACGGCATGATTGCGTCGGCGCGCGAGCTCGGTCTCGGAGACGAGCACGACGGCATTCTGTTGCTGAAGTCGCTCGGCCTCGACCCCGAGCTTGGAACAGATGCGATCGAGCTTCTCGGCCTCGGCGACTTCGCCGTAGAGATCAACGTCACCCCCGATCGCGGGTACGCATTCTCGATGCGCGGCATAGCCCGCGAGTACGCTAACTCGACCGGTGCGGCGTTCCGTGACCCCGCCGACTCAGTCACGGTTGTGTCGGCAGAGGGATACCCGTTCACTCTGGACGACTCGACTCCCATTCGTGGTCGATCCGGATGCTCGGTCTTCACTGCCCGTGTCGTTCGGGGCATCGACCCAAGCCGTCCGACCCCACCCTGGATGGCGTCGCGGTTGCGGCTCGCGGGTATCCGCTCGATTTCGCTCACGGTCGATATCAGCAACTACGTCATGCTCGAACTCGGACAGCCGAACCACACATACGACCTGGGGAAGGTTGTCGGCGGGTTCGTAATCCGGCGTGCCGCGCCGGGGGAGAAGCTAGAAACTCTCGACGGCATCGTTCGGGCGCTCGATCCAGCCGACCTGGTCGTCGCAGATTCGTCTCGCGCGATCGGGCTAGCGGGTGTCATGGGGGGCGCGGCAACCGAGATCTCAGAGTCGACCACGGATGTGCTCATCGAGGCGGGGATCTGGGATCCCGTGACAATCGCCCGATCCGTTCGCCGGCATAAGCTCCCGAGCGAGGCAGCGAAGCGCTACGAGCGCGGGGTGGACCCGCGAGTCTCGGCCATCGCCGCCCAGCGCGTCGCCGACCTCCTTGTCGAGTTTGCGGGAGGAACGATCGACCCGCAGGGCGTTGCGTATGACGCTTCTGTGGCCGCGTCATCCATCGAATTGCCGGAGACGTTCGTCGACTCGCTCATTGGCGTCGAGTACTCGGCCGACGAGATCACGTCGTCCCTTGTCGCGATCGGTGCGACGGTCGAGGTGTCGAAGGCAGGATGGACGGTGACTCCGCCGAGCTGGCGCCCCGACCTCACGCACCCGACGACTCTCGCGGAGGAGGTGGCCCGCATCGTCGGATACGACCGCATTCCTTCGGTGCTGCCGGTTGCGCCACCCGGCCGCGGACTCACTCGGGAGCAGCGACTTCGCCGCACCGTGTCGAACGCGCTGGCTGCGGCTGGTCTCACCGAGATCCTCGCGTATCCCTTTGTCTCGCAATCATCGAACGACACGTTCGGTCCGGGGAAGACACCCGTACCGGCGATGAAACTCGCCAACCCACTCGATCCGGATGCCGCGTGGATGCGCACCTCACTCTGGCCGGGTCTCCTGGCAACGGCTCGGCGCAACCTGTCCCGTGGTCTGACCGACCTCGCGCTCTACGAGGTGGGCACCGTGTTCCTTCCCGAACGCGAGGCGGAGTACGGCAGTGGCCCGCTGCCGGTGGGCAACGCTCTTCCGTCGGACGAGGTTCTCGCCGCGCTGCGCGCGAGCATCCCCGCCCAGCCGTGGCATGTTGGCGCCCTCTTTCTGGGAAATGCCGTCGCGAAACAGCCGGGTCAGCCCGCAGTCGCGAGCGGGCTGTCGGATGCGCTGGCCGCGGCACGACACGTGGCCGCCGTCGTCTCGGCACCACTAACGATCGCCACGGGTCGCCACCGCGCGCTCCACCCGGGTCGCGCCGCCGAACTGCGCGTGGGTGACCGGGTGATCGGATTTGCGGGCGAACTGCTTCCGTCCCTGGCGGCGGAGCACGACTTGCCGCGAGTCGTGGGCCTACTCGAGCTTGACCTGGATGTGCTCATTGAGGCGGGAGCTCGAGAGGTGGCGACCGCGCCGATCGCGACCTACCCGGCCGCAACCCAGGATGTCTCGCTCATCGTTGCCGAATCCGTGCGTGCGGGCGAGGTGCTTGCGCTTCTCGTCGAGGGAGCGGGGGAGCTGCTCGAGCACGCGACTCTCGTCGACGACTACCGCGGTGCGGGTGTTCCCGAGGGGAGCAAGTCGCTGACGTTCGCCCTGCGCTTCCGGGCGTCCGACCGAACGCTCACGGCCGCTGAGGCCAGCGACGCAAAGAACGCCGCTGTGGCCCTGGCCGCCAGTCGAGTCGGCGCGGCAATTCGGGAGTAATGGACTGACCTAACGACGAAGGGGAGCCGACTGACGTCGACTCCCCTTCGTTACCCTGCGTTCTACTTCTTGCCGCCTCCGAGCAGGCCTCCGAGCAGGCCGCCGACGACGTCCTGGCCCTGCGGGCTCGAGAGCAGGCCACCGAGCAGATCGCCGATGCCACCATTGGACGATCCGCCCGAGGCCGGTGCCTCCGCAGCGGGTGCCGACGAGCCCTTGGTCATCTGCTGTGCGACGAACGCGAGCACGATGGGGGCGATGATCGGAAGGATCTGAGCGACGATCGCGCCCATGTCTACGCCGCCGCTCTTCTCGGCAACCGCCGCGACGACCTCATTCTTCTTGGAACCGAAGACGTTGTTGACGATCTTCTGTCCGTCTTCCTCGTCGATGTCCGCGAGCTTGGTGGACTTGCCCGCGTGCGCGCCGAGCGCGTTCTGGAGCGACGAGGCGCCCTTGTCGTCCTTCGCGTTGGCGGCGAGACCGCCGACGATGGCAGGCACGGCGACGGCGATCGCGGTCTTCGCCACGCTCTCATCGATTCCGAGCTTCTTGGCGATGTCGCCGACCGGAATGAGGTTGATCAGACCATCGAGGTCAGACATGAATACTCCTTCAGTTGGACTGGACCCCCGTGTCGAGCATCCAATTGCACACAACAGTAGCGATTCGCGCTCGCAGTCGGGAGAGGAGTACGCTCCTTTACGTGAACGCACTTCGTACGCGCGATGACAGCCTCGAGCTGGTCTTTGTCGCGCTGCGACGCGGTTCCGACGAGCGACGATAGGCGACGTGTCGTGAGTGGCCGGTTGGCTTCGCGATCCGTTGCCGCTCCTGAATCCTCGTCCCTCCTCATGCGCAAGGAAGAACCATGTCACTATCCGTCGCCGTTGCTGGTGCGAGCGGTTATGCCGGAGGCGAGCTGCTGAGGCTGCTTGCCGATCATCCAGATCTCGTGGTCACCACCGTGACCGCGAACCAGAATGCGGGCCAATTGCTCGGATCTGTTCAGCCGCACCTGCGCTCACTGGCCCATCTCGAACTCGCGCCGACAGACGCCTCCACCCTTGCGGGCCACGATGTGGTTTTCCTCGCGCTGCCTCACGGCAAGTCGGGGGAGATCACCGCGGAGCTGCCGGAAGAGACACTCGTCGTCGATTGCGGTGCCGACCATCGGCTACGCAACGAGGAAGATTGGGCGGCTTTTTACGGCGGCGACTTCTTCGGCGCATGGGACTACGGAATGCCGGAGCTGCTGCTCGCGGACGGCACGACCCAGCGCGCCAGCCTCGCGGGTTCGCGCCGCATCGCGGTTCCCGGCTGCAACGTCACCGCCATCACTCTCGCGCTCGCGCCGGGAGTGCGAGCGGGTCTCGTCGACTCCGATGACCTCGTCGCTGTGCTCGCCGTCGGTCCGTCCGGCGCAGGCAAGACGTTACGCACCGACCTTCTGGCGAGCGAGCTGATGGGGTCCGCTGCGGCCTACCAGGTGGGGGGAGTACACAGACACACCCCCGAGATTCGGCAGAACCTCGAGGCCGCGGGTGGGGCATCTGTGTCCATCTCTTTTACTCCCGTGCTCGTGCCCATGTCGCGCGGCATCCTCGCGACCTCGACCGCGCGCGTGAAGCCCGGAGTGAGTCTCGCGCAGCTGCGGGACGCGTGGGAGTCTGCCTACGTCGACGAGCCCTTCGTCCACGTGCTACCCGAGGGACAGTTTCCCCGCACGGCCGACACGGTCGGCGCGAATACCGCGCTCGTGGGCCTCGCGCTCGACGAGGCGGCGGGCCGCGTGGTCGTCGTGAGCGCAATCGACAATCTCGTGAAGGGAACGGCCGGGGCGGCCATCCAGTCCGCCAATATCGCTCTCGGGCTCCCTGAGACGACAGCCCTGAGCATGAACGGAGTGGCGCCGTGAGCGTGACAGCAGCAGCGGGGTTCGAGGCTGCCGGTGTGGCCGCAGGTCTGAAGTCGCACGGTGGTTTGGATGTTGCGCTCGTCGTCAATCGGGGGCCGTCGTCCGCCGCCGCTGCGGTCTTCACGTCTAACCGTGCTAAGGCGAATCCCATCATCTGGTCCCAGCAGGTCATCGCGGACGGCAGAGTAGCCGCGATCGTCCTCAATTCGGGCGGAGCCAACTGCTTCACGGGTCCGCAGGGTTTTCAGGTGACGCACTCGACCGCCGAGGCGGTGGCCGACGGCCTCGGTGTGTCCGCGGGGGATGTGCTCGTGTGCTCGACGGGGCTCATCGGCGATCAGCTTCCTCTCGGCAAGGTTCTCGCGGGAGTGGCGGCGGCGGTGGCATCCCTGGGCGACCATGGCGAGGACGCATCCCGCGCCATCATGACGACGGACTCGAAACCCAAGCGTTCGGTCCGCAAGGGCGCGGGCTACACGGTCGGCGGTATGGCCAAGGGCGCGGGGATGCTCGCGCCGGGGCTCGCGACGATGCTCGTAGTCATCACGACCGACGCTGACCTGCCGTCGCATGTTCTCGACGCGGCGCTACGCAGCGCGACCCGTGTGAGCTTCGATCGACTCGACTCGGACGGATGTATGTCCACGAATGATCAGGTTTCGCTTCTCGCGTCCGGCGCCTCGGGTGTCGCCCCTGACCAGGCGGCGTTCACCGCAGTGCTCACGGAAGTGTGTCTCGACCTCGCCGAGCAACTGCAGGGAGATGCCGAGGGAGCGAGCCACGACATCCGCATCGAGGTTGTGGGCGCTGCGTCCGAGGACGACGCGGTGGCGGTCGGGCGTTCGGTCGCCCGCAACAACCTCTTCAAGGCAGCGGTCTTCGGCAACGATCCCAACTGGGGCCGTGTGCTCGCCGCGATCGGAACGACGGATGCCGCGTTCGACCCCTACGACGTCGACGTGACCATGAACGGGGTGAGAGTCTGTCACGCGGGCGCACCCGACCGGCCGCGCGACGAGGTGGACCTCTCGCCGCGTCTTGTTCACGTGCTCGTCGACCTCCGCACGGGTACGGCTGCGGCGACCATCCTCACGAACGACCTCACGCACGATTACGTGCACGAGAACAGCGCGTACTCAAGCTGATGGTGACCCCGTCGGAGGCGGCAGTCAAGGCCGCGGTTCTCATCGAGTCTCTGCCGTGGCTCAAGCGCTTTCACAACGAGGTGATCGTTGTGAAGTTCGGCGGGAACGCCATGATCAACGAAGAACTCTCTCGTGCGTTCGCGCAAGACATGGTTTACCTGCGCTACGTCGGCATCCGTCCCGTAGTCGTTCATGGCGGAGGTCCGCAGATCACCGCCGAACTGGAGCGCCAGGGCATCCCGAGCGAATTTCGCGGTGGCTACCGAGTGACGACCGAGCGGTCGATCGGCGTGGTGCGCGATGTGCTGGCCCATCAAGTCGGTGCTGGCCTCGTGAGCCTCATCAACGAGCACGGCGATCTGGGGGTCGGGATCTCCGGTGACGAGCACGGTCTCTTCACCGGTGTGCGGCGGGGTGCGATCGTCGATGGCAAGACCGTCGACCTGGGACTCGTAGGGGATGTCGTCGCCGTCGATCCCGAGCGAGTCCTGACTGAACTCGCGGCCGGGCGCATACCCGTGATCTCGACGGTAGCGAATGAGCAGGGGGCGGACGGCCTGCTCAACGTCAACGCCGACTCCGCAGCGGCCGCACTCGCGATCTCCCTCGCTGCGGCCAAGCTCGTGATCCTCACCGACGTGGCCGGGCTCTACAGCGACTGGCCGAACCGCGACTCTGTGGTGAGCGTGATAACCGCCGACGAACTGCGGCTGCTCTTGCCCAGCTTGGAGTCGGGAATGATTCCCAAGATGGCTGCGTGCCTCGAGGCGGTCGACGCTGGCGTCGCGAAGGCCGCGATCATCGACGGTCGTGAGCCGCACTCGATCCTGCTCGAAGTTTTCACACAGAGCGGAATCGGAACCGAGGTGGTGCCGGTATGACGTGGCAAGACGACTACTCGACACGCATGATGAAGTCGGCCGCGCTTCCGATCGCCGAGCTCGTTCGCGGCGAGGGGTGCCGGGTGTGGGACGACGAGGGAAACGAGTACCTCGACTTCCTTTCCGGGATCGCCGTAAACGCGCTCGGTCACGCGCACCCGGTGCTCGTGAAGGCCGTGAGCGAGCAGGTCGCGACGCTAGCGCACATCTCCAATTACTTTGCGAGCCCGCCGCAGCTCGCACTGGCCGATCGCCTGCTCAGTCTCACCGGCGGCGATCGCATCTTCTTCTGTAACTCCGGAGCAGAGGCGATCGAAGCCGCTTTCAAGCTCGCTCGTCGCACCGGCCGTCCACGCGTGCTGTCACTCGTCAATTCGTTCCACGGCCGCACGATGGGCTCACTGGCGCTCACCGGCAAGCCCGCTCTGCGTGAACCCTTCGAGCCTCTTGTTCCCGGTGTAGAGCACATCGACTCGACTATTGAGGCGCTCGAGGCTGCGATCGGCTCGGATGTCGCAGCGCTCTTCGTCGAACCTATCAAGGGAGAGGCAGGCGTCATTGACCTTCCCGAGGGCTACCTCGAGTCGGCGCGCCGCATCACAGCCGAGCACGGCGTACTGCTCATCCTCGATGAGATCCAGACCGGCGCGGGCCGCACCGGCTCGTGGTTCGCGTTCCAGTCCTCGGGGGTTGTGCCTGACGCAATCGTGCTCGCGAAGGGCATCGGCGGGGGATTCCCCATCGGAGCGCTCGTGACCTTCGGCGCGGCATCCGATCTGTTGGTTGCAGGACAGCACGGCACAACCTTCGGCGGAAATCCGCTCGCGACCGCGGCCTCGCTCGCGGTGCTCGGTGAGATCGAACGCGCCGACCTCGTGGAAAACGCGCGGATTCGCGGTGAGCAGTTGCGTGCGGCAATCGTGGGGATCGGATCGCCGCTGATAGCGGAAGTGCGGGGGCGGGGACTCTTGATCGGTGTCGGCCTCACCGAGCCTGCTGCGCCGGACATAGTGCGCCGAGCGTTCGCCGCAGGACTCATCGTCAATGCACCCAACGACATGAGCATCCGCCTGGCGCCACCCCTCATCATCGGCGACAGCGAGATCGCGGAGTTCATCGACATCTTCACGAAAGCTTTGGAGGCACCCTAGTGACACGGCATTTCTTGCGAGACGACGACCTCACCCAGGCCGAGCAGACGACCATCCTTGACCTTGCCGAGAAGATCAAGTCCGATCGCTGGGGACGTCAGCCCCTCGCGGGCCCGCAGACCGTCGCGGTGATCTTTGATAAGTCGTCGACGCGCACTCGCGTCTCGTTCGCGGTGGGCATCGCCGACCTCGGGGGAGTTCCGCTCATCATCTCGACCGCGAACAGCCAACTCGGCGGCAAGGAAACCGCGTCCGATACGGCCCGCGTACTCGAGCGTCAGGTCGCCGCGATCGTGTGGCGCACCTACGCGCAGGCCGGACTCGTGGAGATGGCGGCCGGCACGACCGTTCCGGTGGTCAACGCGCTAAGCGATGACTTCCACCCGTGCCAGTTGCTGGCTGATCTCCTCACGATCCGAGAGCACCGCGGCACACTCGCGGGGCTCACTGTGACATTCCTCGGCGACGGGGCGAGCAACATGGCCCAGTCCTACCTTCTCGCGGGTGCGACAGCGGGGATGCATGTGAGGATCGCGTCTCCCCAGGACTACGCCCCCGACGAGCGGGTAGTCGCCGACGCTGATGCCGTCGCCGTTCAGACCGGCGGATCGGTCGCCCTCTTCACTGACCCGAACGAGGCCGTCGCGGGTGCCGACGTCGTGGTCACCGATACGTGGGTCTCGATGGGCAAGGAAGACGAGAAGGCCGAGCGCATCGCGCGCTTCGGCCAGTACCGGGTGGATGCCGACCTCATGGCTCTCGCCAAGTCCGACGCACTCTTCCTCCACTGTCTGCCCGCCGACCGAGGCTACGAGGTGACCGCTGAAGTTATCGACGGACCGCAGAGCGTTATCTGGGACGAGGCGGAGAACCGCCTCCACGCGCAGAAGGCGCTTCTGGTGTGGCTGCTCGAGCAGTCCTGACCACGTCCTTAGACTGAAATCCGACTCTCGAGGAGAAACCATGGCAGGCACGGGTGAGGGCGCACTCTGGGGAGCGCGATTCTCTGGCGGGCCGTCGCCCGAACTCGCGCGGCTGAGTCGCTCGACACATTTCGACTGGCAACTCGCCTCCTACGATCTGCGGGGGTCACGTGCTCACGCGCGGGCACTCTCCGCGGCAGGCTACCTCGACAGCGGTGAGCTCGATCGAATGCTCGACGCACTCGATCGACTCGAGGCGGCGATTGTGGACGGAACCTTCACGTCGACCGATACTGACGAAGACGTGCACGGCGCCCTCGAGCGCGGTCTCATCGACCTCGCTGGCCCCGAACTGGGAGGAAAGCTGCGCGCCGGTCGCAGTCGCAACGATCAGATCGCGACCCTCGTCCGTCTCTACCTCCTCGACCACTCCGCGATCATCGGCGATCTCGTCGTCGATCTCATTGATGCGATCGCGGCGCAGGCGGAGAAACACGAGTCCGCCATCATGCCGGGCCGCACACATCTGCAGCACGCTCAGCCAGTGTTGCTCGCCCACCATTTGCTCGCGCACGCGTGGCCGCTCGTGCGCACCCTCGAGCGATTCCGGGATTGGCGCGTTCGGGCATCCACGAGCCCCTACGGTGCCGGTGCGCTCGCCGGCAGTTCACTCGGTCTCGACCCAGCGCTCGTGGCGAGCGAGCTGGGTCTCTCGCGTCCCACCGAGAATTCGATCGATGCGACCTCCAGTCGCGATGTGGTCTCTGAGTTCGCCTTTATCACCGCCCAGCTCGCGATCGACCTCTCGCGTTTCGCCGAGGAGATCATCCTCTGGAACACTCGCGAGTTCGGTTTTGTGCGTCTCGATGACGGATATTCGACCGGCTCGTCGATCATGCCGCAGAAGAAAAACCCGGACATAGCCGAACTGGCTCGCGGTAAGGCGGGTCGACTCATCGGCAACCTCACGGGCCTGCTTGCGACGCTCAAGGGTCTGCCGCTCGCGTATAACCGCGATCTTCAGGAGGACAAGGAGCCGGTCTTCGATTCCGTCGAGAACCTCGAGGTCCTCCTGCCCGCCTTCTCGGGCATGGTCACGACGCTCACTTTCAATACCGATCGCATGGCAGAGCTCGCGCCTCAGGGTTTCTCTCTCGCGACCGACGTGGCTGATTGGCTAGTGCGTCAGAGGGTTCCATTCCGTGAGGCGCACGAGATCAGCGGTGCGCTCGTGGCATTCTGCGAGGCCAACGGTCTCGACCTTCACGAGCCGACCGACGAGCAATACCTACAGATCTCCGGACATCTCACAGGCGATGTTCGTAGCGTTCTGTCCGTGCAGGGGTCCGTGTCGAGTCGCAGCGGCGCGGGGGGTACAGCGGCCGAGAGAGTCGCCGATCAGCGCGCAGAACTCACCGCGCGCGTGCGTGCTCTCACCGCTCGGAGCACACGATGACGCCGGTCGGCCGTCCCGCCTGACCCATGGTGGATGCCCACACTCTCGCTCGCCCGTCCACCGAGGTCGCCCCCCTCCTCCTCGGCGCATTGCTGTCCGTCGCGGACACGACTCTGCGGATCACGGAGGTCGAGGCCTATCTGGGTGAGCTCGACCCCGGATCCCACGCATTCCGCGGCAGAGGCAACCGCAACGCGGTCATGTATGGTCCGCCCGGGCACATCTACACCTACTTCACCTATGGCATGCACACCTGCGCGAACATCGTGTGCTCGCCGGAAGGGACAGCCTCGGCCGTCCTGTTGCGCGCGGGCGAGATCGTCGAGGGTGTGGATGTCGCGCGTGCGCGTCGGGCGACGAGTCGCACCGACGACGATTTGGCGAGGGGGCCCGCACGGCTATGCGTCGCGCTGGGCATCACTCTCGCGGATGGGGGAGCGGCGCTCGGCGGCGGTCGATTCGACCTAACGTGGCCGATCGAGCCATCACGATTCGAGTCGGGTCCTCGTACGGGTGTGTCCGGACCCGGCGGAACAGACGAGTTCCCGTGGAGATTTTGGATTCCCGGGGACCCGACCGTGTCCCCGTACAAGCGCCACGTCCCGAAGCGGAGGAAGTGATGGCCCACTTCATTCCGAGGTTCACCCCTGTCGAGGAGCAGATCGACGCGTGGGCGCACCGCAGGCTTGATGGGGCGCCCGCGCGCGGTCCCCGGGCCGATCTCGTCGAGTTCATCGTCTTCGGCCTCAAGCAGGCGTGGGCGTGCATTTTCGGGGCAGCACTTCTCGCCGTGCTCTTCCTCACCCGCCTCTGGTATCCCGCCGACGCGCTGCTCGCGCGCAACGATTTCCTCGTCATCGCGGCTGTCGTCATCCAGGTGCTCATGGTGGCGTTTCGGCTCGAAACCTTGCGTGAGCTGCGAGTCATCATCCTCTTCCACCTCGTCGGCACGGGAATGGAACTGTTCAAGACCGATGTCGGCTCGTGGTCGTATGGCGGCGGGGGCTTCCTGCACATCGGCGCGGTGCCGATGTACAGCGGTTTCATGTACGCGGCGGTGGGTTCGTACATGGTCCGCGTGTATCGCCTCTTCGATCTGCGTTTCGATCGCTACCCCCGCCAGTGGATCACGGCCGTCCTCGCTGCACTGATCTACATCAACTTCTTTTCTCACCACTACATCTGGGATGCCCGGTGGATTCTGCTGCTGGGCGTGGTGATCGTCTTCGGTCGCACCACGATGCACTACCGGGTGTTCCGCAGGCGGTTCCGGATGCCGCAGCTCGTGTCATTTCTGCTTGTGGCGCTCTTCATCTGGATCGCCGAGAACATCGCGACGTGGTCGAACGCTTGGATCTATCCCAACCAGGAGGACGGTTGGCAGCTCGTCTCGATTTCGAAGCTCGTCTCCTGGTTCCTCCTGATGATCATTTCGGTTGTACTCGTGGCGTGGGTCTATCCGCCCCGCCCGCTCGATCCGCCGGAGGAGCTGGAGTCCTAGCGCGCTCCGGTACGGTTGATGTCGTGTCAGCCCCCGCTTCGGAATCCCTCTCCACCCAGCGCAACGACGAGTCGTTCGACGATCTCTGGGATGAACTCACGTGGCGCGGCCTCGTGCACGTGTCGACCAACGCGGACGAGCTCCGAGCCCTTCTCGCGGGCGACCCCATCACCTACTACTGCGGCTTCGACCCCACCGCACCGAGCCTCCATCTCGGCAACCTCGTCCAGCTCCTGCTGCTTCGACGCATCCAACTCGCCGGGCATAAGCCGCTCGGTCTCGTCGGCGGTTCGACCGGCCTCATCGGCGATCCCCGGCCCACGGCCGAGCGCACCCTCAACGACGCCGCGACGGTCGCCGAGTGGGTGGGATACCTCCAGGCACAGGTCTCGCGCTTCCTGAGTTTCGAGGGCGACAATGCGGCGCGGCTCGTGAACAACCTCGACTGGACTGCGCCCCTCAGCGCGATCGATTTCCTGCGGGATGTCGGCAAGCACTTCCGGGTCGGCACGATGCTCAAGAAGGATGCCGTCAGCGCGCGCCTCAACAGCGATGCGGGTATCTCCTACACC
>CAYZHZ010000041.1:17683-19347 GCA_964477625.1 uncultured Salinibacterium sp.
GCTACCAGATCCTGCAGGGAATGGATTTCTTGGAGCTCTACCGCAGCTACGGCTGCGTCCTACAAACCGGTGGCAGCGACCAGTGGGGCAATCTCACGAGCGGTACCGACCTCATCCACAAAGCAGAGGGCGCGTCGGCGCACGCGATCGGCACACCGCTCATCACGAACTCAGATGGCACGAAGTTCGGCAAGAGCGAAGGCAACGCGGTCTGGCTCGATGCCGCGATGACGAGCCCGTATGCGTTCTACCAGTTCTGGCTCAACACCGACGACGCCGACGTCGTCGATCGTCTCAAGATCTTCACATTCCTGTCGCGCGCAGAGATCGAGTCTCTCGCGGAGGCGGCGGCGGCGGAACCCTTCAAGCGCGAGGCACAGCGCGTTCTGGCGTGGAGCGTAACTTCTCTCGTCCACGGCGAGGCGGCGACGACCGCA
The DNA here is from genome assembly GCA_964477625.1 of uncultured Salinibacterium sp. GTDB lineage: Bacteria > Actinomycetota > Actinomycetes > Actinomycetales > Microbacteriaceae > Rhodoglobus. The sequence continues at coordinate 18,121 of CAYZHZ010000041.1, forward strand.
GCGATTGCGGCCGCCCAAGCCCTCTTCGGGCAGGGCGAGTTGGCGGACTTGGATGATGCGACTTTGGAGTCCGCATTACGAGAGCTGCCCCACACCACGTCGCCCGCCTCGACACCAGTCGCGCAACTCCTCGTGGACACGGGGTTGAGTCCAAGCCTGGGTGCCGCGCGTCGTTCGATCGGCGAGGGTGGCGTCTATCTGAATAATGTGCGAGTCGACGATGAGGCTGCCACTCTCGAGGGCGTTCCCCTCCCGGGGCGGATGGCCGTGCTTCGGCGGGGGAAGAAGACCCTCGCCGGTGTCTTCGTTGAGTGACGCGCCGGAACGCGTCCTCCTCGAGAAGTCGGCCAACCTCGTCGTTGTCTCGACCGACCTCGGGCTGCGTCCCCTGCCCGGAGCTGGTCTTCGAAGGGTGCTGCTGCGCGGGTTCGGTGACGAAAGCCTCGGCGGTCGTCTGACCGTCACAAACCGCCGAGTGCTTTTCGGCGCTCACGCCGCCAACCGCGCGGCAGCCAACCTCGACATCCCCCTCGGCGAACTCACGTCGGTCGACAACGTCAGTGCGGGCATCGCGCGGATGATGCGGCTCGCGGTTCCTGCAGGCCCACACGTCTTCGTCGTGTGGGGCGTCCCCGCAGTCATCGACGCCATCGAGAGCGCCCGCACCAGCGGCTAGAACCGCGGAACTGAGCGCGACACGCCCGGGATGCATCGAAATTTGGCGGACGACGTCAAGCCACGTAATGTTGTCCCTCGTCACCCCAAAGGTTCGGAAAAGCCGCAGAGCTAGCCGGCCTCAAGAGGGACTAAATCCGATCAGCTAGTACCGCTTCTCTTGTAGGAGCGCGTCAGCAGGATTAGGATGAATAACCCATCGGGGGAGAGCATCCGAGTCGTTCCGGCTCGGCCTGTTATCTTGACAGCAGCCCTTCTGGTGGTAGGTTAGAGCAGTTGCCCTGAATCCAAACCGCAAGGACTAAATTCAGGCGCGCCCGATCCTTGAGAACTCAACAGCGTGCACAATGTCAAATGCCAAAAACCCGTCCTACTTAGGTAGAACGGATTCCTTTGGAAAAGATATAAACAACAAAGCAAGTCAGTATTGATTTGTTCTGTCAGTTTCAAACTTGTCATTGTCTCTCCCATTCCGGAGAAACAGTGGCGCATAAACATTTATGGAGAGTTTGATCCTGGCTCAGGATGAACGCTGGCGGCGTGCTTAACACA
>CAYZHZ010000042.1:0-19149 GCA_964477625.1 uncultured Salinibacterium sp.
GTCGAGTAGTTGCCTTCGTAGGGGTAGAGATGTCCGCGGTCGACCTCGGCGATCGCCTCGGCGACGTGGTCGAGGAAGTAGCGATCGTGGGTGACGGCGAGCACAGCACCGTGGTACTTCGCCAGGTGCTGCTCGAGCCACAGGACGCTTTCGGCGTCGAGGTGGTTCGTGGGCTCGTCGAGGAGGAGCAGGTCGGGCTTCTGCAGCAGGAGCTTGGTCAACGCAACGCGACGTTTCTCACCACCGGAGAGATTTGCGACGCTCGCGTCGCCGGGCGGCGTGCGCAGGGCATCCATCGCCTGTTCGAGCTGCGAATCGAGGTCCCACGCGTCAGCCGCGTCAATGTCCTCCTGCAGTGCGCCCATTTCGGCGAGCAGCGCATCGAAGTCAGCGTCGGGCTCGGCCATTTCGAGGCCGATCGCGGCATGGCGGTCGACCTTGTCTTTGATGGCGCGCACACCGTCTTGCACGTTCTCGAGAACGGTCTTGGATTCGTCGAGCTCAGGCTCCTGCATGAGGATGCCCACCGTGTAGCCGGGGCTCAGTCGCGCCTCGCCGTTTGAGGGGGTGTCAAGGCCCGCCATGATCTTGAGGATCGTCGACTTTCCCGCACCATTCGGGCCGACCACTCCGATCTTCGCGCCGGGGTAGAACGACATGGTCACGTCATCGAGGATGAGCTTGTCGCCGACCGCCTTGCGGGCGCGCACCATGGAATAAATGAATTCGGCCATGCATCCATTCTAGGGACGGGGCAGAGGGCTCCCCGTCCTCCCGCTCACCAGTCGATAGGTCGCGTGACGCCCACGAGGCATGTGCCGGTGCCGAGGATCGGCGCGATGATGCTGGTGTATCCCATCGCGCTGTACTGACCGATGAGGCACTCGTCTTTGATGCGCACGGAGAAAATGAGCGAGTCGACCGCGATTCCGAGCGCCGTGGTGTCAGGGGTGACCTGCATGTCTTCCTTGCGGAACCCTGCGGCCACGAGGTTGTCGATGGCGGCACGCCCATCGCCCATCCCATGGTCGAACAGGAACTGGTCGGCGACCTGATCGAAGAACGCTTTGTTCTCGGCGGCGCCCTCCCCCGGACGCAGCACCGGATCCTGGTCGGGCGCGGCCGTAGCCGAGCTCGACGGGGTGTAGGTGGGCACGGGCATGGGGCGGGAGGGCACGCACGCGACGAGTGAAGCGACCATGACCGAAGAACTGACTAGGAGCACGGTGAGGCGTGCAGACCGGTTCACCTGTCTCCTCCTAGCGATCGTGTGTCGGATGTCCTCGTGTCGAACAGACAGAGTCTAGAGCGCACTCGCCTGCGAGCAGCCTCAGAATGGCAGCGCCGGCTCCGGGGTTGACGCGATCTCAGCAGCTTCGGTGCTCTGCACGTGCGACTCCTCCGCTTCAGCCGAGCCGACAGACATCGCGTGTGACGACGAGATGGTGCGGGAGAAGGTTGAAGTGCCCCAGGACAGGTCGTGCCCGATTGCGTCGGCTTCGATGTCGACGTTGGTTCCCGAGCGCTCTGTGCCCTGCCACTCGCGGATGCGCACACGCCCGGTGACGACCACGCGCTCCCCTTTCACGACCGAGAGTGACACGTTGCTCGCGAGCTGACGAAAGGAACTGACGGTGTACCAGTTCGTGTCCACGTCGATCCACTTCTCCTTCGCCCGGTCGAATCGACGCAGCGCCGATGCGAGTCGGAAGCTCGTGATGGACAGGCCCTCGCTCGTGACAATGTGCTTGGGCTCGGTAGCCACGAGGCCCGTGACGGTGATGGTGTCGGACATGCTGCTCCTAATTCGACGGGTGACCGGATGGACGGACCCCGAGATCGACGCTCGTGCCGGGATCGACGTCCCGGGGTCCGTGAAACGAGTGTCGAGGGAGCTGGGAGGACGCGGTCGCCACTGCGAGAGCACTGTGCGAACACGGCCCTGGCTGAGGAGCGGGGAGGACAGGAGAAGACGGTGATTCCGGGCATCCACACGGTCTTAGGCTTGCACCATGCCCTACACCGCTGCCGACAACCGCTACTCATCTCTCGACTACGCGCGCGTCGGTCGCAGCGGACTTAGACTTCCCCGAATCTCGCTCGGCATCTGGAACAACTTTGGCTACGACCGCCCGCTCGACACGCAGAGGGCGATCATTCGGCGCGCGTTCGACCTGGGTGTTACCCACATCGACATTGCCAACAATTACGGCCCGCCGCCGGGGTCGGCCGAGAGCAACTTCGGCACGATCTATGCCCAGGATTTAGCGCAGTACCGCGACGAGCTCATCATCTCGTCAAAGGCGGGTTACACCATGTGGGATGGCCCGTACCAAGACTGGGGTTCGCGCAAGTACCTGCTCTCGTCACTCGATGCGAGTCTCAAGCGAACCGGGCTTGAGTACTTCGACATCTTCTACTCCCACCGCCCCGACCCAGAGACGCCGATCGAGGAGACAATGGGCGCGCTCGCGACCGCAGTGCACTCGGGTAAGGCGCTCTACGCCGGCATCTCCAACTACAACGCTGAACAGACCCGCGCAGCCTACGCCGCCCTCGCAGAGCACAAAGTGCCCGTGCTCATTCACCAGCCTCGGTACAACATGTTCGACCGTCGGCCCGAGGCGGGACTCTTCGAGGCTCTCGACGAACTCGGCATGGGGAGCATTGTTTTCTCTCCGCTCGCGCAGGGTCTGCTGACGGACCGCTATCTCGGTGGCATCCCCGAGGGCTCGCGAGCGGCCAACAGCCCGTTTCTCGGCGCCGACAACATCACCGAGGAGTACATTGATCGCGCTCGCGCGCTGAACGACATCGCTCAGGGTCGTGGACAGACTCTCGCGCAACTCGCGCTGACCTGGGTTCTGCGCCTGCCCCAGGTCACATCTGCCCTCATCGGAGCATCAAGCGTCGCGCAGCTCGAGAACAATGTCGCGGCGCTGGACTTCCCCTCGCTCACCGCCGAGGAGATTGCCGCGATCGAGCCGCTCGCAGTGCACGGCACCGGCTCGCGCTCGTAGCACCGTGGGCTATGTCTACGGACTGCTCGCCGCTTTCCTGTTCGGAGCCAACGGTAGCGTCACGAAGGTCGTGCTCGAGAGCGGCCTGAGTGCGACTCAGGTGACCCAGTTTCGAACCCTCGGCACGTGCTTCATCGCGGGGGTGATCCTGGTCATCGTCGACCGAAAGTCGTTCCGCTTACCGCCGCGTCAGATTCTCGTCATGGCGGTGCTCGGCGTGTTTGGACTTGCGCTGCTGCAGGCCACGTACGCCTTCGCCATCCAGCTCATGCCCGTCGGCATCGCGCTGCTCTTCGAATACCTCTCGGTACTGATCGTCGCCCTCGTCGCGTACTTCTTCCTCAAGGAACGCGTGAAGCCACGCCTCTGGATTGCGATCGGGCTCATGCTCGTCGGACTGGCGGTAGTGGCCCAAGTCTGGTCGAGCACTCTCGATGGGCTCGGCGTACTCTTTGCGCTCGGTGCCGCGGTTAGTCTCGCCATCTACTTTCTCGTCGGAGAGCGCCAGGTGAACTCCACGTCTCCTCTCGCGGTCGCCTTCTGGACGTCGGGGTTCGCTGCGCTCTTCTGGGCATTCTTCAGCGGATGGTGGGAGGTCGACCCCGCCCTCATGGTGACGCCCGTCTCCCTGACAGGCAATCTCGCTGACGTGGTGCTCCCGATGTGGGTCGTGCTCGTGTGGCTACTCGTGATGGGTTCGTTCTTCCCCTTCGTGCTCTCTTTCGCCGCCATCGGTCGGTTGCGCGCGACACCGGCAGGCATCATCGCGTCGTCCGAGGTCATCTTCGCTTTCGTCGTCGCCTGGTTGTGGCTTGGGGAGCAACTCGGAGCGCTTCAAGTCGTCGGAGCCGCCATCGTGCTCGTCGGCATCATCCTCGCCCAGACCTCGCGCGCGAAGAAGGTGTTGGATGCCGACCTTGCCTTCGTTCCCGACAAGGGACCCCCTTTGGGATGAGTTGGCCCCTCAGTGTCGGTGGTCGAACATACATTCGAATGACCTCGACACTCAGGAGATATCGTGACCACCCTCGACTTCCCCCTCACCGGCACCTCGCAGACGCTTCGACGAGGGGTGGCTCAGATCCACCTCAACGACGATCTATGGCGCGTGACGAGGTCAGATGGCGAAGTGCTCGGGTATGTCGAGCGACTGGCGACTCCGGCGGGGCACCGTTTCCGCGCCAAGCGGATGCTGCAGCGCCAGCGTCGCTTTCTGCCCATCGGGGAATTTTGGACTTTGGACGACGCGATGGAATGTTTCAGGTTCTAGTTGAAACTTATTGTTTCGGCGTTTCGCTGCCGAAGCAGCGTGATGGGTGGGGTTAGTGTGCCTGCATGTTACTGGAGTGGTTTAACGACATCGTCAGCTGGATGAAGTCCGACGCGGGCTGGACCGTGGTCTCGGGTGCCATCATTCCCTTCGTTGCGATCCTCGCTGGCGGTATCACCGCCGGGCTCATCGCGCGCGGTGCAATCAAGCGTCTTATCACCCAGCAAGACCGTGAGGCCAAGGCGTCTGCGGTCGCTGCGCTCATCGCTTCAGGCCGAAAGGCTGCAACGTGGAGCTCACTCACCGCACAGGAGAAAGAGCACGTCGAACACCAGACCAGTGAGGCCGAGGTGCGCGTGCGCCTTCTGCCCGTGCTCGGTGCCTCGCTCGCCGCCGACTGGTCTGCGCACCACATCGCCACGATGAAGAAGAACTCAGCAAACTACAGCTTCCAGGCCGATCAAGACCTGGTCGACCTCACCGACGGACTCATCGCCTGGCAGTCGCGTCCAGCGCGCGCAAAGAAACTCTTCGCGGCGGATCTCGCCGCATGGCGCTACGACACGGGAATGCCCGAAGACGACCTCGCGCGCAAGCAGCGGGAGTGGGCCGAACAGCAGCAGGCAGAGTCTCCGTTCGCGACGAGCATCCTCAACACCGAGGCTCCTCGCGCGTCCTGACCCGCGTAATTCTCGGAGGCGACGTCAGTTCGCGCCGGGACCCTCGATCGCGATGATCGTCGCCAACCACGGGCAGTAGTAGTCGGACGTGACGGTGCCATCCTCCACATAGGAGGGCAATCCGTCGCACACCTCAATGGTCGCGTCGGCGAACTCCAAAGTCGACGGATCGATGTGCCAGGTCCAGGGAGCGTTGACGCCCGCGTCGTCGCGCACCACCAGACCGATCGGGATACGACCATCCTCCGTCTTGCCCTCGAACAGGTCGTTCGCGTGCTGGATGAGTTCGGGGGTAGCCAACTCGATCTTGTATGTGCCCTGCCCAGCAACCTCGAAGGTGGCCACAGTGGGCTGTTGAACGCAGCCCGACAGGGCGGCGGCGACCGCGACAGCGACAATCGTGGCCGCGACTTGTGTGGCTCTCATGCCACAAATCTAGGGGCATGCGCTGGCTTGGGAGTGCCCTCGGCAGGAATTGAACCTGCGACCAAGAGATTAGAAGGCTCCTGCTCTATCCGCTGAGCTACGAGGGCGCGACACCACTGTACTCCCCGTACCTAGACGGCCTTCGCGAGGGCCGCGAGCACCTGCGGCAGGGCGGGGACACCCTCTGCCCGAAATACTTCGGTGCCACCGGCATCCATTACGAGCACGGTAGGCGTCGAACGGATGCCGGCGCGCTCAGCCACATCGATGTGCCGCGCGACGTCAAGCTCAACGAGGCGAGCGGCGGGCACGAGCCGCGCCGCCTCCCCCAGAACCGCTCGCGTCGCCATGCACGGCTCGCAGAACGACGACGAGAAGAACAGCAGGTCGATGCGGGAGCTCACGCTCGACCGGTCTGGCGCTATTGCTCGCCGCGCTCGTCGAGGGCCTCCAGAGGCTCACTGTCGGGCTCATCCCAGGTGTAGGTCACCTGCACCTGGTCGCCGATCTCGCGAGCCACCGGCGCGGAGTAGACGAGTTGCGTCTCCTTTCCGTCGACGGCGACGATGACGGTCACCTCGCTCTCCCAGGTGCCATCCGTGCTGATGCGACGATCGGACTGGCCGTCGTAGGGGCCTCCCGAGTAGAAGATGATGTACTCGTCGCCGCGTGCGACGCTCGGTGCGTTGTCAGTCATAGCTCCAGTACTACCAGACCGGGCGCGTCACACGCCGACTGTAGGCTTTGGATATGGCTACAACGGCGGATCTCATGGTCTGGATCGACTGCGAGATGACGGGACTCGACATCTCGGTCGACGAGCTCGTCGAGGTCGCTGTGGTCGTCACGGACTACAACCTCGTGCCACTCGATCCCGGCTTTCAGGTCGTCATCAAGCCCGACCAGTCGGCATGGGACAACATGGGCGAGTTCGTGCGTAACATGCACGCCGAGAGTGGTCTGCTGGATGAGATCCCTCACGGCGTCACACTCGCTGATGCCGAGTACGCCATTAACGAGTACATCCTGCGGTTTGTACCCACACCACAGACGGCTCCGCTCGCCGGCAACACGATCGGCACCGACCGCACGTTTCTCGCAAAGTACATGCCGCGAGTAGACGCCCACCTGCACTACCGCTCGATCGACGTGTCATCCATCAAGGAACTGTCCCGCCGCTGGTTTCCGCGCGTCTATTTCAACGCGCCCACCAAGAACGGCGGACATCGCGCTCTCGCCGACATCCTCGAATCCATCCGCGAACTTGACTACTACCGCCGCGCCGTCTTCGTTCAGGAACCAGGACCGACGAGCGAGCACGTGCAGGCGGTTTCGGCGGACGTCGTTGAGCGCTGGGCCGCCCAGCTGTAATACACTTGTCGGGTTGCGCTTCGCGCAGCACATCCATGGTGGTCGTAGCTCAGTTGGCAGAGCGCTGGCTTGTGGAGCCGGATGTCGCGGGTTCGAGCCCCGTCGATCACCCCAAGGGAAGCGGTCTGACTGAGAAGTCAGACCGTTTTCCATTGGGGGCGGTAGTGATGGGCAGGAGGCCGTGATGTCGCAGACGCTCGAATCGCCCCTCGCCGACGTCGAGGGGCAGACCGCCTCGCCGTGGGTGACGATCGTCTGGAACGACCCCGTCAACCTGCAGACCTACGTCTCCTGGGTATTCCGCAGCTACTTCGGCTTCCCGCGTGCGGAAGCCGAGCGCCTGATGCTACTCGTACACAACGAGGGTCGGGCCGTAGTCGCCGTCGGCGGACGCGAGGAAATGGAACGTCACGTCGAGGCGATGCACGACTTCGGGCTCTGGGCCACGCTCACGCGGGAGGCCTCGTGATGCCGTTTGCCGCGCGAGGCGATCGGGTCGTCGCCCGATTCACCACCGACGAGCGCACCGCGCTCATCGACCTGGCTGAGCAACTCATTGCCCTCCTGTCCGAGCGGTCCGGTGACCCGGCCGGCGACGCACTCTTCGCGCAGTTGGGCATGGGAGGCTCGAGCGAGGCTCCCCTCGATCCTGCGCTAGCTCGCCTACTACCGGATGCCTACCGGAATGACCGTGGTGCGGCATCCGATCACCGTCGCCTCACCGAGCGAGGACTCGTCGACCGCAAGATCGCGAACGCTCGATTCGTGACGGAGTCGCTCCACCAATCCGAAGTCGATCTCGATACCGCGGGAGTGCAGGCGTGGTTGCGCACCCTCACCGACCTACGCCTGGCGATCGCAGCTCGCCTCGGCATCGAGCACGACGGGGACCGCGGTCACGGCGAGGAATCGGCGCAGTGGCTATACGACTGGCTCGGCTACCTGCAGGGCACCCTCGTGGAGGTCATCGATGATTGAGATGGATGCGACCGAGTTCGAGAAACACGTCGTCGACGAGCTCGACCTGCTGCCCGACGACATGGTGGACGGGCTCGACAACGTCATCTTCGTGACCGAAGACCGACCGGAGGACGGCTCCCTCGACCTGCTCGGGCTGTACGACGGTGTGGCGCTCACGGAGCGCGGGCAGTACGGGTTCGGAGAACTGCCAGATCGCATCATCCTGTACCGCGAACCTCTGCTCGCGATCAGCTCTGATCTCGATGAGCTCAAGGATCAGATCCACGTGACGCTCGTGCACGAGATTGCCCACTTCTACGGCATTGATGATGAGCAGCTGCACGAGTTGGGTTGGGGCTGACCGCATCCCTCGAAATCTCATCCCCGAGGATTACGCAGGTTTACCTCACGGCTGACGTACTGCTCCCCTACCCACCACGTAGTATTCATGAAGGACCCGGAGGCAATGGAGGGCCGATGTTCACAGCACGCCGCGCGACCGCAATCGCGCTTCCCGCAGTATTACTCTTCACGCTCGGCGGATGCGCACTCGTCGACCCCAGTGGCGACGGCGAACAACTGACGGGGACCGCCGCGTGCGCCCTCGGTCACACCTGGGAGCTCAACGTCGACGACCTCGCTGAGCAGATCAAGAACGACCTCACGAACGCCGGCGTCACGGTGGATACTGTCGTCGCGAGCGGCTCGCAGACCTTCGATTGGAGCATCGAGGGGCACGTCGCCATCACCTCGGACTACACAATCACCGTCAAGACCGTTCCGGCTGCCGAGCAAGTGCTTACCGTCGAGCAGACGCATTCAGGCTCGATCACGGGCGCCGCCTATATCAACGGCGAGGTCGCAATCCCCCGCAAGTGGGATGACTCGGACTTCAGCGTTGCCACGACCGCCGATCTCTCCGGAGAAAAGGTCGAGGAAGCCGACCTGACGATCACCATCCCCCCGACGGATTTCGATGACAGTGTCGGCCTCGAGCTCACCTGTAACGGCAAAGAGCTGACTATCCACCCCCGCGGCAGCGTGATCACCCAGACCTGGGCGCGCAAGGACTAGGGCAGGGGACCCGTCTCGAGCGGGAGTGACGGATCGGCCGACCACTCCTCGAGCGATCCGTCGTAGATGCGCACAGACTTCTTGCCGATCGCGGCGAGCGTGAGCGCGTTAGCGGCCGCGGAGATACCCCCGCCGCAGTACAGGAGCACTTCCTCCCCGTGCTCGGAGACGTCCACTCCCGCGGCGTCGTAGGCGAGCACCAGTTCGACTCGGCTTCGCACGTGTCCATCGCTCGTGAACAGGTCGCGCGACGACACGTTGACGCTGCCAGGGATTCGACCGCGGCGCGAGTAGCGAGTCGGCTCGCTGCCCGTGAATGCCCCCGCCGGAAGACCGCACACGAGCGAACGACTGTCATCCGAGGCGCGATCCTCGAGCTCCTGCCTGCTCACCCACGCCCGGCGAACCGCGGCGGCCGACCAGGGCTCCACCGATGGTGGCGCGCCGGACTCTCCGCTCTCGACGGGTTCACCCGCGGCCTGCCAGGCGGCGAAGCCTCCATCGAGCACGCGCGCGGGCACGCCGATCCACCTCAGCAGATACCACAGGCGAGCCGCCCAGAGGTTGCCGGTGGAGTCGTAGACCACCACAGCCTGTCCCTCACGGATACCGAGGCGTGCGAGCTCGTCGGCGATCGCCTGTGGCTCCGGGTAGCTGTAGTGCAGTGCCGAGGAGGTGTCACTGAATTGCGTCGCGACGTCGACGTGCTGTGAACCGGGAATGTGGGCATCGAGCCACCTCGGGCGCCCGGAGTCGCGTCGATAGTCCCCGTCGAATGCGGCCGAGTGCAAGACGAGGCTCGCGTCGAGCACCGCGGGCGGGTTCGGCGTGCGGAGCGCGTCGGAGAGTTCGGCTACGGTGATGAAGGGCGAGGCCATGGCTCCACTCTACGGACCTCGCTCGCGAGTCCCCGGGGATCCTCACGTGCGATGAACGACTCCTCCTGAGCGGCCCATCGGTCCCAGTGCACGGCAAAGGCCGGTTCGCGGTGGAGTGCGCGACGGCGGCGGGTAGGTTCATCCACTTCCAGCCATATCGCCCGATCAGCGAGCGGGCGGCTCGCGCGACTGATCGCGCCGACTCCCTCAACGACGATCGGCTCGGTGAGATCCAGCTCGTGCCAGGGACCGGGCGACGATGTGCGCCAGTCCCACGCGCGCCACCGACCGGTGGTGAGGATGCCTGGGACCGCTGCACTCGCGGCATCCAGCCCGTCCCAGCCCGGGTAGACATCGTCGAGATGGACGATCTGGGCCCCAGCGAAGTCGCGGGCGAGTTCGGTCTTGCCGGAGCCGGAACGTCCGTCGATGAGCACGATCACGCCTCGAGTCCAAGGAATCGAGCGACAGCCGGCGTCGCGGGCCGCTCCAGCACCTCGGCGCTCGGGCCGATCTGCACGAGTTCGCCAGCCATCATGATGCCGAGGCGATCGGCGACGACCGCTGCCTCGCCCTGATCGTGGGTCACGAAGATCGCGGTGGTGCCAGTGTCCACGAGAATACGGCGGAGGTCTCGCGCGAGTCGCTCGCGTAACTCCCGATCCAGAGAACTCAGCGGCTCGTCGAGCAGGAGCAGTCGCGGGCGGGCCGCGAGGGCGCGGGCGAGCGCAACGCGCTGCTGCTCACCGCCCGAGAGTTCGGTGACACGTCGGCCGCCGTAACCCTGCAGACCGACCAGCTCGAGAAGCTCACCTACCCGCTCGGCTCGCTCGGTGGTGCCCACCCGCGCGATGGCCAGTGGGTAGCCGATGTTCGCGGCGACGGTGCGATGAGCGAAGAGTTGCCCGTCCTGGAACATGAGCGCGAATCCACGCTTGTGCACCGCGAGACGCGTGATGTCTTCACCTCGCCACAGCACGCGACCGGAGTCGAGGGTTTCGAGACCGGCGATCGCACGCAAGAGGGTCGACTTCCCACTCCCTGAAGGACCGAGGATGCCCAGAACCTCCCCCGCCTCGAGGGCGAGGGATACGCCGTGGATCGCAAGCTCGGCTCGCCCATCGTGCAGCCAGGAAACCGTGAGATCGAGGGCCTGCAGCTCGGGGGTGGGAGTGTCGTTCATCAGAATGCTCCGACGCTACCAACTCGGAGCCGCTCGACCAGCGCGATGACGCCGACCGTGACGGCGGCGAGTACGACCGATGCGGCGATCGCCATACCGAAGTTGTCACCACCCGGCAGCCCGATGAGACGGTAGATGACAACGGGGAGCGTCGGCCGGTCGGGGCGTGCGAGAAAGCTCGTCGCGCCGAACTCGCCCAGCGCGACGGCAAACGCGAAGCCGGATGCCGCGATCACGGGTTTCGCAACGATCGTGAGGTCGACGTCACGCAGTACTCGCCACGGACCAGCACCGAGAACGGCGGCGGACTCGCGAAGCCGGGGGTCGATGCTGCGCAGCACCGGCAGGATGGTGCGCACGACGAGAGGTAAGGCGACGAGCGCCTGCGCGACGGGAATCAGCACGGGAGACGACCGCAGGTCGAGTGGGGGCTGATTGAGGGTGATGAGGAAGCCGAATCCGACGGTGACGGCGGAGACACCGAGGGGAAGCAGGAGCGCGCCGTCCAGCGCGCTGAGACCTCGCCTGCCGGCAATCGATCGGGGGGTGCGGCTCAGCACGAGACTCGCGATCACCCCAATGGTGAGTGCGAGGAGGGTCGCTTGCAGGGCGATCTGCAGCGAGTTACCGAGCGCTACCCACACGGGGACCACGAGAGCGTTGCGACTGCCCGTGGAGCCGAGCAACAGGTAGTTGTCGAGCCCGTAGCCGCCGTGGACGCGCAGGGAGCGTTCGACGAGCGCGACCAAGGGAAGGCTCAGAGCGAGTGCGACGGTGATCGTGGTGACGATAGCGGGGGCATCCACAGTGCGGACGCGCCGCGCGACCTGCACCGCTGCGACGCGCCGTTGCGCCGTGCCGCGCGCGCGACCCACCACGACGAGCACGAGAACGACGACAGCGAGTTGAGTCACCGACAACACTGCGGCGCCGCGCAAATCGAGGAACTGAGTCGTGAGGAGGTAGATCTCGGTCTCTATCGTGCCGAAGCGTGTGCCCCCGAGCACGAGCACCACCCCGAATGCTGTCGCGCAGAAAAGAAAAACGATCGACGCCGCTGCGGCGAGCGAGGGGCCGAGACGCGGCAGGGTGACGGTGAGAAATACCCGCACGGGCCCCGCGCCGAGGACACGCGCCGCGTCTTCTTGGCGCGGATCGAGGCCCTCCCACGCGCTTCCGACCGTGCGCACGACGACCGCGATATTGAAGAAGACGAGGGCGAGCAGGATCGCGGCGAACGTGCCATCGAGCCTCAGGAAGCCGAGCGGGCCGCCATCTCGCAGCAGAGTGCGGAACGCGACACCCACGACGACGGTCGGCAGCACAAAGGGGAGGATCACGAGAGCGCGCGCGATGGCCCTGCCCCGAAACCGAAGCCGGTACAGCACGTGCGCCATCGGCAGCCCCACAGCAATACACACAATCGAAGCGAGTGCGGCCTGGCCGATGGTGAGACCGATGAGACGGATGATGCGCGGGCGACTGAGCACGTCGACGAACCCAGTGAGGTCGACCACCCCTCCCGGCGCGATCCCCCGGCCGATCATGGCCGCGACGGGCCACGCGAAGAAGACTCCCAGAAAGGCAACGGGCACCACGACACCGAGCACCATCGCAACGATGGCGCCCGGTGACGTGCGCGCTCGGATCATGGGGTGGCGATCTCCGCCCACTCGGTGAGCCAGGTTTCACGGTTCGCATCGATGTCGGCAGGATCCACGACGAACGGGTCGGTCGGGATCGCCGCGAACTTCACGAACGACTCCGGGAGAGTCGCCTTCGAGTTGACCGGGTAGACATACATCGACTCGGGGATGTCGTTCTGCACCGTCGTGGAGAACAGGAAGTCGACGAGCTGGCGCGCCGCCTCGGGTTGAGCGGTTCCGGCGATGACGCCCGCGTACTCGGTCTGACGGAAGCACGTCTCGAGGAGAGCGCCCGTGGGCGCCTGGGTCGCATCATCCGCCGCCTCGAAAGGTGGGGACGAGGCGTAGGAGACGACGAGTGGGCGGTCGCCTTCGCTCGACGGGCCAGAGAATTCGACGTAGTAGGCGTCGGTCCACCCCGCGACGACTTTCGTGCCGTTGGCCATGAGGTCGGTCCAATACTGCTGCCAGCCGTCCTCGCCGAACGCGGCGATCGTCGCGAGCAAGAAGGCGAGACCGGGCGACGATGAGTTGGCGGCCTCGACGACGAGGAGGTCTCGGTACTGAGGGCTCGTGAGGTCCTCGAGGGTCTCGGGCTCAGGGATGCCGGCCTGGGCGAACCACTCGTGGTCCACGTTGACGCACACGTCGCCGCTGTCGATGGGGGTGAGCTGCTCGCCCCCCTGACCTGCGGGCAGGAGGAACGGCGTCTCGGCATCCGTGAGGTCGGGCGACACGTAGTCCTCGATAACGCCCGCCGAGATCGCGCGAGACGCGAAGGTGTTGTCGATACCGAAGACGACATCACCGAGCGGCGAATCCTTGGTGAGCACGAGGGTGTTGACGACCTGCCCCGCATCCCCCGACGACTGCACCTGCACCTGTATGCCGGTCTCGTCGGTGAACTGCTGCAGAATGCCGTCGCTCAGGGAGAACGAGTCGTGCGTGACGAGCACGAGCGGTTGTGGGGCGTCAGAGTCGGCCGCGGGTGCGCAGCCAGCCAGGGCCAGTGCGGCGACGGCCAGAACGGCCGCGGTACGTACGTGCGTGATCATTCGATCGTGCCTTTCATTCGATGAACGGCACGGGTTCAAGAGTGTCTGCCTCCCTGCGCTGGCATGATCCAGATCAGGTTCGACGGTCGAAGCTTGGAGAAGCTTCCTCTCAGCCCGGCTCACCGGACTCCCGTGTTCTTGAGGGAAATGCTACTCGATTACGGTCGCGCCCGCCGCCCGTAGCTCCGCAGCAGTCGTCACGCGTGACTGCTCGGAATACCCGCCCGAGAGGTCGAGTCGCACCGTCACCTCGAGGCCCGCCGCGAGCGCATCTAGGGACGCGGCGCGCACACAGAACTCGGTGGCGAGGCCGCACACCGTCACCGAATCGACGCCGAGTCGCGCGATGACGTCGGCGAAGGGCTCTCCCTCGTCGGTGATGCCGCAGAAGATCGAGTAGTCGGGTCGCCCCTGACCCTTTTTGATGTGAACGTCGACGAGGGCGTCGTCGAAGGCATCGTGATACTCGGCGCCGACCGACTCCGCGACGCAGTGGGTGACCCACGGGGTTGACGACCCCTCTGGGGCGGGCGGGAAGTGACCTCCGTTGTCGTTGTCGCCGTCGTGCCAGTCACGCGAAGCTATGACGAGCGGCGGGGCATCCGCTCGAATCAGGTTGGTGATCGCGCGCGCGACGGTTTCGCCGCTCGGGATCGTGGCAACGAAGTCATTCTGCAGATCGATGACGAGCAGCGCGGATGCCACGGTCCTAGGCCCGCGGCGAAAACTCGGGCAGCACTCCCTTGGCGACGATGAAGCACCCGTATGGACGATCCTCGGCGGTCACCAGAACCGCGTAAGCCTTGAGAGTGCGCTCGTAGAACTCGTCGCGCGTGAGCGACTCCATCTCGAAGGTGCGCCCCGCAGCGCCCGTCGCCTCCGCGAGGAACTGCGACTGCACCTCCGGGGTGCTCGACTCGTCGCCGACGACGAGCATGCGGGCGACCGGGGTGTCGGTGAACGTGTCAATGGGCAACAGGGAGAACACGGCTCGCGCGGCCTCGGTGGAGTTCACGCCGTCCATGCGGTGCACGCGGTCGCTATGGGCGTACGCCGGGAAGTTGCGGTCGACGATGACGAGTTCGTCACCGTGACCCATCTCCGCAAGGCTCAGCAGAAGGTCGGGCGAGATGAGGGGATCGATTCCCTTGAGCATCAGTGGTGGTCTTTTCTTAGGTGGTGGGTCTGGTGCGGAAAGTGGGCGGAGCGAGCAGGCCGGCCCGCTCGGGAGCCTCCCGCATCCCCGTGCCGGCGTAGTAGCGATTGGCCGCGGGACTGGCAATCTCGATGACGACCTCGTTGGTCCCGGCAGCGGCGAGACCGACAAAGCGGTAGGGCGACCACCCACGCGAGCCAATCGAGGCGCCATTGAGGGTGACCGTCGCCCCGCCGCTGACGGAGGGCAGCAGGATCTCGATCTCGACCGCTGAAGGCAGTTCGAGCGTCGTCGTATAGCGGGCGATGCCGGAGAAGTCAGGCAGGCCCTGCCCCTCCCAGCCCGCATTCGCGTGGACCTCGAGTCGCTCCCCCGCGTGCGCGTGCGCGTCCGTGGGTACGTCGAGAGTGAACGTCTCTGCGAGGAGCGCTGGGGCAGACCATGCAGCTGCAACACCCGGCCTGTCCGACGAATCCGAGGCGCCAGGTGCAAACACGAGCAGGCGCACCTGCATGGGCTCGAGGTCGATCGAGACCGCCGATCCATCGAAGGGGAGCGACTCGACGGTTCCCTCGGAGACCGACCACGACTCGAGCGATCCCAGCCCGCCAACGTGTAGCGCAATATTCACGGGCATGGTCTCGTGCGTGTCGTTGAACACCGCGACGCGAATGGTGTCGCCATGTCTGCCGGAGCGGGACCACGGGTGCCCTTGCGGGGAAGTGACGGTCACGGCATCCCGGCCTGGCTCGCCGAGCAGAGCGGGGAGCTCGGCGATCGCGGGTGCTGTGGGGAGGTGCTGAACACCCCCGCCGAGCGCGGACCAGTCGGCGGGGGCGGTCTGGGGTCCGTGCTGGTAGCCGGACGGCGTCTCGCCGCTCGCGACGACGATGACGCCCGCATCGGACAGCTCCCTGATGCGCGCGATGGTCGCGGCTGAACGCAGAGTCGTGACGCCCGGCAGCACGAGGGCACGATACGAGCGATCCCCTATGCGCAGCGCGCCCGGCTCGACCGTCGCGGCGTGAAGGTCCCGCTCGTCAATGAGGTGGTAGCCGTAGCCGGCGATCGCGAGCGCCTCGTACCACGCGCCGCCCTGATCGGCGTGGGCGGCACCCTGGCCTTCAGCCCACACGGTTCGCAGCGGGTAGAAGACGGCGATCTCACACGTCGGCTCGCTGTCGTCGAGGAACTCGGAGACACGCCCCGACTCGATCGCGAACGATGCGTGGTACTTGTCGAACCAGGGCTCGAAATTGACTCCCGGTGGGAAGTCGAAGCGCGGGTTCGAGAACATGCGCGGATCATCGTCGTGGCCGTGGGTTTGGTAGAAGCCGTGGAAGAGGAACTGGCGCATACCGAGGATGTGGTGTCGCAGCGCCTGTGCGCGCATCTCCTCGAGGGTAAGGCCCCAGTGTCCCGCGTAGACGCCCGAGCCCGTGTGCGAGCGTGCGTAGTACTGCTCG
Source organism: uncultured Salinibacterium sp. (assembly GCA_964477625.1). Lineage (GTDB taxonomy): Bacteria > Actinomycetota > Actinomycetes > Actinomycetales > Microbacteriaceae > Rhodoglobus. The sequence goes on from CAYZHZ010000042.1 coordinate 16,186, forward strand.
AGGATCGTGCCGGAGCGTCCGTTGGAGCGCGCCACCGAGTCGCCGAGCTTCGCACTCAGCTGCGGTACGGAATCCTGTCCGTCGACCCCAGTGAGGTCGCGATACGAGTCGATTCCGAAATAGTCGAGGCCGAAGTTGACGCGCAGGTCCCACTCATCGAATGCGCCGGCGAGATTCCACTGGCCAACGTGCGCGAGCACCTCGTGTCCGGAGAGCAGCACACCCTTCGAACTCGTCCACTCGTGCATGGCGCCGAGGAAGACCTGCATGCTGCGCTGGCTGAAGAAGTCGTAGAACTGCGCTCGCAGAGCCTTCTCCTGCGCATCCGCGGCCTCGAGCAGTGAGAGGAGGACTGCGGAATAGTTCTCCGTCCACTCCGCGCGGATCGCCTCGCCGAGGGACGAGTGGAACGGGATAGCCGAGCCCAGGTTGCCGTGCCTCTCAGCCCACCGGTAGTAGTTGGCATGCGGCTGATCGAAGAAGAAGTAGGTGATCGTGGAGCCGAAGTAATCACCGAGCGCGTCGTAGAAGGGCTGGTAGCCAGCTTCGACGAAACGGGCGGCGGCCGCCTCATCCACGAAGTTGACCAGACGCGAGGTCGCACACCGCGCCGACACGAAAACGGTCACCGGGGTGCCCTCGGCGAGCCCTGTCACCGCGATCGAACAGCCAGCGAGATCGGATGCGGCGAACGACGCCCTGTCGAGCTCATCCCGCGCGCCCGAACCGGTGCCCGTCACGACGAACTCGATGTTCCAGTCAGCCCACTCGACGACCGAGCGGTCGTAGTGCCACGCCATGCCGGCGTCCCCGAGGCTCTCGGTCGCGGTGTGCGTGTCCGAGATCGTGAGCGTGAGACCGTCGGGACCGACGACCCCGCTCGTCCAGAACAGCTGGCGCTCGCGTAGTTCATCGTGACCGGCGACAGCGCGACCCGCGGCATGGCCCGTCTGCCAGTTGTAGTCGTCGTAGACGCCCACCATCATGCCGCGCTTCGCGGCCTCATCGACGGCGATGCGGCACGCGGCGAGGTACTCCTCGGTGAGGTAGTTCTCGATGGGGAAGGCCATGCGCGCCTGCACCTGGAAGCTGAGGATGCCCGCATCCTGCATCTGCCCGACCTGACGCCGAATCTGCTCCTCGCCCGGCATCTCGTGCCAGAACCAGTAGGCCGCGGGCATGTGCCAGGCGTCGGGCTTCTCGAAGGTCATCCCTTCACCGCCCCGGCCGCGAGTCCACTGATGAACTGCCTCTGAGCGACGAGGAACAGGATGATGATCGGCAGCGTCACAATCGACAACGCAGCGAACAACTGTGGGTAGTCCGTGCCAAAACGGGAAGTGAAGATCACGAGTCCGAGCGGCAGGGTCTGCAACTCCTCCCTGTGTATCAGCAGGCTTGCCATGAAGTACTCGTTCCACACCGCCGTGCCCGTGAAAATGACCTGGGTCGCGATGCCGGGACGGGCGAGCGGGAGTACGACCCGGAAGAAGGCACCAAAGGGCGTACATCCATCGATCTGGGCCGATTCCTCGAGTTCGTCGGGGATCGAGTGGAAGAACGAATACATGAGAAAGACGCCGAGCGGGATCGCGTTCGCGGTGTACACGAGAATGAGGCCCGGCAGCGTGTTGAGCAGTCGCAGATCGACGATCACGGTGAAGACAGGGATCGCGATGATGCCGAACGGGACCATGATGCCCAGCAGCAGGAACATGTAGAGGAACCCGCGCCCGCGAAACTTGATCTTCGCGAGCGCATACCCGGCCATCGAGGTGATGGGCAGCACGAGCGCCATGGTCGCAAGCGTGACGACGATGCTCGTGAGGAACTTCTGGCCGAGTGCACCCGCCTGCCACGCGTAGACGAAGTTGTCAAAGTTGAGCGTGGACGGCAGACCCCAGATGTTGGCGTAGAACTCGGAGCCCTGTTTGAACCCGCCCATGATCATCCACAGCAGCGGATAGACCGTGAGCAGCACGAGCACGGCCATGACGACGTAGGCGATGGTTGTCGAGAGCGCGTGAGCGGGCGAGATCGCGGGACGCTTGGCGCGGCGCTCGCTGGGCGGCTCGGTCGCAACGACCGGCATCGAACTGAGGGTCATGATCAGTCCTTCCTCGTCATGACTCGCACCTGCAGCACTCCGATGACGATCACCAGCAGGAACAGGATCATGCTCATCGCGTTGGCCTTGCCGACATTGAGCCCAGCGAAGGTCGTATTGACGATCCAGGTGAGTGCGACCTCTGTGGCGTGGTTGGGTCCACCGCCGGTCATGACCTTCACGAGGTCATAGTTGGAGACGAACGCCCCGACGAGGGACATGAGCACGCTGAACATGAGCACGGGTCGCAGCATCGGCAGAGTGATGTGCCAGAAGATTCGGCCGCGGCCCGCGCCGTCGAGAGCCGCGGCCTCATCCAGCTCCTCGGGGATGCCCTGAAGACCCGCGAGGATGATGACGACGTGGAAGCCCGTCCACTTCCAGACGTCAACAGTCATGACGGAGGCGAGCGCGATGCTCGGGTCGCTCAGCCAGCCCTGAATGAGCCCGCCGGCGCCGATCGCGTTAAGGGCGCCGTTGAGCAAACCGAAGGTCGGGTTGAAGATCCACGACCAGAGGATTCCGACGACGACGAAGGACATGACGACGGGGATGAAGGTCGCGGTGCGAAAGAAGCTACGACCGCGAAGCGTGCGATTGAGCAAGACCGCGAGGGCCAGTGCGATGACGTTCTTCGCGATCGTCACCCCAATGGCGTAGACGAAAGTGTTACGGATGGCATCCCAGTAGACGCCGTCGTTGAAGACGTTGACGTAGTTGCGGATGCCGACCCACGACATGGTCGCGGAGAGTCCGTCCCACTGGTGCAGGCTCACCCAGAAGCCGCGAGCGAGCGGGTAGAAGATGAAGACGGCGACGAGGATGGCCCCGGAGACCCCCAGGTATTTCCCCAGCAC
>CAYZHZ010000043.1:0-2795 GCA_964477625.1 uncultured Salinibacterium sp.
GATCACGGTCTCGTCGGGGTCGAGCGCGCGGAGGGCAGGGCGTGACACGCCACCGTCGGCGGCGATGACCATGTGGTGCTCGCCACGGTCACCAGAGGTGACGAGTTCCAGCGGTGCGCCGACTCGTCGGGCTTCGTCGGTTGCGCGGCGGACCACTGCGGTGCGGATGTCTTCTTCGCTGTGCGCGACCAGTGACTCCTGGTGGCCGTCGTGGCTGACGAACGTGGCCGTGGGGCCGGTGACGGTGGCGTAGACGCGAAGGTTCGCTGCGGCGTTCATTCGAGTCCCCTCTCTGAAGCGGCGAGCCAGCCGTCGAGGCTGGTGTCTGGGGCGTCGGGCCAGAATTCGTCCAGCGCGGCCTGGTCGACGGGCGTGAGCGCGCCGTGGTCGCGGGCGGCGGCCTCGACGGCGTCGTCGGTCTTGAACAGCTCGTACTCCCACTGCGTGGACGTTGCGAAGCAGTCGACGAGGTACGAGTACTGGCCGACGTAGGCAATGAACTCGCCCTTGCGCAGCTGCCTTGCCATGTCGACGTGCGTGGCCGGCATGTTGAGCCGCTGTCGGAGGCTCGCCTGCTCCTGGTGGTTCACCCTGAAGATGAACTTGTTCTCTATGTCGCCGACGATCGAATAGGCCAGGTTGCGCTCCTGCGAGTCGGCGTCGCCGACCGCGTCGAGGTCGCCCATCTTGTGCAGGATCACGATGTTGCTGATGCCGTAGTGGCGGGACAGTTTTAGCCACTGCTGATACATCTGCAGCGCCGCTAGCGAGGACATGTCCCGCCATCCCTCTTCGCGAATCACGTAACGAGTGCGTCGAGCGTCACGGTCGGATATCACTGCCTGTACCCACGCGGTTGTGCAGACTTGGGTGAGTTGCGCGACGAGGTCGCCGCGGGCGAACAGCTCGCTGGTGTCGACGACCACCATCGGCGCGTCCTCGTCGAACGCGACGGTGGACTCGTCCTCGAAGAGTCCCGAGAGATCCCCGTCGACGAATCGGCGCAACGCGAATCTGGGGCCGGAGGCTGCCGCACGCAACTCAGGGTCGCCGGTTGTGGCGGCGGCGATCACCTCCAGTTCTTCGTGCACGTGGCGAAGTGTGGGCTGATTGTCGGTACGGGCGACGGCGCGTTGGAGTGCAAGGTGGATGCAGGCGTGCTCGGCCGCGGTCAGCGCCCCGGACTCGACTGTCATCTGCACCAGCGAGATCAACGTCGCGGCCCTCCGCTGGCGCACCAGCTGCTCGTCCTGTTCATCACTGGCACCGGTGCGACGCGGGCCACGGTCGAGGGGATTGAGTCGAGTGCCGTTGCCGCCTCCTAGACGGATGACGGTGCCGCCGATTGCCTCGGCAACCACAACCCACTCGCCTTTCGAATCGGAGGGCACCACAGCTTGGTGCCCGAACGCGATCGAACGAGCCGCGAGGGTCTTGATAACGGCGGACTTGCCTGACCGGTACGCGCCGAGGACCAGAACGTTCGTGGAGAACGCGCCACGCTCACCGGTATCTGCATACGCGTCCCACGGCGAGAAATGCCACAGGGCGTCGGCGTTCAAGTCCACGCCCACAACCGGTCCGTGGTGACCGATGCCGGTGTCGGCGACGAACGGGTAGATTCCTGCCAGGTGCTGGCTGGTTGCCCGGTGCGGCGGGACGTCAAGCCTGGCGAGGTTCCAATAGCCGCCCGCAGCAAGCCCCGGCCCGAATGGTCCCGGCACTACAGGCTCTGGCAGGGCGCGATCTTTTCGGGACGAAGGCTCCGGGCGCACGGCCTGCTCGAGCTGGTGAACCAAAGCACGGCGCTGCCGGCGCTGGGTACGGGTTTCCTTGGGCGGGCTGACCTGCACAACGCGGCGGGCCATTATTTCATCCCCAGCCCGAGCGGCAGAGCGTTGACCAGCAACGCTTCGGCCTGTTGGAAGTAGAGAATCTGAGCTTCCATGCCGGCAACGGACAGGGCGTTTCGGGCGCCGGCGATCGCTTGTTGCAGGGTTTGTTCGTCGCTGGCGCTGATCGTCAGGTATGCCCCGTAGCTGAACTCGCCGTGGCCGGCGACCAGTTCCTGCTCTCGTTGCTCCAGCGCCAGCCAGTCCGACTCATCGACGATCGACCCTTGGGTGCCGCGCTTCGCCCGTAGACGTTCGTTGCCGCGCCAGACCTTCTTTTCCTCGCGGATCTGCCGAAGGGCACGGCCGACCGGAACAGGGGCGGCGACGATCGACAGGATGTGGTCGACGGCCTCGTTGGTGACCGGGTGCCGAGAGAACACAATCGGTGCCAAGAATCCGACGGGGGCGTCTGAGCGCGGCCACTCGTGAATCCACATCGTGGTGTGGACGGCTGAGTCGGTCTGGACGAGCCCGTTGCGCCCGCGGGGCTCTTCGAGATACATGGGACCGATGGCGACCGGATCGACGCCTACCGAACCGGCGGTGCGGTTGCGGATCATGGGGATGGATTCCGGGTCGAAAGTTGTCCGGGCAAGTTCGGCGACCTCCCGTGTGCCAAGCCAACTGCGGACAGTGATCTTGGCCGCACGCATGGCCTCGGTGAGGTTCCCGGCTTCGACCGCGGACAGAGCCTGGATGGCCTGTTTCCCGCCACCCAGCGCTTTGAGCTGGGCGCCGAGCGTCACCAAGTCGAGCGTGAGGGTCAGGTAGTTGCGGTGTCCAACCGCGAACTGTTCTGAGTTATCGAGCACGCCGCTGTAGTTCTTCGCTGCGGGGCTATCGGGGTCGACTAACCGTTTCCGGGAAGCCTGCTCGTAGTGGTCTCGAGCCGGTCGGATC
>CAYZHZ010000043.1:2805-18787 GCA_964477625.1 uncultured Salinibacterium sp.
TGCGCTCCTGCAGGGTGACGCGCTTTATCCCCGGGCGCTGCGTTAGCGCTGCAAGCACCGGCGACCACTGCTGAGCCAAATCGAGACGCTCGGGCGCGTCCTTCATCAAGAAGCCCTGCACTTCGAGTTCCGCAGTGATCGACACAGTGCGCTCGTGCGGGTGATAGATGGACGCCATGCCATCGACATTCCACAACTGGACAGACGCGCGGGTCCCGGGCAGATTCAAGGTTCCTTCCAGCCGCACTTCCTCTGGCCGATAGCGGTGCACGGTTGCGCCGGCGGTGTGACGAAGTTGCTTGGATAGCCACAGTCCGGCTATCCGCGGGGCAGATAGTCCGTGCACCGTCACCAGAGCAATGACTCCCAACGGCAGATACACCGGCGCGGAGTACAGGAGCCCAGGGGGTCCGAAGCGGTTTACCCCGATCAACAGGACCCCGGCGGCCACCGCGAGGAACACCAGCTGCGCTCCGTCCATACCGAGCACGATCCCCTGGCGGGAGCGGTGCGGGAGCCGCACCGGGCGGGCGGGGTCTGAGGGCGAATGGGTGGTACTCATTGGGGCCTCCGAGGGCTCGAGGGAGTGGGGGCAGAACTTGGTGCCGAGGTTGCCGGTTGCGAAGCGGGTGCCGAAGCCACTCGGCTCGGTTGTGACGGACTGGGGCCACTTCTGCCCGGACCGCCGCTGCCTGCGGCGGCCGATCTTCCCGCCGGGACCGATCCGACGCGAGAAGGCAGCCGGGTCACCCCCCGGGCCGCCGTGCCCGCGCTGCGGGCCGCGCCCCCGCCCATCCGGGATCCGATGCTGTCCACCGCAGCTCCGCCGATAAAGCTGAACAAACCGAACACCGCGAACGGCGCAAATGCGACCATCACGAGTCCCAGCAGTAGCGGCCAGGATCGTGGATCCCAGATCGTCTCTACGCCGCCGAGCCCATTGATGATCAAGGTGAGGAAGCCGATCGTCAGCGGTCCGGTGAGCAGCAGTGCGGCTACCGCGGAGACGTATCGGATGACCCATTGCGGACCCAGCGTCCGGATCGGGAAGAGCATCCACGCGACCGGCCCGACCGCGATCAGTACCGCGAGGGCGAGATTGCGGAACATGAACACGAACACCAGCAGCAGCATCCCGAGCAGTAGGAGTCCGTGGATCAGGAATGCGAAGAAGTAGTTTGCCTGCCCTCCGGCCCACATCACCTTCTGCAAGGTGATGAATAGTGCGCCTGGGCCGTCCCGGTTCAGCATGTACCAGGTCATGTCGTCGAGGGCGTTCACGAGATGTCCGATCGTCCACAGGGTCAGCGGGACCGCCGGCACGGCGATGAACGAGCGAACGAGCGCAGCGACGAGTTGCTCATGGTCGCGGGAGACAACTGCCGCGGCGATCGCCCACACCATCGCTGCGAACAGGATCACGAGCACCGCCCAATGCCAGAACGACCACTCACCTACCGCCGCTGACCACAACGTCGAGTCGGTGTCGAAGGAAATGCTGTTGGACATTGCGAACGCGGCCGCGGTGGCGCCGAGCGCCATACCGCGGCCGAAGTTCTCGAACGTGGAGCACACGAGGTCGCCGAGGTTGCAGCCGTAGGAGACCAACACCGCGCGCCCTCCGGCAGCCCGTAAAGCCTCGTGGTGTCCGTCGAAGGTTGTGCACACCATCGCCGTGCCACCGTCGAACGGGACCCCGATGAAGCATTGCTGCGCCCGAACCGCCGCCGGGTCGTCCGGTGTGCAACTAATCTGCCCGCTCGCGACTTCGCAATCCACCGGGAACGCAGGTGCCGACCAGGACGCCCCCGACACGGCATCCGACCCGGCGCTCGCCGCCGCGGGGGCCGCTAGTTCAACGGCGGCCGCAGCGGGCGAAGGACCGAGTGTGGCTACGCACATCAGGAACAACCCCAATGCGGAGGCGAAGGCGCTGGGCATTGTCAGAATCCGAAGTCGAAGTTCACGAACCACTGGAAGAGGCCGCTGGCGGCACCGAGCACCGCGGCCGCGATGAAGATCCATGCGATGTTCTCGCCTGCCCAGGTCCGTACCCGCTCGGGGGACAGTCCTCGGAATGCAAGGGCGGCTCCTGCGACGACGAGCATGATGAACACGAGGATCATTGCGCCGCCGAGAAGGTAGGACGCGATGACCTGTAGTCCAGCGAAGAATGGGGCCGAGAAGTCCGGGCCGATGTCGGGGACATCGACGTCGGTACGGGAGGGGATGTGGATGGTGCGCATGGTTCTCCTGTCAGTGATCGGTTATCGCAGGGGCAGGCCACGTTCGGCCATGAATGGTTCCGGGTCGATCGCGACGCCTCCGACGCGGACTTCAAAGTGCAGGTGGCAGCCGGTCGATGCGCCGGTGCTTCCCTCAAGCCCAAGGGGGATACCGGCCACGATGTTCTGTCCGGATTCGACCGAGAGTGAATCCCACAGCATGTGGGCGTAGATCGTGGTGACACCGCCGCCGTGGTCGATTTGCACGGCGTTGCCGAAGGTTCCCCATGCTCCCGCTCGGACCACCGTGCCCGGGCCTGCGGCGTAGACCGTCGCGCCGCACTCCTGCGACATGTCGAAGCCCTTATGGTCGGCACTGCAGTAGGAACAGTCGCCGACGTCGCGCCATCCGAATCCGTCACTCGTGAAGTAGCTTCCGGCCAACGGATAACCCCACTCGCCCACGACCGTGGGCAGCCCCTCGCCGGCGTTCAACATGCTGGGCCCGGCGATAATTGCCGGAACAGCTATGAGCGGCACGACGATCCCCAGGACCAGCACCAGAAGCAGACCGACGACGGCACCGACAAGGCGGCGCACCGTCTTCGACCTCGCCGCAGCTAGCAGGAGCATGTGCTGTGCCATGTCACCCCACCGCCGCGTCGAAGAAGCGAACCACCTTGCAGTCACCCGCTTGCTGAGCCGAGTTCGGCGCGGGCACACTCGCGCCGCCACAGACAACCTGCACACTCACGCGAACGGTCTGGTCGTAGGAGACCTCGCCACCGCCGGTGTCAGCGGAAGTCGTGTAGGTCATGACCACATTCGCTGTCGCGGTGCGCACATTCTTCTGCGTAGCCTCGGGCAGATCGAGGTACTCGAGATCACCATCCACGCGAGCACTTACGTGGCCGTCTTCGCTCGCTAGGTTATCCCAGCGCGCTTGAGGGAGGACCACGCTCTGGTTAATTTCTGCCTTGTACCCGGCCATCTGATCCAGCGCGTCCTGCTCGTCGTCGTACAGCGGGCTCGGCGTAAACCAGCTACCCAGCCAGGCCACCCACTCGGCGCGCGTGGCCAGGCGCGTATCGAACGTGCCAGCCGCCTCCAACGCGGCCCGCGCGTAAGCGTCAGCGGCTTGCGTAATTGGTTCAGGCACCCAGCCACGGTCGGCTACTTCTCGGTCGACCACGTCTTTGTCGCCGGTAGTGGGCGACGACGGCGAAGCGGTGCCGAGCCGTTCAGATGCGATCGGCGTGGGCCCCGCACCGCCGCCGGCCTCTCTTCCGAACAGGAGCACGGCAATCACCACTGCAACCAGCGCTAGCGCGCCGACCACAAATTTCGCGATCAGCCCCCTATGACGCGAGCCCCTGATCATATTGGCCTCCATCCCTAGCGGTCCGGGTGGACCTCCGATGTGTTGCTTGCGTTAGTGAATGTTAAAGACATACACTCGGAGAAGTGAATAGTCAACACATCCACTTGGAAGTTGGCGGCGTCAGTAGCCCGATGCGGAAGGATGGGCAGCATGTCTAGACGCGTGACACCGAGCCCAGGGGGATGGACCGAATGGCTGGAGGATCCCATCAAAGCTCTGGGCAATCTCGTCCGTGCTGGCATCATCGGGTACCTGCGCGTACACGGCCCGGCTTCCCGCGCCGAGATCGCGGCTGCGCTCGATATTCCGGTGCCTACGATCGCCGCGTCACTGAGGCCGATGGTCCAAGCCGGCCTGCTCACCACCGACCCGCCCATGGACGAAGTCCGCAGAGGGCAATGGGTCAAATACGGCGTGGACCACGAAGTGGTCAGCCGCATGTATCTCCAACTCGGCCAAGCAATCGGCGAGGTGTGATCGCGCACAAGAGAGCCACCGCAATGGGCTGCTCGAAATCCGCAGGGTCCCGCCGATACACGACGCCCTGTGACCAGAGGCCGATGTCCGACCGACTTGCGGCGCGCCAGGACGAAATCGGGGGTCGTCATGCCGTCGGCCTAAGCATTACGGGATACCGATTGTTGAGCCGCCCGTCGTACCGACGCATTGGGTGCCCCGTAGCCGTCGTACCCACCCCGTCGCTGCACGAACTCGAAGAAGATGTCGCCGACGTGGGGTGTGTAGAGCTGCCAGAACTCGCCGTCGGCGTCCCGGTCGTAGAGGATGTGCCGGGATCGCAGGGCCTCGAGCGTCTCGTCACCGAGGTCAAACCGTGCCTGGAGATCGTCAAAGTAGTTCGACGGTATCTCCAGCCGGGATGCCCCGCGAGCGGCGAGGGCATCGGCCGTCGCAAGAATGTCGGTTACCGCGAAAGCAACGTGGTGCGGGGGCATCGTGTTTGAACCCTCGCTGTGACCGATCGGATTGACCGTCAGAACGACCCGCGTGGCCCGATCCGCGCTCTCCATCGCGAGGCTGGAAACCAGGCCGCGCTGGTCGGCGATATCGACGAGTTCCGCGGGTTCCAAGCCGAGCATCGAGCGGTAGAAGAGGACTGCCTCGTCGAAGTGCTCCCACGACTGCGACAGCGAGATGTGGTCGATGCCGTGAACACCCACGCCCGCGTTGGGCTCGACAGACGGGAACTCCTCCCGCCATCCGTTGGAGCGCACAGCCTCGTCGGAGAGGTACATCTCGCTGGAATCGGGGGCGAGCATCCCGTACAGTACGTCCTCGCCGGCGCGCTGGGTCCTTGTGACGCGCCGGGCGAGTAGCTCGTCGGCGCGGTCGGCGCGACGGCGGGCGTCGTCAACCTGGAAGCCCACCCCCGTAAGGGCGGTCCTGTCGCTGGGCGAGAGCGCAAGGGGGTGCTGGTTGACGACGATGGCGACATCGCCCTGCGACCACAGCGTGACATCCTTCGACGCATGCCTGCCGTGCCCGACGAAGCCGAGGGCGCTTAGCGCGCTCGTGGTGGCGGACTCGGCTCCGCGCAGCTCGATGAAGTCCACCGCGGGGTGGGCGGGCGCACCGACGAGATGGGTCCGGTCGGTCGTCACGGTCTCCTCGAGATATCTCAGGGAGCGCAGGGCGTCCACCGCGGTGCGCCGAGCGTCGGACTGCCTGAACACATCGTTGAACACCTCGATCGACAACGGCCCGATGTACCCGACTCGCTGCAGCACTGAGACGAATCGCGTCAGATCGAACGACCCCTGACCGGGGAAGAGGCGATGATGGCGGCTCCATGACAGCGCGTCCATCGAGAGCGCGCGAGCGTCGGCGACCTGGCAGAAGAACAGTCGATCTGCTGGGAGATCCAGCGCGAGTTCGAGATCGCTGCCGGCCGCGAAGATGTGGAAGCTGTCGAGGCAGGTCCCGATCGCCGGGTGGTCCGCCCTGTCGGCCAGCCGCCAGGCGTGGTCAAAGGTCGAGACGAACCGCCCCCAGGCCAGAGCCTCGTAGGCGACCAGCAGCCCCCGTTGCTGGGCGAGGTCTCCGAGTCGATTCAGCTGCGAGGCGACGAGGCCGTCGTCATCGAGGGTGGCAGATGCCACATTGGAGCAGAGGAGCATCAGCGGTGCCCCGAGCTCAGCGGCGACATCCAGTTTCGCCTTCGCGCGACGGATGTTCCTCTCGAACTGCTCGGCACCTACGCCCTCGAAGTCGCGGAAGGGTTGGAAGATTTCCACGCGCATTCCCAGTGACTCGACGAAGCGTCGGATGCCCACGGGGCTTCGCTTGCTGGAGACCACATCGGCATCCATGATCTCGACCCCCGCGAAGCCGGCCTCGGCGGCCGCCTCCACCTTCTCCTCGAGCGTGCCGCTCATGCACACCGTGGCGATGGACGGGCGCATCAGCGGCCGCCCGTCAGCTGCACGAACTGTTGCCACATCTCGTCGGGATCAGGGGCGATGTCGTGGAAGAGCTCGAATGACCGCGCGGCCTGGTGCACGAGCATGAGCCCCCCATTCGTGGCCGGGATCTGACGCACGCGGGCATCGCGTACGAGATCGCTCAGGGGCGGCGCGTAGATCACGTCGGCCACCCACAGCGCGCTGCGCAAAAGGTGCGCGGGCACGGGGGAGTCACGGTGAGCCGACGAGCCCTGGGTGCTCGCGTTGATCACGCCTGCGGGCGTGCCCATGGCCTCCTCGGCCGACGCCAGTGTGCCTGCTTGCACGGTTCGTGAGGGGAAATGGGCGCTGAGGCGCTGCGCGAGGAGCTCGGCGCGTTCCACTCGAGGGTCGAGAATGTGCAGTTCCTGGGCGCCGGCTACGAGCGCGGCATGGGCGGTCGCCGCACCCGCACCGCCCGCGCCGAACTGGACGACACGCGAGATGTCGTTCGCCGCGACCGCGAGCTCCATGCCAAATCCGTAACTGTCGGTGTTGTAGCCCCGTGCCGAACCGTCGTCGAATCGGATGGTGTTTACCGCGTTGAGTAGCAGCGCCACGTCATCCACGTGATCGAGGAGGGGGATCACGTCCTCCTTGAATGGCTGCGTGATATTCAGTCCAACAAAGCCCTCGTCGCGGCATCGCTTCAGGGCGTCACGTACTGTCGCGGAGTCCGACGCGCCGCGGGGCATGTCCAGCAAAACGTACGACACCGAGAGCCCGATTCGACGCGCAGCGCCCACATGCAGTGACGGACTGAGCGAGTAGCTGATCCCTCGCCCGAGGAGCCCTGTCTTCCGCATCACGGCTTGGTCCCTAGTCTCCTTGCTCATGCCATGACCAATCCACCGCTGGCATCCAGGGCTTGCCCGGTGAGGTCGCGTGCGTCGTCGCTCGCCAAGAAGAGGGCGAGCCGTGCAATGCTGTGCGCTTCCTGGGGCCGGCCGAGGGGAACCGCCGAGATCAGTTCAGCTCGCACCTCGTCCACCGACCGGCCGTCGAGAGAGGCGAGCGCCTCGTAGTGCTCGAGCATCAGGGATGTCTCGACTATGCCCGGACAGATCGCATTGACACGGATGCCCGGAGCAAGCTCCCTGGCGAGGCTCTTCGTGAGGCCCAATTGGCCCGCCTTCGAAGCCGCATAGGCTGCAACGAGCGCCTCGCCCCGCTTGCCCGCCTGACTTGAGATCGTGACGATTGACGAACCGGACCGCATGAGGGGCACCAGCCCTCGCGCCATCAGGAAAGTGCCCGTGAGGTTCACCGCCATTACTCTCTCCCAGGTCGACAGGCTGGTATTCACGACCCGGTCGCGCGCCGAGATCGCCGCGCTGTTCACGAGTACATCAACGGATCCGGCGGCCACCCGCACCTCCTCGCAGAGCACTCGGACTGCTGCCTCATCGCTGACGTCCAGGGCAGCGCCGCTGACTTCTGCACCGAACTCGGCGCTCAGCTCGGCCGCGACCCGGGTCACGCTTGTGTCTTCGGTGCCGAGCACGAACACACGCGCTCCTTCCGATGCGAGCTGGCGCGCGATCTCGTTGCCGATTCCTCGCGTGGCTCCCGTGACAACGGCGACCTTGCCGGTGAAACGGTTTTCATGCAGGCGCATACTCGCCCTCCCATCGGATGAGCATCCCGGCCTGCTGCGTCACGACGCTCACACCGGCGAAGTCGAGGATCCGGGCCAGGCCCGCGCTGGCCGGCCCCTCGTACCCGCCCACCACGACAGTCGTGGCGCCCGAGGTCCTCGCTGCCTCGAGGCCCGCCGCGGCATCCTCGAAGACGACCGCACGGGACGCGTCGCAACCCAGCCGCTCCATCGCCTTCAGGTAGCCTTCGGGCGATGGCTTGCCCGCCCGTACGTCCTCCGCTGCGATAAGGATGCCGGGTACCGGCAGGCCGGCGGCGCCTAACCGACGGCGGGCGAGCTCTCGCGAGGCCGACGTGACGATCGCGATGCGCGTTTCGTCGAGCGCGTCCATGAGCCTCCGGGCCGCAGGGATCTCCACGATCCCGTGCACGACGGACAGCTCCTGCTCCTGCATCCAGTCGGTCTCGCGCTGGGCCTGCTCAGCCGAGGTAGTGAACCGCTGAACCGTCTCCTCCGTCCTGCGTCCGTGTGCAAACCGGAGCACGGCAGGGAGGTCCGCACCGGTGCGCTCGCTAAATTCTGCCCACAGGGCCTCGACCACCGAGGTGGAGTCGACGAGCGTCCCGTCCATGTCGAAGATGACAGCGTCGCAGCCGATCTCGATCACTGCTGGTCCACCAAACGCCTCGTCGCATCCAGCTCGGGAGTGGTGCGGCTCGTGACAGCCACGACCTCAACATCGAGAACCGTCATGCCGGAGTCGGCAAGCGCTGTGGCGAGTGCGCGCGCCGCGGGATCCCGGGGTCTGAGCCCCGCTGTGCGGTCAGCGTGTTGAGCCGGCGACAACCTGATCTCTGCCGCGTCGAAGCCGGTTGTGGCAGCAAGCTTCACATGCCGGAGCAAGCTAGCGCCCAGAAATCCCAGGTACTCGACCGCGACCGATCTGTCACTGTTCGACACCAGAGCCCTCAATCTGAATTAGCATTCAGAATCAGAATGCCGTTTCACCAATGTTAGTATGAACGCGCCCTGGTCGTAAGGGCAGATAAAGGAATCGCCCCATGGACGTAGTCAGCCACAGCCAGCAGGTCGAATTGCCGACCGGATTAGCTTCGGCACGGTTGAACCCGGCGGAAGCTGTTCGCCTCATCCCGGACGGGGCAACTCTCGCCATTGCCGGCTCCGGCGGCGGCGTGCTCGAACCCGAGGCCCTCATCGTCGCCCTGAGCGAGAGGTTCCTTGCCGAGGGGCACCCTCGAGACCTCACGATCGTGCACAGCATGGGGTTGGGCGACAAGATCTCTCGCGGGATGAGCTACCTGGCCCATCCCGGGCTCGTCGCCAAGGTGATCGGCGGCCACATGGGCAACAGCACGCACATGGTGGAGCTCATCCGCGACAACAAGGTCGAGGCGTACAACCTGCCCCTGGGTGTGCTCAGCCAACTCTTTCGCGATACCGCCGCCGGTCGTCCGGGACTCATCACGAAGACCGGTCTCGGCACGTTCGTCGACCCGCGCCTGGGTGGCCCCGGACTCAACGCACGGTCTGATGCCTCCCTGCTAGAGGTTGTCGAATTCGATGGCGAGGAGTATCTCTTCTACAAGTCGATCCCCATCGACTTCGCCTTCGTGCGCGGCAGCGTGGCCGACTCCTTCGGCAACATCGCCTATGACGACGAGCCGTCGTACCTCGACACTCTTGAGACGTGTATGGCCGCGCGGCGCGGCAGGGATGGAGTGCGCGGAACAACGTTCCTTCAGGTCAAGGAGATTCGCGAGGGCCGGTTCCATCCCAAGCGCATCCATATCCCGGCCATGCTCGTGAGTGCCGTAGTGGAGGATCCGCTCCAGTGGCAGACCTACGTGGCCGAGCGCAACGACGCGTTCGCCGGCAATGTGCGGCTACCCGCGGAGGCGTTCGAGTCGATGCCGTTCTCGTGGCGGAAGGTCGTGGCCCGCAGGGCTGCCGACTTCGTCCGACCCGGGGATGTCGTCAATCTCGGGGTGGGTGTGCCCGACGGCGTCGCCGCGGTGCTGAACGAACGCGGGATGCTCGACCAGATCACCATGACCAATGAGCACGGGGTCGTGGGCGGAGTCACGTCGCTGGGCATGACTTTCGGGGCCTCGATCAACTTCGACTCGCTCCTGACGATGCCCAACATCATCGACCTCTACCAGGGCGGACTGCTCGACATCGCGTTCCTCGGGTTCGCCCAGGCCGACATCGAGGGCAACGTGAACGTGTCGCTGTACAACGGCGAGATCATGGGCGCGGGTGGATTCATCGACATCACCCAGAACGCCAAGCGCGTCGTCTTCTGCGGGTCGTTCACAGCGGGCGGCCTCGATGTCGCGTACCGCGGCGGACAGATCGAGATCCGCAAGGAGGGTCGAGCGCGCAAGCTCGTCGCGCACGTCGACCATGTCACCTTCAGCGGCGCCCAGGCACTGGCGAGGGGCCAGGAGGTCTACATCGTCACGGAGCGTGCGGTGTTTACGCTGACCGACAGGGGCCTCGCCCTCATCGAGGTGGCACCGGGCCTCGACCTGCAACGCGATGTGCTCGACCTGTGCGACTTCCTGCCCGTGTACAACGACGTGGGCCCCATCCCCGCAAGCCACTTGGAAAGTGACAACGATGCTCTCTGACACCGACGGCCGCGTCCGTATCCTCACGTTGAACCGGCCGGAAAGCCTCAACGCCCTGAACTCCGCGGAGTGGACGGCGCTGCTCGCGGCGATCAGGTCGGCGGAGGACGACCACGAGATCCGGGCGATCCTGATTCGCGGCAACGGCCGGGCGTTCTGCGCGGGCAACGACATCAAGGAGACGAGCCGCTTCACCGCGCGCTCGCAGGCCCGGACGTACTTCCTCGACCTCATGGTGCCGACCCTCGCGGCGATGGCGAGCAGTCGCCTGCCGATCGTCGCGGAGGCCCACGGGATGGCACTCGGTGCGGGGCTCGAGCTCCTGCAGTTCTGCGATGTGGTCATCGCCTCGGAATCCTGCACCTTCCAGTTGCCGGAGACACGGATCGGCCTGTGGGCGACGGTGTTCTTGGGGTCGGCGAGCTACGCGAACAACAGGATCGCGCAGTACCTCGCCCTGACCGGCGAGCCCATCTCCGCCAAGGAGGCGTTCGAAGCGCACCTCGTCTCAAAGGTCGTGCCCGACGGTGACCTCAGCACGATCGGCCTCTCGATGGCAATGGGGATCGCGAGCCGCGCGCCCCGGGCCACCGCGATCACGAAGGCCTTCGTGAACCGCACGATGCTCAACGAGTCGCTGCCGGTGGTGCGCGATGCGCTCTCCCAGCTCATCGACCAGACCATCTTCGAGCCGGAGGGCCAGGAGGGCATCGCGTCGTTCATCGAGAAGCGCGATCCGGCCTTCAGCTGATCGGTCGGCCCGCTAGGGGCTGGCCACCAGCCCGACGCTGACTCGTGTGCCGGAATCGGCCGAGGCCTGGAGCGCGTCGAGCAGCGCAATGGTACCCGCGGCATCGGCAACGGTGACCAGCGGCGCTGCCAGCCCGCGGACGACGTCGTGGAAGTGGCGCAGCTGCCTGGTGTAGGAATCCCCGGACTCGACGACGAGGTAGTCGGCCGAGAGCGAGTGGTTCCAGTCTGCAGCACCGTTGTAGCGGTGGCGCACGAGCTGCGGGAACGTCAGCGAGCCCTCGGTTCCGCTGATGTAGTAGCACGAGGCATCGGAGTTGAAAGGGAAGGCGGACTCGTCGCGGGTGGCCTGATCCCAGGTCCACGGCGAGACACCGACGTCCGAGCACACGTACGTCCCGAGCGCGCCACTCTCGAACTCGAAACTCACGGCGGCGGTGTCGGGCACGGGGTAGCCCCGGACCGATGAGCTGAAGCTCGCCTGCACCGAGATGATCTCGCCGCACAGGGCGCGCATGAGGTCGAGGTCGTGCACGGCGTTGATGAGCACGACGCCGCCGCCGGGCTGTCGGCGCCACTCGGCGTCGAAGTAGGCGTCTGCCTTGCGTGTCACCCACATGCCGTTGACAGCGACGGTCCGCCCGATTGCTCCCGAGTCGATGAGCCCGCGCGCTTGGGCGATCGCCGGGTGATGGCGGCGGTGCTGTCCGACCAGGAGCGGGCTGCCTGTCTTCGATGCGTCGAGAAGGGGACGCAACTCAGAGAGTGACGTCGCCACCGGTTTCTCGATCAGCGCGGCCACGCCCGCATCGTGGGCATCGAGTGCGGTGCTCACGTGCGCGTCGTTGGGGTTGGCGATGATGACGGCGTCGAGACCCGACTCGAGCAGTTGCCGATGGTCGGAGAAAGCGTGCGTGCCGTACTCGTCGGCCAGGGTCGTGGAAAAGGGGTCGGCCACGCCCGCGAGGGTGTACTCGGGCATCGATCGCATGATCTCGGCGTGGCGGCGTCCCATGAAACCGCCGCCGATGATTCCGATATTCAAGGGTGTGTCTTCGCGCATGAGAATGCACTCTATCCAGTTTGACCTGCTTTTACTAGATCGATTTAGTAACCTCGTGGTCAATCATCGACGCGACCGGGCCTGTGCAACGGGGGGGGGGGGCAAGCAGTTCGCCCTCTCGCCGCCGTCGCTCTACGCTTATCGGCAAGACGCGATGACCTTCACCTACCGCGGCCTGACCGTCGACCCCCGGGCCGGGTCCTCCGTGTCGACGGCGGCGGATTCGGCGGGCTCAACGCCGCGAGCGAGGTGGTGAGCGGCTCCATGGGGCCGGGTACGTCACGGGCACCGCCTTGAGCAAGGGGTTCGGCTTCGGCCCGCGTGATCTCGCGCGAGCTCAGCGTCGGCTCAGGGGAACCTGTGTGTGAGGCTTCCAGCGCTCTGGGCGAACAGGTCCGCCAGTGCTGCGGCGCCGTCGAGCAGCGGACCGCTCAATTCCAGCAGCCGCTCTTCGGACAGCCTGACCGTGGGCCCGGCGATACTGAGAGCGCCCACCACGGCATCGCGGTCGAAGACGGGGGCAGCCACCGATCCGATGCCCGGTGTGAACATGTCGATCGCGAGAGCGAATCCGCGATCGCGGGTCAGCTGCATCTGCGTCCGCAACTCGTCGATGGTCTGAGGCGCGTTCGGCCCCGCGTCGGCTTTGCTCACGATGCCCTGCCCCAGGATCCGGGTCAGCGCCTCGGGCTCGGGAAGGTACGACATCCACACGAGGCCGTTCGCCGTACAGCTGAGCTTCACCGAACTCCCGGACTCAGGGTCGTAGCGAAGCCCGGATCTCATGCCCTGGGCCTTGGCGACCCACAGCATGTCGCGCCCGTCCGTATCCACGACGGCGAGCCTCACGAGCTCGCGCGAGGTCTCGGCGAGGTCGTCGAGGATGGGCTGCGACACTCCGACGAGATCGTTCGCCGCAAGGTGCTTGAGGCCGAGGGCGGCGATCTTCAGGCCCAGGACGTAGTCACCGAGTTCGCCCTTCTGGTGTACGAAGCCCGAGTCGATGAGCTCAGCCAACAGGCGGTGGGCGGCACTGCGAGGCATCTCGAGGGTGTCGGCGATGGCGTGAAGGGGCATGCCACGCTCGCGACCGGCGAGCAACTCGAGGATCTGAAGCCCCCGCTCGAACGAACTAGCCATACGTACCCTCCTGCATCGGCGCCAGCAGTGTGCCTTGAGGCCATCCCCAGCGAGCGCCAGCGGGACCACAATAACATCGTGCTGAGTTGGAATGCCTTTCCAAAAATGCTAGTCTCGTATTGCCCGCCTTCCGGCGGAATTCTTGAGGAAGAGGATTAAGTGACCAACGTCGAGCGGGCCCCCCGGACCTACACCAATCTCATCAGCGGCGAGTGGGCGCCCCAGAGTGCCAGCACCACCGATCGGTACAACCCCGCCGACGGACAGCTGACGGGCACCTACTCGCTCTCCACGATCGCGGATGCCGAGCGGGCCGTAGCGGGGGCGCGTAGTGCTTTCGAGTCGGGCGTGTGGTCGCAGAGGGCTCCGATCGAACGCGGCCGGGTGCTGCTCGCGTGGGCCGAGCTGATCCGGGCCAACAAGGAGCGACTCGCGCAGATCGAGGCGGCCGAGGTGGGCAAACCGATCCGCATCGCGCGCAGCGACATCCAGGGCGCCATCGACCTGACCCAGTACGCGGGCACCCTCGCATTCGAGATCCACGGCGATGCGTACGACCAGATCCACGGCACCGACTTGGCGGTCGTCCTCAAGGAGCCGATCGGGGTCGTCGCCGCGATCGTGCCGTGGAACTTCCCCGCCGTGATCTATGCGCAGAAGGTGCCCTTCGCCCTGGCGGCGGGATGCACGGTGGTCGTCAAGCCCGCAGAGCTCACGTCGGGCACCGCGCTCGAGATGTCCAAGCTCGCGCTCGAGGCAGGAGTGCCCGCGGATGTGATCAACGTGATCACCGGCAAGGGCTCGGTCATAGGCCAGTACCTCGCCGAGCACAAGGAGATCGACCTGCTCTCGTTCACAGGTTCCACCGAGGTGAGCCGTCAGATCGCGGTCGCCGCGAGCGGCACGCACAAGCACCTGTCTTTCGAGCTGGGCGGCAAGGGCGCGACCATCGTCTTCGACGACGCGAATCTGGATGACGCCGTCGACGGCGTGCTCTTCGGCGTCTACTACAACCAGGGCGAGACCTGCATCGCGGGCACGCGCCTGCTGGTGCAGGACACGATCGCCGACGCCTTCGTCGCCCGCCTCGCGCAGCGCGCCAAGGAACTGCGAGTGGGCGATGTCTTCGAGGACGCAACGGACATCGGCGCGATGATCAGCGAGAGCCACCTGCAGAAGGTGCTCGAGTACGTCGACTCCGGAGTGAAGTCCGGCGCCACCCTGGTGACAGGAGGGCACCAGCTGACAGTGGTGGGCAACGAGTCCGGTCTCTTCCTCGAGCCCACGATCCTCGATCACGTGCTGGCGAGCGCGAAGGTCTTCCAGGAGGAGATCTTCGGGCCGGTGCTCGTGAGCACCCGGTTCTCGACCGACGCCGAGGCGATCAGCCTCGCGAACAACAGCGTCTACGGCCTGGCGAACGGCGTCTGGACCACCAACGTCGACCGCGCCATCCGCCTGGGCCGCGCGCTCAAGAGCGGAACGGTGTGGATCAACACAGCCAACGACGGCGCGCCCCAGCTGCCATTCGGCGGCTACAAGGACTCGGGCAACGCGCGGGAGAAGGGGCGTCTGGGGCTCGAGGAGTACCTCATCTCCAAGACTTTCCACATCCACGTCGGTGCGCGCATCCCGTTCTACGAGACGAGGACGGCAATGCCGACGGAGGGCGCGTGACCTGCACGGGCGTGCTCGATGGCAAGACCGTTCTCGTCACGGGCGGCGGCCGCGGTATCGGTGCTGCCATCGCCCTGGCGGCCTCGGCTGCCGGCGCCAACGTCGCCCTCATGTCGCGCAGGTCACCAGACTCGGTCCGGGACCGGATCCGCGAGCTCGGCGGCCAAGCTGTGTCGATCACGGGAGACGTGTCGGCACCCGCCGACGCCGCACGCGCGGTCGACGACGTGGTGACGGCATTCGGTTCCCTCGACGTGCTCGTCAACAACGCCGCAGTGCTGGAAGTCTCCTCGATCCTCGAGACCACCGTCGAGAGCTTCGATCGCGTGATGGCGATCAACGTGCGGGGGGTCTTCCTCATGACGCAGGCCGTCGCGCCGGTAATGATCGAGCAGCACGAGGGCGTCATCATCAACATCGGTTCGGATCTCGCCGTGCGCGGCCGCGCGGACTACGCCGCCTACTCGGCGAGCAAGGGTGCGGCTCTCCAACTCACGAGGACCGCGGCGATCGAGCTGGGCCTCCACGGGATCAGGGTGGTCATGCTCTCGCCGGCCGTCACCAACACCGAATTGGCGGCGCCCGCGCTCGCCGACCCCGAGTTCCGAAGCGAACTCGTCGCCAAGGGCACGCTCGAGCGCATCAACGAGCCCGAGGACGTGGCGGCCGCAGCACTCTTCCTCGCGTCACCCGCAGCACGAACGGTGACCGGATGCAACTGGCCCATAGACGCGGGCGTTCTCGCCCGATGAACAACTAACAAGGAGAAGATCACATGGCTCGAAACACTGGAGAGAACCGCGTCGCCGTCGTCACCGGCGGCGGACGCGGCGCGGGCAGGGCGATCGCCCAGCGCCTGGCTGAGGATGGCTTCCGTATTGTCATCGGCGACGTACGCACGGAGTCGGCGGAGCAGGCTGCCGCCGAGATCGCGGAGGTCGGTGTCGAGACGGCAGGATTTGCCGTCGACGTGGCCTCGGCATCGTCCGTCGACGCGTTCGTGGCGTCGATCGTGGAGCGGTTCGGCACGATC
>CAYZHZ010000044.1:0-18652 GCA_964477625.1 uncultured Salinibacterium sp.
CGCGCTGTGCACGGGTGCCGCGCAGGGGTGCCTCGAGGAGGCGCTGCGCTACGCCAAGTCGCGTGTGGTGTTCGGCCATGCAATCGGGTCGAACCAGCACATCGCTTTCACTCTCGCGCGTATGCAGGCACGAGTGCACGCGGCGAGACTGGCAACCTATGACGCCGCCCACCTCATCGCGGCGGGCAAGCCCTTCAAGATGCAGGCGAGCCTCGCGAAGCTCCTTGCGAGCGAGGCGGCCATGGACAACGCGCGGGATGCCACGCAGATCTTCGGGGGATACGGGTTCCTCAACGAGAACCCGGTCGCGCGGCACTACCGTGACTCGAAGGTGCTCGAGATTGGCGAAGGTACGACCGAGGTGCAACTCATGGTCATCTCGCGTGAGCTCGGCTTGACGGCGTAGAGAGGCGAGGCAGCATGGCGGACATCGAGCAGCGCGGACGGTACTTCGACGAACTCGTCGTGGGGGATCGCTACTTACACCGGCCGGGGCGCACCGTGACCGAGGCGGATAACGTGCTCTTCACGACCCTCACGATGAACACGCAGGCGCTGCACCTCGACGAGGCATGGTCAGCGACACAGCCCTTCGGCGCGCGCCTCGTGAACTCGATGTTCACGCTCTCGACGATGGTCGGACTGTCGGTGTCGCAAGTGACGCAAGGCACCCTCGTCGCCAACCTCGGCTTCAGCCAGATCGCGTTTCCGGCGCCACTCTTCCACGGTGACACGATCTACTGCGACACGGTGATCGAGGATGCCCGGCTCTCGAAGTCCCGCCCCGGCCAGGGCATCGTCACCATGCGCCACACCGCGCGCAATCAGCACGATGTCGTCGTCGCCACGGCGGTGCGCTCCGCCCTCATGTGGTGCGAGGGCGCGCAGCCGTGAACGAATTCGAGCTCGGGCCAGCCATCCTCTTCTGCCCGGCCGACCGGCCGGAGCGCTACGCGAAGGCAGCGGATCGTGCGGATGCGGTCATCCTCGACCTCGAGGACGCCGTGCTTCCGGCCGACCGCGCGGAGGCTCGTATCGCGCTCGCTGCCACGCCCCTCGACCCGAGCCGCACGATCGTGCGCGTGAACGCGGCCGGTTCCGCCGATCACGCCGCCGACCTGCGGGCGCTCGCGGCGACGGAGTACCGCTTCATCATGCTTGCCAAGGCCGAGCATCCCGAAGATCTGGTGGGACTCGCCGACTACCGGGTCATCGCCCTCTGTGAGACGGCCCGAGGCGTGGTCAATGCACACCTCATCGCCGAGCACCCCTCGGTTGTGGCGCTCATGTGGGGCGCCGAAGACCTCGTCGCGTCACTCGGTGGCCACTCGAGTCGACGCGCCGACGGAAGCTACCGCGACGTGGCGGCGTACGCCAGAGCGTCCGTCTTGCTCGCTGCGGGGGCGCACCGCCGTGCGGCGATCGATGCGGTCTATCTCGACATACCCGACGTGGAGGGGCTGAGGGCGGAGGTGGCGGATGCTGCGGCGAGCGGATTCGCGGCGACCGCGTGCATCCACCCGTCGCAAGTGGCCGTCATCCGGAACGCGTTCGCGCCCACAGCGGCGGAACTCGAATTCGCGACAGCGGTGCTTGACGCGGCCGCATCCGAGCGGGGAGTGTTCACTTTTCGTGGCGGCATGGTGGATGAGCCGGTGCTCGCCCACGCGCGCCGTACTCTGTCTCGCTCCCGCTAGTCCCGCCGCGGCCTGCTCTGCAGAGCACGCGTGATCTCGTGCGCCTGCTCGAGCAGCAGCGCGCCGAGTTCGTCGACGCGGTCACGGAAGCGGGTCTCGACGCCCGTTATCGAGAGAGCCCACGAGGGCTGGCCCGAGTGGTCGAAGACCGCGGCACCCATTCCCCAGCTTCCCTCGACGATCAGTCCCGGGTTCACCGCATAGCCGCGTTCGCGGGTCTCGGCGAGACGCTCGCGCAGTGCCTCCTCCGAATGCTGAGGGCCCCACTGTTCGTCGGTGGCAGGGTGGCGTCGAAAATAGTCGTCGACCTGGCTGCCGGGCATGAAGGCGAGGATGACGAGGCCCGCGGAGGCCACGCCCAGGGGAAACCGCACTCCCTCGTAAAGCACGAAGGAACGGATGGGAAAGCTCCCTTCTTCACGGGTGAGGCACACGGTCTCGTCGCCGCGGCGGGCGGAGAGAAACGCGCTCTCGCCCGTGCGCGCGGCGACGGCGCGCACGCTGCCCGCTGCCGCCCTGCTGATGTCGTACCGTGAGGCGGCGACCGAGCCCATGATGTAGAGTTCGGGGCCGGGATGCCAGCGGCCGGAGCGCGTGTCCTGATCGACGAGTCCCTCGGAGGCGAGGGCGGAGAGCATCCGGTGGGCGGTGGGGCGGGTGAGACCCGTGGCGGCGACGACATCGGCGGTAGTAGCCCCGAGGGAGGCTCCCGCGCTCACTGCTCGCAGGAGAGCGCCGGCACGCGAGATCGCCTGCGCTCCCTTGATGTGCTCGGGCATTCCATCGTCCTGTCCACTATGTGGTCAACGCTGAGTGCCTCGATCATATGACAAGCGGTTCGATCGAGAGGATTGCCCGACCTGCGGAGCGGGCCTATCGTCAATGGACGACCATATTGTGGAGGACAACGATGTCGAAGCTGAAGGCCACCGCCGCGGAAGCCCTGCAGGGGTTACTCCGCGACGACATGACGATTGCGGTGGGAGGATTCGGCTTGTCGGGCATCCCGTCCGACCTCATCGACGTCGTGCGTGACTCGGGAGTCTCCGGTCTCACCGTCGTGAGCAACAACATGGGCGTCGACGGCAAGGGGCTCGGTGTGCTTCTCGAGAACAATCAGGTGCGCAAGGTGCTCTCGTCGTACGTCGGCGAGAACAAGCTCTTCGCACAGCGCTACCTCGACGGCGACCTCGAAGTCGAGTTCGTGCCACAGGGCACACTCGCCGAGCGCCTGCGCGCGGGGGGAGCGGGTATTCCCGCGTTCTACACGGCGACGGGCGTCGGAACGCCGATTGCTGAGGGCAAGCCTACGGAGGTCTTCGACGGTCGCACCTACCTGCTCGAGCGCGGCATCGTCACTGACCTCGCCCTTGTGCACGCCTACCGTGGCGACCTTGCGGGTAACCTCGTCTACCGCCACACGGCGCGCAATTTCAATCCGCTCGTGGCGACAGCCGGGCGCGTCACGGTCGCTGAGGTCGAGCAGCTCGTCGAGGGTGAGCACCTCGACCCCGATCACGTCGTCACACCCGGTATTTTCGTGCAGTCGCTCGTCGTTGCCACCCCCGGCCGCAAGCACATCGAACAGCGCACAGTGCGCGCACGCACGGATTCCTGAAGGGAAGCAGAATGTCCTGGACAAGAGACGAGATGGCCGCGATCGCGGCGACCGAGCTCACCGACGGTGCGTACGTGAACCTCGGGATCGGCATTCCCACACTCGTGGCCAATCACATCCCTGCCGGGGTCGAGGTCACCCTTCAGAGCGAGAATGGACTCCTCGGGATCGGGCCGTTCCCCTTCGAGGGTGACGAGGACCCCGACCTCATCAATGCAGGGAAACAGACCGTGACGGCGGCTCCCGGTGCGAGCTTCTTCGACTCGGCTACCTCATTCGGCATGATCCGCGGTGGTCACGTTGACATCGCCATTCTGGGCGCCCTTCAGGTGTCAGAGAAAGGCGACCTTGCGAACTGGACCATCCCCGGCAAACTCGTCAAGGGGATGGGGGGTGCCATGGACCTGGTCGCCGGTACTCCGCGAATCGTCGTGCTGACCGACCATGTCGCCCCGGACGGCAGCCCCAAGATCACCCGCGAATGTGATCTCCCCCTCACGGGAACGGGCGTCGTCGATCGCATCATCACCGACCTCGCCGTGTTCGACGTCACGGATGCCGGGCTCGAGCTAGTCGACCTCGCCCCGGGCGTGACGGTCGAGGAGATCACCGAGAAGACCGGCGCCCCCTTCATAGACAGGACAGCAGCATGACCACCCTCCTCGCAGGCTACGCCCGCACCCCCTTCGTCAAGGCGCTCGGGCAGTTCGCGACTATTCCGGCCACGAAGCTCGGCGCTCACGCCATCACGGCTGCGCTTGCACAGGCGGGAGTCTCGGCCGCCGACGTCGACGTGGTCGTCGGCGGGCAAGTGCTCCAGGCGGGCGCGGGGCAAAACCCCACCCGACAGTCGGCTGTGGGGGCAGGCATCCCTCTCACGACGCCCGCGATAACACTGAACGCCGTGTGTCTTTCGGGGATCGAGGCAGTCGTGCAGGGACACCGCCTGATCGGTATGGGCGAGGCCGAGGTGGTCGTCGCGGTCGGTCAGGAGTCGATGACCCTCGCACCGCACGCGTGGGTGGGCTCGCGCACCGGCAAGAAGTTCGGTGCGGTGCAGATGATCGACACCATGGAGTACGACGGCCTGACGGACGCGTTCGAACTGCGCTCGATGGGACTCAGCACCGACGAGGTCAACGCCAGCCTCAAGCTGGAGCGGGAGCCGCAGGACGTGTGGGCCGCCGAGTCCCACCGCCGTCTTGCGGCCGCGATCGAGGGCGGCGTGTTCGACGACGAGATCGCGCCCGTCGATGTGCCCGGACGAGGCGGCTCGACGACCGTGCGCGTCGACGATGGCTTGCGCGCCGACACCACGCCGCAATCACTCGCAAACCTCAAGGCCTCGTTCCGCGACGGTGGCACGATAACCGCGGGTAACTCGTCCCAGATCTCGGACGGCGCGGCCGCCGTCGTGCTGGTGTCATCCGAATGGGCGCAGCGTCACGGCATCCACGGTCTCGCGCGCGTCGTGAGTCACGCATTCGTGGCCGGACCGGATGTGTCGTTGCACGCTCAACCCTCCAACGCGATTAGCGCGGCGCTCGACAAGGCGGGGGTGGATGCTGCGGCGCTCGTCTCCGTCGAGATCAACGAGGCCTTCGCCGCCGTCGCCGTACACTCGGCGGCCGCGCTCGGCATCGACCCGACGAAGGTCAACCCCCATGGCGGCGCGATTGCGCT
This sequence comes from uncultured Salinibacterium sp., assembly GCA_964477625.1. GTDB lineage: Bacteria > Actinomycetota > Actinomycetes > Actinomycetales > Microbacteriaceae > Rhodoglobus. The sequence continues at coordinate 4,999 of CAYZHZ010000044.1, forward strand.
CGGTCACCCGATCGGTGCCTCGGGCACCCGCATAGTCGGACACCTCGCGCGCACGCTTGCGACCGCCGGCCCCGGCAGCGTCGGTGCCGCCGGCATCTGCGGCGGAGGCGGACAAGGGTCCGCCATCGTGCTCGAAGCGGTTTAGCGCCCGGTCAGCTGACCGAGAACGGTGCCATCCGCCGCCTCAATGGTCATGACGCCGCCGATTACGCGACCGCGCGCGAGGCCACTGAGCCACTGATCCACGCCCTCGCATGCCATTCGCGTGACGGCCACTCCGCCGAAGTCCACTGACTGGTCGTCTGCGCCGGCGACCCACGTGCCGACGAGGGTGTTGCAGCCATCGTTGCCGGTGAATCGACCATCTGCGGCGATCGAGAGGAACGGCGATTCGGGGGTCGGTTCCTCGACCCAGTAGCCAATGGGGAGACCCTGGGGGCCGACGGCCGAATCGGTCGAGCGAATGAGATCCGTCTCAGTCGAGTCGAACGAGCTGTGGATCGTGAGCACGTCGCCCTCGATTTCTGCGCGGTCGGCGCGCGTGACGGCGAGGGGCAGCTGGGCGCCCTCGCAGGCCATGAGCGTCGACGGGCCTGCGGTCGTCGTCAGTTCACCGTCGGAGCCGAGCTCCCAGGTGCCCTGAACTCGGTTGCACCCGTCCGATGCGCTCCAGGTGTTGTCGTTCACGAAGGAGATGAATGGTTGTTCGGGGGAGTCGAAGGTCTGATCGAGCACCCACACTCCGACGAGGTCGTTCGCACGGATAGTGCGCTCCTCCGCTCCCGGCGTCGAGCACGCTGCCAGAAGGGCGGCAGTGCCGAGGGCGACGAGAGTGACAGCGAGAGGGCGGGACAGGATGCGCATGAAATCCATAGTGACGGGACGGGGCGCAGCCCCGCCGATCGACGACGTGAAATCACCCTCCGCAGGGCGCGGGATTACTGAAGCGACGAGGTGAGGCGCGCGAGACTGTCGTTGATCTTCTGGGGGAGCGGTCGTGCGAGCCATTCTTCGAGGCGCAGTTCGTCGCTCTGGGCTCGATAGTTGTCTTCGACCGCCCGCAACTCATCGACGAACGATCGACCGTGCACGAGCAACGAGACCTCCATGTTGAGGCTGAACGATCGGATGTCCATGTTGCTCGAGCCGATGACGGCAACGTCCTCGTCGATCGAGAAGTGCTTCGAGTGGAGCACGACGGGAGAACGGTAGAGGTAAATTCGCACTCCGGCGCGCAGTAGAGCCTCGTAGAACGACCGTTGTGCGTGATGTACGAGGTACTGATCGGCGATCGCCGAGACGAAGAGCTCGACTGTCACGCCGCGTGACGCCGCCGAGACTATGGCAAGTAACGTCGCCTCATCGGGCACGAAATAGGGGCTCGTGATACTGAGTCGCCGACGCGCGCCATGAATGAGCGAGACGAACAGTTTGAGATTGTTGTCATTCTCGAAACTGGGCCCGCTCGGTACCACCTGGGAGTCGAGGTCGGTTGCGGCGGACCCCACGGCGACCGGGTCGATGTCAAGGTCCAGAAGTTCACCTGTTTCGCTCATCCAGTCGGTCACGAACACCGCGTCGAGCTCGCGCACGACGGGTCCTTCGAGACGCACCATCAGCTCGAGCCAACGCAAACCGCGTCGCACGTTCTTGGGCTTGAGATAGCTCGAGTCGATCATGTTGAGAGAGCCGGTGAATCCGACTCGGCCATCGACGACCACGAGCTTGCGATGGTTTCGCAGGTCGGGCCGCTGCCACTGACCGCGCAACGGACGCAGGGGGAGCATCGCGTGCCACTCGGCGCCCATGCGCCGCAGTGAATCGAGGGTGGTGCGTCGGCGGGGAAACATGAATCCGGAGATGTGGTCCGAGAGCACTCGCACCTCGACACCACGCTTTCGTGCGCGTTCAAGTGACGCGAAGAAGGGCTCCGTCGTCTCGTCGCGCACCAGGATGTAGAACTCGACATGAACGAAGTGGTGCGCGTCATCGATCGCCTCGGCCATGGCGGCAATTGAGCCGGCATAGTCGGGGAGCAGGCGCGCGTGCGTGCCGCCGACCATCGGGAGGGATCCGAGCGCGACATTGAGCGCAACCGCTGACGGTAGCCACTCCGGCCACTCATCACGATGACTAACCTCGTTCAGGCCGGGGGTGCGATCCAGAATCATCTCGCTCACCTCCCATTGAATGTCACGACGCCGCCGGGGGAGTCGACCTGCGCCCACTAGCAGGAACCAGACGAGGCCCAGGACCGGGATGAAGATGATCGCGAGGACCCACGCCACCGCCGCAGCGGGTGGACGACGTGCCGCGATATAGACGGCGGCGGCGAAACCCACGATGAGGTGAACCACGACCAGCACGAGGCCGAGCATCTCCCCACCCACCGTCAGCGTGCGTCCTGAGCGGGAACCAGCACCTTCTTGGTGATGAGCAGGATCGACGCTGTCACGGGGCACGCCACCAGTGCGCCGAGCAGGCCGAGCAAGGTCGCTCCCACCATCGCGCCGATGAGCACGAGCTGCCCCGGTATTCTGATCGCCTTGCCGACGATGCGTGGCGTGAGCACATAGGCCTCGACCTGCATGTAGACGAACATGAAGATGAGCACGATGAGGCCGGTCTCCGGCGAGACGAAGAGCGACACGATTGTGACGATCACGGTATTGATGAGCGTTCCGACGACCGGGATGAAGGTGATGGGCACCGCGAACACCGCGAGGAGGCCCGCGTAGGGGTTGCCCGCGATCGACAGCAAGATAAACGTGAACGTGCCGTTCATCACAGCCAGGAGGAACATTCCGGTCAGGTATTTACCCACCGAGCTGAAGATCTCCTCTGCGATCTCGCGAAATCCCTCGCGACGCGAACGGGGAACGATCGAGTAGAGGGCGTTCTTCATCATCTCCATGCTGCCGACGAAGTAGAGCACGAGGGCCACCACGAACAGCACGCCAAGCGTGCCATTGAGGATGTTCGCCCCGACCCGCAATGCTCCGCCGCTCACCGCGATCCAGACATTCGGATCGGCGGCGGCGTCGCGGATCATCTCGACGAACGGAAGCAGGCCACCGCCGAAGAACTCGTTGAGAGAGAGAAACCACTCCTGGTGTTCGATGTCGTCTATGCCGGTGGGGAGGTAGCGGATGAGTTTGCCGGCCTCTTCGGTGACGACCGGCACGATCATCCATACCAGGAGCACGACGACGAGCAGGAACGCGGCCATGACGATGAGAACCGACACAGTGCGTGAGAGCCGGAGCGACTCGAGCTTCAGCACAACCGGGTACAGCCCCAGACTCACGAACAGCGCGAAGAAGATGAGCGTGAGCGGGTATCCCAGGCTCCCGATCGCGGCTCCGAGCACGAGGGCGGCGAGCACGCCCAGCGTCGTGATGAACCCGAATCGGAAAGGCCCAGAACTGAGCAGTCGCGGTGTCGGAGAAGACATGTCTACTTCACCGGAGTGAAGTCGAGAAGCATCCCAATGAGCAGACGCGTCCCGAACCCCGTAGCGCCACTCGTGCGCCACAGGTCGTCCTTCTCCGATTGCATGACCCCGGCGATATCGATATGCGCCCACGGAATGCCGGCAACGAACTCATTGAGGAAGAGCGCGGCTGTGATCGCGACGTTGAACGGGCCACCCATGTTCGAGATGTCCGCGTAGCTCGAGTTGAGTTGTTCCCGATAGCGGTGCTCGAGCGGAAGCTGCCAGATGAGTTCGTCTGTCGAATCGGATGCTGCACGCGCCTGGTCCACCAGATCCTGGTTGTTCCCGAACACTGCCGCGACGCGCGGGCCGAGCGCTTGCAGGGCGGAGCCGGTGAGAGTCGCGATGTCGATGATCGCATCGGGCTTCTCCTCGGCCGCCAGTACGAGAGCGTCGGCCATTACCAGGCGCCCCTCGGCATCGGTGTTCTTGATCTCCACGGTCGTACCGCCACGGATCGTGAGTACGTCGCCAAGACCCATCGCGGTGCCAGACGGCATGTTGTCGGTGCACATCAGATAACCCGTGACGGCACTCGTGCATCCCAGTGCCTTGAGGGCTGTCATCGCGCCCAGCACGGCCGCAGCGCCGGCCATGTCCATCTTCATCAGCAGGTGCATCGAGTCGCTTGGCTTGAGGGAAATTCCCCCAGCGTCGTACATGATGCCTTTGCCGACGAGAGCTACGTGGTGCTGTGCCTCTGCCGGCTTGTAGGTGAGCTTGATCATGCGTGGTTCCTCGGCGCTACCGGCGTTCACCCCGAGCAGACCGCCGCATCCGAGCGCAATCAACTGCTTCTTGTCGAATACCTCGACCTCCAGGCCGGTCGAGGCGCCGAGCGCGACTGCGGCATTAGCCATCCCGGTCGCGGTGAGGTGTCCGGGAGGGGCATTCGAGAGGTCGCGGGCGATGTTCGTGGCTCGTGCCGTCGCTTCGCCGATCTGCACCCCGGCCAGCACGTCCTCCGCGTTGCCCGCCGGCGTGACAATGTCGACCGAAACCAGCGACACGGCCGTGCTCTTCGTCTGCAGCTCGGTATAGCGATACCGTGCGAGCAGCGTCCCTTCGGCGATCATCTGTCCCACGACAGCCGAGCCCAGCGGGAATGAATCCCCGAGGTCGAAGCCGATGCGAGCGAACCGTGCGGTAGCCCGCGCTAGCGCCGCGGCGGCATCCCGCAGCGCGTGCGCCGTCTGAGCCTCGGCAGCACCAGCCCCGACCGCGATGAATACCGGCCCCTCCGCTTGAGGGATGACGAGCGTCTGCCCAGCCTTTCCCTCGAATCCAGCGCGGGAGAGGGCGGCGAAATCTACCCCCAGCGCTCGTGCTCCCTCACCGTTGGAGCCGATCGCGAATCCGACCGCATCGAGATCAACAGGGATCTTCGTGGGGGCAAGGAATCCGACCGTTCGCTCCGGGGCCTGGGAAGGCACGGCAGAGAAGTCGGCAGGGATGAGGCGCGATTCGAGAGTCATGCGCCGATTGCCTGCTTCTTGAGAGTCGCGAATTCTTCGTCAGTCAGGGCGCCCGACGCATGCAGAGTTGCGAGACGCTCGATCTTTGCGATGACGTCGTCGCCCGCAGCGGGTGCATTCACGGCCGCTGCTTCCGAGGCGGCTCCCGCAGCGGGGGCGGCTGCCGTCGCAGCGGCCTGCCGACGAGCGGCGCGACCGTTCACTGCGTTGGCAGTTCCCGCGATAACCGCGGTGCGCGCGGCGGTCTCGACGAGACTGGGTCGATTACGTCGTCCGAATGCCATCAGATATCTCCTCGTTCGTGTGCGGTTACAGTAGGGTGCGGGGGATCGGGGGTGAATCGGTGTGGCGCGGGTTTCTCGTAACCCTGGCGCGAGAACGTGGTCGTCATCAGAACGGCCAGAAGACGGGAACCAGCAGGGTCGCGGCGACGACGAAGAGCGCGACGAGCGGCAGCCCGAGCTTCCAATAATCGCCGAAGCGGTAGGCGCCGGGACCGAAAACCATGGTGTTCGCGGGCGTCGCGACGGGCGTCAGGAAGGAGGCGGCCGCGGCCACCGCCACTCCCATCAGGAGGGGAACGGGACTGATCCCCGTCTCCGCTGCGATAGCGATTGCGATCGGAGCAAGGATGAGAGCGGTCGCCATGTTGCTGATGAGCTGCCCCAGGATGACCGTCACGAGCGCAATTCCTAGCAGCAGCAGGTAGGGGCTGGCTGAACCGACGGCGGCAACGATCGCATTCGCAATCAGGTCGGCAGTACCACTGACCTGGATGGCGGTCGAAAGGGGGATCATCCCTCCGACGAGGATGATCGTTGTCCAGGAGATCGATCGCTGTGCCTGATACGGGGTGACCACGCGCAGCACCACCATCGCGACCGCCGCGATGAGAGCGGCGATGGCTGGCGGCACGACGCCGGTTGCCAGCAGCACGACCATGCCGACGAGGATGCCGATGGCGACTTTGGCGCGCGGGCCCATCGGTACGGCCTGACGGCGAACGCTCTGTGGAGAATCGACAACCATGACGTTGGGGTCGACGGTGTTGGTATCGAGAGCGCCCCAGCTACCGCGCAAGATCAGGACGTCGCCGGCTCGCACATTGGTGCGCTCAAGGCTCTCACCGTTGCGCTGAATTGCTACGACCACGAGCTCCCCGCTCTCGGTGATCATGCCCGGGTACACGACGTCCCCGATGAAAGAAGACCGCGGCGGCACGACGATCTCGGTGAGTCCCGTGTCGCGATCGAGCGTCGCGTGCTCAGCATCGAGTGCGTAGTCCAGCGCAAGAGTCTTCGCGTGGTCGCTGAGGTCCTTCGTCGCCGTCGCGGGAGTGCGCCGCGGCAGCAGCGACGGCCCGAGGAGAACGGTGATGAGGATCGTTCCGACGACGAGCGGAACGCCCACGAGGCCGAACGAGAAGAACGAGATCGGTGGTGCTCCGGTGTCGGCGACGAACTCCGAAATGAGCACGTTGACGGGACTCCCCGTGAGAACGAGCAGCGCACCCGCATGCGCGCCGAAGGCAAGCGGGATGAGCATCTGCGAGGCAGGCTCCCGTATGCGCATGGCGAGGACGACAACCATCGGCAGGAGCGCTGCGACGGCGCCGTTAACGGAGATGAGCGCCGAGAGAATCGCGACGAGCACCATAACGAGGGTGACGATTCTGCGTGGCTTCGTACCGGCTCGCGATACGAGCTGCTGCCCGGCCCAGGTGGTGACACCGGTCGCATCGAGGCCCTCGCTCACGACGAAGAGCGCGGCGATAAAGACGATCACCGGGTCGCCGAACCCGGCGAGTGCCTCATCGGCAGACAGCACACCTGTCACATACAGGGCCAGTGCCACGCAGATGGCGACGATTCCCACGGGGATGCGATTCCACACGAATGCCGCGACCGCAAGAACCAGCACGGCCACCGAGATGATGACGGGGTCCAGGATCACGAGAAGCTGCCTATGCCCGCCCCGATGACGACGACACCGATCACCAGGGACTGAACGCTCATCACGGTCGCATTGTTCGCGACAAGCCAGGTGCGGACCGCGATGAGTGGAGCCTGCATGTGACGAGCGGCCGCGAGGTAGACGATCACGGGAACCGCGACCGTGATCGCGGCAATCCCCACAAAAGCGGCGGCTGACCCGATCTCCTCACCGAGCGTGAGCCCGCTTGATCCGATCGTGACGCCCGCGGCGAGTGCAAGAAGGATGTTCTTCGGGTTGGCCCCGAGCAGCATGCCAAACACGATCGCGCCGCGACCGGTGAGCGTATCGATCCTTTTCATCCAGGCAGGCTCGGCCGCATCATCCTTATCCTTCTCGCCCGGCCGTGCAGTCCATTTGCGGATGCCGAGCACGACGAGTGCCACACCGATCAGAATCTTCAGGGCGCCCGAGACGGGGCTGGAACCGTCCTCACTCGGGCCCGGGAGCAGGTTCGATAGAGCGCTGAAGATCGCAAGTTGTACGAGGAGCGCGACGACCCAGCCGACGAGGAACCCGATCCCGGTGGATCGGGCCCTCGGCGACAGGAGCATGAGGATCGTCGCGACGATCGGGATCGGGCTGATCGCGATCACTACCGCGAGGGGCAGGATCTCCCCGATTGTCTCGAGCATGATTCCTTCGAGGGCTATGCGTCGGACGTCGGCTTACCGGTCGACAGCTCCTCGGGGATGTCACCCGGCGTGAAGCCAGGCATGCGTCCTGCGGGGATGGTCGCGAGCAGTGCGATGCTCGCGAGCGCGAGCAAGGAGATCTTGAGCGCCTGCAGTCGCGCCTCCTCGTTGACCGCGACGGCGGCGTCCACTTGCTCGGGCGTGGCAGTCGTCTGCGACAGCACGTCGTCGAGACGGTCGTTCGTGATGAAGTCCACGTTGTCGAGATTGACCTGAGAGGTGAGTTCGGGCGGAAGCTTCTCGTCGTTGTTCGCGATTCCGAGCGTCACGAATGTACTGAGCATCGTCACCGCGAAGACGCTGGCCACAGCGATGCCGACACTGCCCGAGAGGTTGTGGACGAGGCCACGCCAGGCGCCGACGTCGCCCGCAAGCTCCTTGGGGGAGGATGCGAGAAGCGTGTTGAACACGAGCGCGACGATTGCGCCCTGGCCGAGGCCGAGGATGATCAGCCCGACTACGACGAAGAACTGCTCCCACTCATTGCGGATGGTGAACGCCAGCAGGATGAGTCCGAACGCGACGACGAGGAATCCGACCCGTGCGATGTTGCGAGGTGCGAACCGCGAGTACAGTCCCGCGACGACCGAGCTCGCTACGAAGATCGAGAGCGTATAGGGGATGACGGCGATCGACGTCTCGAAGCTCGTGCGTCCCTGAACGATCTGCAAGTAGAGCGGGATGAGGAAGTTTGCGGCGGTGCCGATGAACAGCATCGATGCCATGGCAAGGGTCGTTGCCTTGTCCGACGGATTCTTGAGCACATCGAGGTCAAAGAGTTGCGGCTTCCCCTCGGCCTTGCGCTTGCGCGTCCATGCGAAGAACAGCTGGGCACCGATCAGGCCGAGCACAATGAGGATGGGCGCGGGGGACAAGCCCAGCACGCTGAACGGCGCGTTGGCCGTCGCGAGCAGCACGCCCCACGAGTTGAGGCCGCTGAAGCCGAAGCTGAGCAAGATGACGGTGACCGAGGCGAGAAGCGCGCCGATACCGTCGATCTGCACGGACGGCATCGCAGGAACCTTCTTGAGCCTGAAGCTCAGCAGGAGGTTCACGACGGCCAGGGCGACGATGAGCAGGAACGAGAAACGCCATCCGATCGTCGACGCGAATGCTCCGGCGATGAGAAGCGCGAGCACTCCTGCGGCTGGGATCGCCGCGGCGAGGAATCCGATCGCCTGGGCCTGTTGCTTGCCCTTGAAGTTGGTGGCGATGAACACCACTAGCGCGGGGGAGATCAGCGCTATGACAGCACCAGAGGCGGCCTGCGCGATGAAGAGCATGGCAGGGCTCACGCTCAGCGCGACCATGAGCATGGCGATTCCGTGCACGACGACAGCAATCTGGAAAACGAGGCGGGTGCCGAATTTCGCTCCGAGCTTCGCGCCGAGCAGGATGAACGCCGCCATCGCGAACGTGCTCGCGGTGATGGCGGTCCCGACGCTTGTCGCGGGGGTGTCGAGGTCGGTAGTGATGCCGCCCATCGAGACGGTCAGCGCGTTGACCGCGAATGACGCCTGGATTTGAGTGAGAACGACGACGATGAGGGGGAGCCAGGATGCCCTGGTCTCCACCGAGCTCGTGGGAGCAGCCGTTGCTTGTGCCATCGTGATCCCCTTTACGCCAGCGCGCGCTTCTTGAGCGCGTCGAACTCGGACTGATCGATGGTTCCTGCGTCGAGCAGTGCCTTCGCCTGCGCGATCTCGGACGCGGGTCCGGTGCCGGCCAGCTCGCGAACGTACGCGCTCGCAGCCTGACGGCTGGTGGCGGCTGCTTCCTGCTGCCGCTCGGCCATGCCGCGACCGCGCGCAATCAGGTAGATGAACGCGGCGAGGTACGGAACCCAGACGAGGAAGATGAACCACAGCGCCTTGAACCAACCGCTGAGTGCGCGATCACGGAACAGGTCGGTCACGATGGTGAACAGGATCATCAGGTACGCGACGAACGCGAAGATGACGAATGCGGTCCAGAGGATGTCCCAGAAGTTGCTCATGGTGAGCATGATGGCAGCGCGCTCACGCGCGTTCGGTGCCGCGGCGCGGAATCACGCTTCCTCTGGCACGTAACTGCCGGAGACCTTTGCCGAGTTTCGATATTCCGAGGGCAGCATGCCGTAAGTGGAGCGGAATGCAGCACGCAATTCGAAAGCCGAACTGAACCCGGAGCGTTTGGCGACTTCGTCGATCGTCAAGCTCGAGGCGCCCGGGGCGGTTAGCAGCATCGCCGCACTCTCCGCACGTGATTTCGAGATGATCCCCGCCACCGAGCTACCGCTCTGCTCGAAGGCGCGCTGGAGGTGCCGCAGAGACACCGCGAGCGCCTCGGCGACGGAGAGCGGCGTCAGTTCGGGCGTGCGGTGGCGGGAAGCGATCTCTGAGATCGCGCGTGCGCGCAGGCCCGCGCGGAGGTCGTCGCTATCCAGTGAGTAGCCGTCGGCTTCGAGGAACATGCCGACAACGAGATCCTCGATGGTGCGCTCGGCGACCTGCTCGCCGATCGACGACGCGATCCACGAGGAGTCCATGAGCGACAGCGCGAATCCGCGAAGAGGGGTACGCAGTGATCTATTCGCCTCGAGTTTGAATCGTGGAGCGTGTACCTTCACGCCTCTGGCCTCGAGCCGATCTTCGGGAAGCATGATTTGAAGGCAGCGAGTGCCGTCGGTGCTCTGAGTTGTGAATGATCGCCAGTCCGTGATCGCGCTCGCGGAACCGGGGAGCATTTCGTGAGGTGGGCCGTTTCGCGGCGTGATGACAATATTCCCGCTGAGCACGAAGGTGATGTACATGGTGCCGGGGGTGCGTGCCCCCTCGCCGGTCACGAGCATCGCGGACATCGTCATGAGCACGAGCGAGGTCTGGCCGATAACGCGGCGTTGGGTGGCGTAGTGCACGGCGTTCGGGTTCGGAACCAGAAAACCCAGAGCGGCCTGAGCTAGTACCTCGTCAGGGAGATCCCTCGGCCCCTTCTGCTGGTGCAGTATGTGCCGCATCGTCGCGAGAGACACAGGTGACCAGGAAGCTGTTCCCCGGTGGGGACTCACGGTTCACCGCTCCGATTTATGGCGCCCTCGAACATCCCAGATCCTTGCTGTTCGAAACACTCTGCCCGGCATCACGTCAGTGGGGTCCGGCCGGAACGGCCCCGCGCCTATTGTGACATCAATTCCGAATCGGTATATGAGGATCCGTCGGGGAAGTCAGTCCTCGAACGTGTTGACCATGGCGTGGGCAGCACGCTCCAGGTAATCCCACATCGTCGCGTCTTGCAGCGGCGGCAACTCGAGGGTGTCGAGCGCTGCGCGCATGTGGGCTAGCCAGCGGTCACGGGCATCCGGGTTGACCTTAAAGGGCAAGTGCCGCATTCTCAGACGGGGGTGACCGCGTTCCTGGCTGTACGTCGTCGGACCGCCCCAATACTGCTCGAGAAATCCGGTCAGGCGAAGGACGGCCGGCTCGAGGTCGGGCTGTTCCGGGTACATCGGCAGCAGCACCTCATCCGTGCGCACACCCTCATAGAACGCGCGCACGAGCTTTTCGAAGGTGGGCCGCCCACCCACCTGCTGCCAGAACGTCGACTCGACGGCGTCGCCGCCCTGTCCCATGCGCAGGGTCACATGGTTGGGTTGATGTTCGCTCATTCGCTCTCACCCTTGCTCGTCTGTGTTGGCAGAATCGTCTTGCCGAGCGGGGTCGCTACCTTGCGCTGGACGCGCGTGCTGCGCAGGCCCGCGGCGGAGTCGAATCCGCTCAGCAAGATCGAGTTGAGCGCTGGCAGTCGCACCCCCATCTCGTCGAGCGACTTCTTGAGGCGCCAGCGCAGTTCTCGTGCGACATCATCCTTCGATGACGAGCGGGTCTTGACGACGAGGCGAATGACGATGGCTTCAGCTGAAATCGACTCGATGCCCCACAGGGTCGGCTTCTCGATGATCCGGTGGCGCCACTTGGGGCTCTCGTAGAGTTCGGTCGCGACGGCGAGGACACGCTCCTGGATCGCCTCGACATCCGAGTCGTAGGGCACGGCGAGGTCGAGGATGGCGCGGGACCATCCGTGTGACATGTTGCCGAGTCGCAGTATCTCGCCGTTGCGCACAAACCATAGCGTGCCGTTGACGTCTCGCACCTGAGTGATTCGAATACCGACATCTTCGACCACTCCCGTAGCCGGCCCCAGGTCGACGACGTCGCCAATGCCGAGCTGGTCCTCGCCGACCATGAAGATGCCGTTCAGCACATCCTTCACGATGTTCTGGGCACCGAAACCGAGACCCGCACCCACCGCAGCGGTCACGAGAGCGAAGGCACCAGTGGCATCGGGTACGACGGCGTTGAAGATCAGGAGAACCGCGATAACCACGATCGCGCCAGTGACGGCGTTGCCCAGCACGCTACCGAGGGATCGCGTGCGCTGCACGATCCGCACTGCTGCCAGCGGCGAGGCGGAGAGTTCTCGCGTGTCGTCGACGTTGTGCTTCTTTTTCACTCCGCTGACGACGCGCGTGACAACCCGTCGGATGACGAACTGCAGCAATCCGCGCAAGATGAACGAGCCGACGATGATCGCCGCCACCTCGATGGGCACGCGCCACACGGCCCAGAACGCGTCCCAGTTGAATCCGTCCATCTGGTGAGCCTACCGAGAGGCGCGGTCGCGCTCCTGTGCCTTCAGTGCACGTTCGACGCCGGCGAGGTTCTCGACGACTAGCCGCCGCAATGCCGGGGTGTCGGGGTTGGCATCGAGCCATGCGGTGGTCGCGTCGACGAGCTCGCGGCTCGCGAGAGGTGCGGGATAGAGGCCCTGCACGATGTACTCCGCGATCTTGTATGTGCGGGACGACCACACCTCGTTCAGCATCGCGAAGTACGGCTCGATCAAATCCTTCAGACTTGACGGGTCGTTGGTATGCAGGAATCCCATCGTGACGTTGCGCACGATGACGTTCGGCTGGTCGTCGCGTGCCACAAGCGAGTCGAATGCGGCACGCTTCGCGGCGGCAGTGGGGAACGTCGCCCGAGCTCGCGCGGCGGCCTGCTGACCGTTGGAGGTGTTGTCGGCGTCGAGCGCGGCGGCGATGGCGGCATCATCTGTCGCTCCGTTGAGCGCGAGGCCCTCGAGCAACTCCCAGCGCAGATCGGTGTCGACCTCGAGTCCATCGAGGGCGATCGAGCCGTCGAGCAGACCCCGGATGGTCGCCACGTGGTCGTCGGTCGAGGCCATGTTCGCGAAGAACTTCACGAACTGGAACTGCGCATCCGATCCGGCTTCCGCCTCTGTCGCGAGCAACCAGAGTCCGTCGCCGACTGACTCAATGGTCGCGGCACGGTGAGACGGGTCGACGTAGTACCGCGCGACCGTCGTCAGCTGCGTGAGGGTGGTGCGGATGGTGGTGGACTCGGTCTCCGCGGCGATGTTGTTCAGCACAAGGTGCACGTAGTCGCTGGGGCTGGCCTCCGCGTCCCGCGTCGCGTCCCAGGCGGCGCCCCACACGATCGAACGGGCGAGCGGGTTATCGATGTCCTCAAGATGTTCCATCGCGATGGCGAGGGAGGCATCATCCAACCGGATCTTCGCGTAAGCGAGGTCCTCGTCGTTGACGAGCACGAGGTCGGGCTTGGCCTCACCGACGAGGGACGGCACCTCGGTGCGCTCGCCGTCGACGTCGATCTCGATTCGGTGGTCTCGCATGAGCTTGCCGCCGTGCAGGTTGTAGAACCCAATTGCGAGTCGGTGCGGGCGGATGGTGGGGTAGTCGGTAGCGGCCTCCTGGAGCACGGCAAACGAAGTGATCGTGCCATCCTCTGTGGTCTCGATCGCGGGGCGCAGCGTGTTGACACCGGCCGTCTCGAGCCAGAGCTGTGACCAGCTCGCGAGTTCTCGGCCGCTCGTCTTCTCCAGTTCGGCGAGCAGATCCGTGAGCTCTGTGTTCCCGTACTCGTGCTTCTTGAAGTAGTTGGAGACTCCGAGCATGAACTCGGGGAGTCCGACCCAGG
>CAYZHZ010000045.1:0-18483 GCA_964477625.1 uncultured Salinibacterium sp.
GCTCGCCCCGGTCGCCCGACCGCCCGCGGTTCCGACAGTTCCGGCCGGCTGTGCGCAATACATGAGGTAGACGGCCGTGGTCGAGCTCGATCCCGCGTTGGGGCCGAGGTCCTGAAGCACTGTCGCGGGGAAGTCCCCCGTGACGGTCACCGTCTGCTCGTCGGCGAGACCCGTGGTGGGGGTGACCGTGACGCTGCCTGCGGTGGATACGGGGGGCGTGACGACCGTGGCGACCGTGGTGAACGGCGTGCGGGTATCCATCGAGCGATTGGTCGCAGACAGGGCATGAGCGGCCGACGTCGCGATCATGTAACTCGACCCTGCCGTCAGAGTGTTCGCCGCGATCGTGAACGTCGTCGAGAAGTCGCCACCGACGATGGCGCTAGCCGGCACGTGCTTCATGTCCAGCCAGCCGGCGAAAGCGAGCGGGGTTCCCTCGGCCCAATTGCCTGCGGGACCGAGCAGCACGTAGAGGCCCATCGCGGCACCGTCGCCCTCGAAGCCGGTTCCCTCGATCGTGACTGTATTCGCCACCGTCACGTCGAGGTCGTTGCTGGGGGTCACCGTGACCGTCGGGGTCGCCGCGAGTGTTGAGAACGACTGGATCGACTGCGCCGGTTCGGTCGACTCATCGATGGGCAGCTGTTCGTCGACGAGTGGCGCCGTCTCGGATGGCATCTCGAGCGGCGCGGGCTCCGGCGCGGGTTCGGGATCCGGGGCAAGTTCCGCGGCAGGTTCCGTGTCGGGCGCCGCTGTCGTCTCGACGACGGGTGCTGGCTCGGGCGCGAGGTCATCCGCGACCGCGGGCGCGGCTCCGAGGAGTCCTGCAACGACAAGCGAGGCAGCGGTCGCAACCGTGACCCATCTCCGGACAAAGCTGTGCTGTGATGCGTTGGTGCTCACGGTGTGTAGGACTCCCAAGGTACGTTAGCTAAGGCTTACCTAAGTAACGTACGGCGCGAAGCACGCTCTGTCAAAGATCGAGTTAGGTTCGCCTTACCTCGAACTTGGCGGTGCTGGCCGATACATGGAAATGTGTGGGATGCCCGCCTCGGGGTAGACCTCCCCAAACGCCTCGAACCCCACCTTCGCGTAGAGCGGTGCGATGTACTCCTGTGCGTGCAGCAGGAACGCCTGGGTCGGGTAGTCCGCGAATACACGGGCCAGCAGGGCCTGCGCGAGGCCCTCGCCCCGGCGATCCGCCCGCACGACGACCCGGCCCACGACGTGATCGGCGTCCCTGTGCTCGGGGCGGGGATCGACGAGCACACGCAGGTAGGCCGCGGCGCCCAGCGCATCCGCCACCCAATAGTGCCGTGTGGTCGGCTCGAGGTCGCGATTGTCGAGCTCTTCATCGTCGACACGCTGCTCAACGAAGAAGACGTCCGTGCGAAGCTTGAGGAACGAATAGAGTTCAGCGGTCGTCAACTCGCGCCAACACTTGGCGATCACGGAAGTTTCTTGCACGCCGCAGAGTTTATTGATTGGCGCAGTATTTATTGGCCGTGGGCGGTCTCGTCCGACGAGAGGGAGAAGAGCGAGTGGGCTACAACGTCGAGAAGTCTGAGGACGAGTGGCGCGAGGAACTCGGGGATCGCTACTCGATCTTGCGCGAGGCCGCGACCGAGCGTCCGTGGACGGGTGAACTGCTCGACGAATCGCGGGCAGGTTTGTACGCCTGCGCGGCGTGCGGAGCCGAGCTCTTCAAGAGTGGTACGAAGTTCGATTCCGGATGCGGCTGGCCGAGTTTCTACGACTCGGTCAATCCCGACGCCGTGGAGCTCATCGAAGACACCTCCCTCGGTATGGTGCGCACGGAGGTGCGCTGCGCCAACTGCGGCGGACACCTCGGCCATGTCTTCGACGACGGCTACGGCACGCCCACCGGCTTGCGCTACTGCATGAACTCACTCTCCCTCGACTTCAAGGCGGAGTAGTGAGCGCCCTCGAGGCGGTTCTGCGTCGACAGTCGCACTCGAAGGTCACGTCGAACACACCCAGTCACGAGGAGTTGCTGCG
The DNA here is from genome assembly GCA_964477625.1 of uncultured Salinibacterium sp. Lineage (GTDB taxonomy): Bacteria > Actinomycetota > Actinomycetes > Actinomycetales > Microbacteriaceae > Rhodoglobus. The sequence continues at coordinate 2,020 of CAYZHZ010000045.1, forward strand.
CTACGTCGAGGCCGCCGCGACGGTCGCCGACCACGGCTCACTGCATCCGTGGCGCCTTATCGAAATCAGGGATGACGCGCGCGAACGCCTGGGCGCAGCCTTCGCCGAAACGGCACTCGCTGCCGGCCTCAAGGAATCCGACGCGCGGAAACTCGCCGAGAAGCCGCTGCGCGCGAACCTGCTCATCGCGATCGTCGCGGTACACCAGCCCAGCCACAAGGTGCCGGAGTGGGAACAGGATGCCGTCGCCTCCGGTGTCGCGCACACCCTGAGCCTCCTGCTCGACGAGGCGGGCTGGGGCGTGTTCTGGCGCACGGGCGGGTACACGCGCTCCGCCGCTGTGGCTCGAATGCACGGCCTGGCCGCGAACGAGAAGCTCATGGGTTGGCTGTATGTCGGCGGCAAGGGGAAAGACAAGCCGGGCAAGAAGCACCGCTTCCCGGCCGACACATACCTCTCGCGGGCCTAGGTCCCCGCGCGCCGACGAGGAATCGCGGCGATTCCCACCGCGACAAGAGTGAGGGCTGCACCCACGACTGTAGCAACCGAGAGGGTGTGCCCCTCCACCGGCAGAAACAGGTCGAGCAGCACCGAGGCAAACAGCTGACCGGCAATGGTCCCGAGTCCCAGCAGAAGCACCCCCGTGACGCGAACGATCACGGCGGCGCCAGCGATGAACAGCACGCCGACGACGCCACCGAGGTACAGCACGGGATCAGCCGGAAAACTCGCCGGCCATCCGACGAATGCGACGTGTACGAGCGTCGCGACGAGCAGAACCGTCGTGCCGACGACGAAGTTGATGAATGTCGCCGTGATCGCCGAACCGGAGATCTCGCGCACCTGGCCGTTGACCGCCTGCTGCCACCCGATGCCGAATCCCGCAAGGAGCGGCAGGATCAGCAGCAGTACTGGCACATCCGCACGCACTTGCGCCGATGCCGATGCGACGACGACGACGAGCGCCAGAACCGACCCGACGAGTCGCTGCGGGGTGACCGGCTTGGGCGTCATCGCTCCGAGGCCCCGAGCGTCGATCACGAGCCCGCTGACGGTCTGCCCGGCCACGATCGCGACCGAAAACAGGGCGACGCCGACGATGGATGCGACGAGCCCCTGTGACGCGACCAGGAATGCTCCCGCCGCCCCGCCCGCGACGTACCACCAGGGAATCTCGCGTTCGACGAGCGCGCCCACCACTCGACGGAGCCCACGGCGACCGGTGGGAGCGATCGCGACGATCACCGCGACGATGACGAGACCGACGCCAAACGAGATGAGGGCCGCGAGCACCCCGTCGCCGAGCTGCTTGCCGAGGTCCCCATTGATGCGCGCCTGCGCGGCAATTCCGGCCCCACACAGCATGGCGACGAGCACGGCGAGCACGATGGCTGCGCGAGAGGGTGCGGACACTAGAGAGACCCTAGCCGAGCGCGACGACGGTCCTGAACACGCCCGGTGACCACGCCCAGTATCATTGACCCGGTCCACGCCTCCTTAGCTCAGTTGGCCAGAGCACCGCTCTTGTAAAGCGGGGGTCGTCGGTTCGAATCCGACAGGGGGCTCCGAGAGTACTGCCGGTCAGAGGGTGATTTCTTTCGACCATTCCGGTGGTCGAGCGAAGTCGAGACCCGCTTTGCCCACATTTTGCCCACACTTAGGGACGCTCCAACGGCGTTGAGGGCGACCGCGACGCTGTCCAGATCCTCGTCGAAAAGGTCGCTGTACGTGTCCAAAGTTTCCTTCGCCGAGCTATGTCCGAGCATCCGCTGGAGAGCCTTGACGTTGGCGCCGGCCGACACCGCAAGACTCGCGCAGGTATGACGCAGCTCGTGCGGTGTCAGACCCGGGACGCCGATGCTCTCGGCCGCGTCGTTGAACCATCCGCGGCGGAACGTCCGGTTCCTCAGCACCGCTCCTGACTTCGAGCTGACGAAGACGTGGTCGGTCTTGGCCTTGCCCTCGACGTGGATCGACAGCTGCTCGAGGATGAACTCTGGAACCGGGATCGATCGCTCCTCGTAGTCCTTCGGAGTCGACTCCTGCATGAATCCGTTGACCTCGATCATCGTGCTGTGAACATCCAGGCGTCCTCGAACGAGGTCGAGGTCGCGCACCCGAAGTCCGGACAGCTCGCCCCACCGCAGCCCGGTGTACGCGAGCACAAGGACCAGGAGGCCGTAACCCTCCCCAGCCGGCTTGGCATCCACTGCTTCGGCGAGCGCCGCCACCTGCTCGTGCGTCAGGAACTTCTTCCGGTTCTTGATCTGCTTCGGGAGCTTCAATCTCGTCGCCGGATTGGCTGGGAGCCGTCCGTCATCGACCGCGAGCTGCAGTCCGCCCGACAGAACGTTCACGATCTTGCGCACCGAGCCTGCACTCTGCGTCGCACTCAGCTTCGATGCCCACTGCTGAGCCTGGAGCCGGGAAAAGTCCGACAGCGCCAGATGCCCGATCGTCGGAATGATGTGGATGCGGATGACACCCTGCACCCGGTCAAGCGTCGAAGGGCGAAGGTCGGATCGGCTCTCAATCCACGATGTCATCCACTGCGCGATGGTGACGCGACCGCGGCTCGGGTCGATGTAGCGGCCGGTGTTCTTGGCGACCTCGACCGAAGCGAGGAACAGCTCCGCGTCACGCTTCGTGCGGAACCCGCGCTTGTCGGTCTGGCTGTGGTCGGGTTTGCGGTAGCGCACGCGGTACCGGCGCCCGCCGCCGGTCTCGTACGGAGTGACGCTACCCATGGAACGACCTGCCCTCGTTCATGTCTAAAACGTTATGGGTCACCACCGACCTGACGGAGCGCGCCCAACTGATACTTCGGCGCACACCGAGCTATGCTCGCATCCGACCCGGAGGCACGCATGGCTTACGACCTAAGCAATCAACTGGTCATCGGAGTCGCTTCGAGCGCGCTCTTCGACTTGTCAGCGTCGGATGAGGTCTTTCGAACGGAGGGCGAGGAACCATACCGCCTTTACCAAGAGGCCAACATCGACAACCCGCTCGAACCGGGCGTGGCTTTTCCTTTCATTCGTCGCCTGCTTTCACTCAACGATCTCTCCGAAGCTGGCGACTCGCCGCTAGTGGAAGTGATTGTTCTATCCAAGAACGATCCTGATACCGGGGTGCGAGTCATGCGCTCAATCCAGCACCACAACCTGAGCATCTCGCGCGCGGTCTTCATGCAGGGTCGGTCTCCCTACAAGTTCATGCCCGCTTTCAACATGGCCCTCTTTCTCTCTGCCGACGAGAAAGATGTTGTTGAGGCCGTGCACCTCGGCCACCCAGCTGGCCGAGTACTGGACACCTCCTCCGTCGATGATGACAGCGACGACCTTCGAATCGCCTTTGACTTCGACGGTGTCCTTGCGGACGATTCATCTGAGCGGGTCATGCAGGAGAACGGACTCGAGGCCTTCCACGAGAACGAAGTCTTGCGAATCGACGAACCTCACCCAAACGGCCTGATGGTGAACCTGCTTGCTGGCATCAATCGGATTCAACGGCGCGAAGAGGAGAGGAGAAAACTCGATCCCGGCTATCGGATACGGGTTCATGTCGCGCTGGTCACTGCCCGAAACGCTCCTTCCCACGAGCGAGCTTTGCGCAGCCTGAAATCGTGGGGCGTAACCGTGAACGACGCCTTCTTCCTTGGCGGCGTTGAGAAGGCGTCCGTGCTCGAAATCCTCAAGCCACACATCTTCTTCGACGACCAGGCAACTCATTTGTTGTCGGCCTCGAAAGTCGTGCCCAGCGTTCATGTCCCGTTTGGGATCATCAACGTTCCGAAAGCGGATTGAGAAACTAAACCCAAATCTCTGTCACATTGTGATTGAGTTTGCGACATGGTGCACCCGAATACGTCAATGACGACTACCGACTACGTCGCAATTTTGAAGGCCAAACAGGGCGAACTGCTCGCGATTCAAACTACTCCCAGCACACGGTTTGTTCCCCTGCTCGAGGTTATTGAGCCTCAGAAGGCGAGCTCGCTTGCCCGCGCGTGGCCTTCGACGTCCGACGTCCTCTGGGTACAGCCGATCAACTACACGGACGCTGCGGCGCTTGACTGGGCCACTTCAATAACGGCACTGTTCGACGAGCTACGGGCCGCGCATGTGTTGGCGGCTCCGGTCGTCACTCTTGATGAAACGCCTGAAACGTATGCCGCAGTTCGCGCAATAGTGGCCGTCGACGGCCGCGGGTTGGTACTGCGACTTGACTGCGAAGATGCACTTGAGGAGCTCCCGGCCGATTTGAAGGTCGCGATTGATGCGGTGCTCGCTGAATGTGGGGCGACGGTGGGTACCACTGATTTGGTTCTCGACGCAGGTTTGGTGAGCGGCGGCGTTGCGGTGCAATCCAACACCGCCAACGGTGCCCTGAACGCACTCCCCTACGCATCGAACTGGCGCAACCTTGTCGCCGCATTCTCAGGCTTCCCTGCTCTTGTTGGCGACCATGTTCCCGTTTCCAGCGTTGGGAGCATTCCACGCACAGACGCCGCTGCCTTTGCGCACCTGATCACCCGTTGGTCGGTAGCACCTCTGACGTACGCCGACTACGGAGTCGGCGTACCGACCTACTCAGACGTCAAGTGGAGTCCGATCCCCAACATTCGCTACGCCCTGTCCGGCGAATGGAAAATCCACCGTGCAGCGACAAAGGTGAATCCGAGCCCGCAGTACATCGGACTCGCTTCGGATGTCGCCGCTGCTGGCTATTTCGCCGGCTCGGCTTTCAGCCCCGGGGACGCCTATATAGCCGACGTGGCTAGCGGAGCCGACGGGCCAGGAAACGCGGGGTCGTACTTGAAAGCCGCAATGTCGCGGCACTTCCATGTCGTGTTGGAGAGCCTCTCCACTCACGGCGTGCCTTGAGCGCATCGCGGACCTCTTGTCTGAGAGAGTCGATTGGGAGTTCTGACGCGAGCCGTTCCCAGATCAAGTGGCGAGGTTTCGAGCGCAGACCCCGGTCAATTTCGTTCCGCACAAGGATCGACAACCCCTCTTCGCGCCACAGCAGCTGAGCGAGGGATGGGGCATGGATTCGAGGGTTCGGACGCGCTCTGCGCTTTGACGTCAGCGTGAGGATCCCGTCGACCTCGCGAGCGACCATGATGCCCCACCATGACGGCAGCAGGACTTTCGAATGCTCGAGGTGTCGTTCGGCCACAACGAGGTGGGCGAAGTCCAAAACGCGGCTGTAGGTCTCGACTTGATTGGGGAGTCGGTCAAGCCTGTCTCGAGCACTCTTGATTTCGTACCCCGACAACGACCCATTCACGAGTGCAACGTCGACCCGCGCATCTCCGCAAAGCCCCAGCTCGTCAACCACAAGAGTCGTGTCGGACTCGCTCAGGTGCTCCTCTAAGAGTCTCGCCTTCAGCGCCACCCGAACGTCCGAATCCAACATGCTCCAAACCATACCTCCCGACTTCTCGGTTCCTCCCCGCCCGTCCATGGCTCTATCCATCACATTTGCCCTGTCCTAGCGCCCCTGCTTTACATCCCAACCTCCCGTGGACAACTTGTTGGGTGCGGGAGGTTGGGATGCGAGCTCCGCTCGGCAGGGGCGGTAGGACAGGGCAGAACCACCCGCGGCTGTTCGTTTGGGTATTCGCCGCAGGTGAATACCCAAACGAATACCCTGACGGCCCATTCGTTTACCCAATCGCGCTGGGTGAACGGGTGCGCGAAACCCACACCGCGCGCACAATCGTCGACGCGAGCGACAAAGCGGACACCCCTTCTCGCAATATGCGGTCTACAATCGATATATCTACTTAGATATAAGGATGGACGTATGGCTGCCTCGACTTTGCTCCGCTCGTCGCGCATAGCGAGCGGGATCACGCAGGGCGAGTTGGCGACGCGCGCGAAAACGAGTCAGCCAGAGATCTCGACAATCGAGAGCGGCAAGCGAGTGCCCACCGTCGACACTCTCGAACGCCTTTTGCGCCAAACAGGTCATCGAATCATTGCGATACCCGGAGTGGGAACGGACGCCGCGGAAACCGCTGACCGGATCGCTCGATCGTCCTCAACGAATGGTGCAGTTCGTGCCTTCCTCGACTACTCGGACAGCCTTGCGCGCGCCAAGGGAATCGATCGAGTCGTGCTGGGTATTACCGAGCCACACTCGACAGGCTCAGCAGCCTGGGACGCAGCGTTGGCCGCATTGGTCGATTATTGGTTCAGCAAGTCGAAGCTGCCCAAGCCGGACTGGATCAACGACCCATCTCGGACATTGGTCTCACCCGAGGCACCGCAGTTGGGTCGATACGATCTCGAACCTCTGCTCGATGAAGTACCCCGAGAATTCTTGAAGCGCAATGTCCTGATTGAGCGCACAACCTTGAAGAGTGTGTAGAAATGGAACTCGAGCGGCAGGACCTCATAGACGGCCTCCGCGAGATCGTCCACCGAGCTCATGCTCAGGGCGTGACAGATGTCTCCATAAAGCTTGTCGGCGGAGCCGCCCTTCGACTGGCATATTTTGAACGGGAAGCAACGGCCGACATCGACGCCAAGATCTCTCCGCTGTCGTCAGTTGCCCCGATTATTCAAGCGATCGCACGTGATCGAGGGTGGCCGGCAGATTGGCTGAACGATCAGGCCGCAATGTTCATCCCGACTCTTGGGAAGTCGGTCGACTGGGAGCCCATACTCGACGATGCCAACGTCTCAATAGCAGTCGCGCCCATCGACGCATTGCTGGCCATGAAGCTCCATGCGGCCAGGCCCGGCCGCGACCTCGACGACATCGCGGTTCTGCTCACGCTCAATCACATCGAAGACACCGCCTCGGCCGAGGAACTCTACGAGTCCTTCTACCCGGGCGACGCACTCCCGGATCGAACGATTCAGACTGTCGATCGAATGTTTAGAGACGGACTTCCAATCGCGCCGACAACGCCGCCGCCCCCATTCTGAACGAGCAAGCAGCCTCCAAACTCAGCTCGGATCTGTTCTTGCGTCAGACCTTGGCCATCATTGATTCCCGCGCGACCGTTGTACGCCACCGGACCTTAGTGTGGAGGTCTGGTCACAATCCGGACACATCGTGCAACGGCCGTGGCCGGCTCTGGCAATCTCACTTCATGGACCTTCCCGCAGCACCACCTGCCTCGCGCGGTCGCGGGCGACTCGCCCGAAACTTGCTTTTAGCGATCGGCGTACCAGTGCTCTTCCTCGCGGGATGCACGACACTCGTCGCGACTGCGATAACAAGCTATTTCCAGCCTCGTTCCGGCATTGGATTTGTGATCGGCGACGGCTATTGCGAGGTGGACCCCGCTACTGGGAATGTGCTAGTTCAGTTGGCCGTCACTGCCGACCAGACATGGACACAGGACTTCCAGTTAGAACCTCTCGGCACCAACGATTTGATTGTCGTTGGAGTCGCCTCCCTAGCTGCAGGCGACAGTCTCCAAACACTCGACGAGGACTCTCGCAAGTACCTCCGTCAGAAATTGGATGACAGCGATGATTGGGCGCGAGCAGACGGCGACCCCACAAACGTCGTGTTCGAGTTTCGACGGGAATCACGCGAAACCCAGACCGAGCTCGACACGCTCAAGCTCTGGTGGACCTCCGGAGAACCTGCGTTCGTTCAGGACGTGAAGTTGGACTTGAAATGGTCGGACAGCACCTGCAGCGTCGGCGAATAATGCCGCGCCGTGCCCACATTTTGCCCACAACCGTGGGCAAACGTGGTCACCCTAACGTGATCACAGTCACCCGAAATCCCCGGAAGTATGCGGAAATCGGGATCACTCAGCGTCGTTCTTAGGGTCCGATCCGCTCTTGTAAAGCGGGGGTCGTCGGTTCGAATCCGACAGGGGGCTCCACTACTCGAGAGAGCGCACGACCGCGGTGAGACCGCCGCCGAGGGCGACCCGTTCGGACGCGGTCAGGTTGGCGAGCATCCGCCCCTCGACTGCATCGACGAGCGCCTGGGCCTCGTCTAGCAGTCGAGCGCCGAGCGGCGTGAGGGCCGTCGGCAGCGCACGACCGCTCTCGCCTTGAGCAGATCGCGCGACCAGCCCGCGGTCGAGCAAGTTGTGCAGCATGGCGTTCATCGACTGGCGCGTCACGAAGGTGCGGCGCGCGAGCTCGGACGCGGAGATGCCCGGCGAGCGACGCAGGTGGAAGAGGCACGAGTAGTGCGACACCGTGAGTCCGAGCGGTTCGAGTGCGTCTTCCATGTGCACATGCACGAGGGATTGCGCGTGTTTGATCAGGTAGCCGATCTGCGGCGACTCGTTGCCCATGTCAGCATTCTGACATACGATGTATGTAAGTAAACTGACATTGGGGTACTCATGGCCATCACCGGACCCGACTTCATCGCCCTTCAGGTTCGCGACCTCGATCGCGCCGCCACGTTCTACGAGCAGGCCGTGGGCCTGACGCGTGCTCCCTTCTCTCCCCCGCATGCCATCGTCTTCGACACACAACCGACGTTCGCCGTTCGCGAGCCGGCAGGGGGCGTCGACCTCGAGGCCGGACCGCTCGGTCTGGGCGTTGCGCTATGGCTGCATGATCCGGATGCCCCCGCTCTGCACGACCGTCTCGTCGCCGCGGGCGCGACCATCGTGCAAGCCCCCTTCGGTGGGCCGTTCGGCAGAACCTTCGTCTTCCAGGACCCTGACGGCTACCTCGTGACAATCCACGACCGCGCGACGCGGGAGTAGGCATACCGCTGCGGCGGCATGGGATGGGGCGGGGTCGTCCTAGGCGGCGAGCGCACGAAGAAGGGCGACCGAACCGAGTAGTCCGATCGCCCTTGTCATTCATTCAGGCTAACGTCACGCCGCTGCGACCGGGAGCTTCCAGTCGGGACGCACGTAGTGGCACGTGTAGCCGTTGGGGTACTTCTCCAGGTAGTCCTGGTGCTCCTCCTCGGCCTCCCAGAAGTCTCCGGCGGGCATAACCTCGGTGACGACCTTGCCCGGCCAGAGCCCAGACGCATCGACATCGCGGATGGTGTCGAGCGCGACCTGCTTCTGCTCCTCAGACAGGTAGAAGATGGCCGAGCGATAGCTGCGCCCGATGTCGTTGCCCTGGCGGTCCTTCGTCGACGGGTCGTGGATCTGGAAGAAGAACTCGAGAATCTCCCGGAACGAGATCACCGCGGGGTCGAACACGATCTCGACCGCCTCTGCGTGGTCACCGTGGTTACGGTAAGTCGCGTTGGGGGTGTCGCCTCCGGAATATCCGACCCGGGTCGAGATGATGCCCGGGCGGCGACGCAGCAGCTGCTGCGCACCCCAGAAACATCCGGCTGCGAGGATTGCGGTCTCTGTGGCCATGGTCAGGCCTCCTTCGTCGTAAACAGGCTGCGGTAGTCACCGTAGCCTTGGCTCTCCAACTCGTCCACGGGAACGAACCGTAGCGCCGCAGAGTTGATGCAGTAACGCATACCGCCCTCGGCGACAGGGCCGTCGTCGAAGAGGTGGCCGAGGTGGCTGTCGGCATTCGTCGACCGCACCTCGGTGCGCACCATCCCCCAACTCTTGTCACTGTGCTGAACGATGTTGCTGGAGTCGAGCGGCCGCGTAAAGCTCGGCCAACCCGACCCGCTGTCGAACTTGTCGGTCGACGAGAACAGCGGCTCGCCCGAGACGATGTCGACGTAGATTCCTTCGTCGTGATTGTCCCAGAACTCGTTGCGGAATGCTGGCTCGGTCGCATCCTTCTGCGTGACCGCGAACTGCTCGGGGGTGAGCTTGTCGATCGCGGCGGGGTCCTTGCGGTACTCGGTAGTCATGTGGATGATGCTCCTTGAGGTTGTGCCGCTGGCTGCGGCACTCGAGTACTAGAACACCGGTCGAACCCGAAAAGTTCCCGAGTGCGTCCCCGATCTAGCGACCGTGGCCGTGGCTTATCTCGGTGGCACCGGGCCGGTCATCCGGGGTGCGGCCCTCGACGTATCCTTCCCGCACTCCCTTGTTGGTGAACGATCCGAAGTTGCTGACGTCGCCCGTCACGGCTCCGTTCTCCTCGACGACGAGGGTGCCCGCGACGCGAATCTCGATCGGGCCCGACACTTCGCCGCGCACGATTGCCGTCCCCAGGCTCCCGATGTCGAGGCCGCCTCGCAGAATGCCGAGCACGACGAGGGTCGCCGAGCTCTCGAGGGCGACCGACCCTTCGTGCGCACCCACGAGGGTGAGTGTTGCACCGGTCTTCACCGTGATCGGACCCTCGGTCTCTCCCCCGAGAGTCTGGTCCGTGTCAATAATCGTTTCGTACGGGACAGGCTCCATAGCCAGATGCTAGCGAAGCCCGCGTGTGCGCCTCAGGGGGTTGACGAGACCCCCCGTCACGGTTCAACGGAGACGCGATCCTTGCCTGTGCCCTTCGACCGGTACATGGCGGTATCGGCTCGGTTGAGCAGTCCGTCACTGCTCGGACGTGCATCCACACCAGGAACGTAGGTGACGACGCCGATGCTCGCGGTGATGGAGACCGGCCGGGATAGACCCGCGATGGGCTCGCGGATGACCGAACGCACGCGCTCCGCGATCGAGGACGCCGCGCTCCCATCGGCGTTCTCGCAGATCGCGACAAACTCGTCACCCCCGATCCGGCCGACGATGTCGTCGGTTCGCACACCCGAACGCAGGCGCGCGGCCACCTCGGTGAGCACACGGTCGCCTGCGACATGACCGAGAAGATCGTTGACCGCCTTGAACGAGTCGAGGTCGATAAAAATGAGGGAGAGTGGATGCCCTGACTCGTCCGCCGAAACCACCGCGTTTTCCAGGCTCGACTGCAGCAGGGAACGGTTGGGGATGCCGGTGAGCACGTCGTAGTGCGCGAGCCGCTCGAGCTGTTGCTGCAGCCGCAGTCGAACCAGCGCCTGGGTCGCCTGCCTCGCGAGCGCGTCGTGCAATGCGAAGAACTGCTCATCGAAGGTGCGGCGGCGCGCGAAGTAGCACACCAGGATGCCGAGGCGCTCCCCCTCGTATTGCATGGGGGTGATGCTCACGGAATCCAGACGGGTCTCACGAAGACCTCTCGCGAGATCGGGATACGTCGACTCGGCATCATCCACCGTGATCGCAATGGGCACGTCGGTCGCGCGAAGTTCGGCAATCGGTGCCACCCTGCCGAAGAGCGGGTTGTGACCCGCGGCGACGTCGAGCATTCCGTACTCGTCGAGCAGCATGACCGAGACTTCGGCTGCCGCGAAGGCCTCACGAGCGACGCGCACACACGTTTCGGCGAAATCGTGAGCGGTCGCGGTGACGTCGTAGGCGCTCGAGATGTCATGAAGGATTCGGATGTGCGTCTCTGAGATCTCGGCAGCACGCCGTGCCTGCAGAAGGTCTCGCTCGTACTCCTGGCGGGCCGTCGCGTCGAACACTGCGACGCGCACACTCACCGGATCACCCTGGGCGTCCACGTCGAGCGCGGCGCGCAACAGCACCGGCATGCTCGAGCCGTCAGAGCGCACCATGGTCAGTGCCGACTCGGTCACCTCGCGTTCGAGCAGCAACACTGCCGTGTGCCTGGTGTCGTAGAAAACGGCGCTACCACGGTCGAGCAGCGCGCGGAACGGGCGACCCACCACCTCAGCGGCCTGCACTCCCAGCCAGGAGAGCAGCGTCTCATTGACGTCGACGATGTCGTGATCGCGGGTCAGCGTCGCCAGTCCGCACGGGGCGAAGCGGTACAACGTCTCAAACCGCGAGGTCGCATCGGCTGAACTCATCCCAGGAAACCCCGGATCGCGTCGACCACCTGCCGGGCGCCCGAGAGAATCGGGAGGTGGCCGCTGGCGTCGATCACCACGAGCTCGCTCCCCGGAATGTGGGCGTGTACGTACTCGCCCACTTCTTCCGACGCGATCGCGTCATCGCGCGACTGAACCACGAGCGTGGGAACGGTGACGTGTTCGAGATCGGCGCGGTTGTCCGAGAGGAAGGTCACGTGGGCGAAGTGGCGCGCGATCGTCGGGTCGACGCTGCAGAAGCTCGCCGCGAGACCCGCGCCAAGCTCGGGGCGATCTGGGTTGCCCATGATGAGGGGACCCATCGTGTTCGACCAGCCCAGATAGTTGGCGTCGAGCGTGAGCAGCATCCCTTCGATGTCTGACTGGCTGAACCCGCCCACGTATTCACCGTCGTCGACGTATCGCGGTGACGGCCCGACGAGAACGAGGGCACCGAATCGCGAGGAATCACGACCAGCGGCGACCACCCCAATCATTGCGCTCACGGAGTGGCCGACGAAGACCACGTCACGCAGGTCGAGCTGCTCGAGTATCTCCAGCAGGTCGCTCGCGTACCCATCGAGGGAGTCATATTTTCCCGCGTCGTAGGCCGCAAGATCTGAGCCGCCCGCACCCACGTGATCGAAGAGCACCACCCGATGGTCCGCCTCGAAATGGGGGGCGACTTCTCGCCACACCGCCTGGTTGCAACCGAACCCGTGAGCGAAGACCATCGGTCGCGCGAGGCGGTTCCCGGCCTCTGTCACATTGTTGCGCCGAACGCTGTCGACCGATTCCAGTGACTTCACTACAACTTCTCTCCACCGACAGAAGTTGGGGTCCCCCGGTAGACCTGATCGTAGACGACGGGTGGGTCAGAGTCATCCCCCCGCAAAGCTTGCGTACACTACACGGAAACCCGCGAAATATGCACACGTTGCTTCTGGGTCTTTAACCCGACTGACTAGAGGGGTGATCGGTATGCGCGAGCGCCTCAGGAACGACCTCCATGAAGTCGTCAGCCGTGGGGAGCTATTCGTCGTCTACCAGCCCCAATTCGATCTGGGGTCCGACGAAATCGTTGCGGTCGAAGCACTGTGCCGATGGGAGCACCCCGAGTTCGGTCTCGTGATGCCCGCTGTCTTCGTTCCGGTCGCGGAGGACTCGGGAGCAATCGGCGACATCGGACGCTTCGTGGTGGAGCAGGGACTCGCGGATGCTGACGAATGGCGCCAGGCAGGCCATTCGCTGGCGATATCGGTCAACGTGTCGCCCATCCAACTCGCTTCCCCCGACTTCGCGCAGGACGTGGCCAAATCCCTCATCGACCACGCCTACCCCCCGAGCGGGCTGACTCTCGAGATCACCGAGTCGCTGCCGATGCCCGATGAGGAAGGAACCGTAGACAGCCTTTCCCGCATGCGCGAGACCGGCTTAGGAATATCTCTGGACGATTACGGCACCGGATACTCGTCGCTGGCTGCGTTTGAGTCACTCCCCGTATCGGAAGTCAAAATCGACCGTTCCCTCGTGCAGAACGCAAGCACGGAGGCACGCGCGCACCTCGAGCGCATCGTCGAGATGGCGCACGAGCGCGGGATCCGCGTGGTCGCCGAGGGGGTCGAGACCGTGGCTCAGTACGAGATGGTGCGCGACGTGGGTTGTGACCGCGCGCAGGGATACCTCCTCGGCATGCCCATGCCCAAGGATGAGCTCGAGGCGCTGCTGAGCTGACCGCCGCCCGATCGGGCACCGGAAGGGGCGGCGTCAGATGTCGGTGAAGTCCGCGTCTGTCGTGGGCGACGCCACAGGCTCATCCTCGCCACCGACGTCAATCTGAGTCCAGGTCACCGGCATGCCCGGCGAGAAGAGGATGTCGATGCCGGGGCCACCGCGCAACGGCGGGATGTTCACATAACCGCCACCCGCGCGAATCGCCTCGAGAATCTTCTCCCGCAGTTCATCCACCGGGTCCGGCAAGAAATAGTCCCGTCCGTCGACGGTGAGCCTGTTGACGATCGCCACGTCATCCCTCCTTGGGAGTGGTCGGTTCGGGAGTGAGCTCGAGCCCGTTGGCACTATTGGCGGCGAGCATGAGCGCCTCGATCCATAGGCGGTTGAGCGCGGGATCGCGGCTGCCGAAGAACTCGAACTGGATGGGGATCGAGGGGTGCATCCAGATGGAGCTGCGACCGCTTCCGTGCGCCGACTCGATGTTCCACGAAAGACTGAAGCTCTCGTTGCGTCGCAGCTTGGCGAGGATCACGATGCGCAGATGAGCGAGTGCCCGGTCGTCGAATTCGACAGACCAGTTCGGCGCCCCATAAACAAGCTTTCCCACTGTTCCTCCTATTCGAGAGAGAAGAATAGCCGGGCTCGAGACCGAAGCTAACTCGGCTTCGACCCGGTTGACCGACAGGGACGGTGTGTGTTACCTGATCAGGCCGGTATGTCGGCTCTGTCGACGGCGTCGAGGATTATCTGCGCGAGCTGCTGTGGCTTGGTGAGTTGGGGCCAGTGCCCCGTCGGCAGATCGACGAGCTCGTAATCGCTGAACCGGGCGAGCTCCGCGACGTAGGGGTGGCCTTTGGCAATGAGATCGCGGATGACCTCGGAACTCATCTCGCAGCACACGACGGTAGACGGGATGCCGTAGCGCCGGTCATCCGACAGCATCTGTTTGTCGCTCGTGACGCCGACCGGTTCGGGGATCGCGATGCTCTCGAAGCGTGCTCGCACCTCGTCGGTCATGTCGACGAGGGACTCGTCGTCGAACACCGACCAGTCGGGCAGGGGCACTTCACCATCGACAACGGGCAGCTCGTCGTTGATGACGCCCCCATCGCCGAGGGGACCGCTGTCGACGTACACGACTCGCGCGATACGGTCAGGACGAGCATCCGCGACGGCGTGCGCGACCGCTCCGCCACCGCTGTGACCGACAAGCACCACGCGGCCATCAAGATCGTCGACGAGGCGGATGACCGCGTCGACATGGTCGCGGAGCCCGATGGATGAGCGGTCGGCGTCGCGCGACTCCATGCCCGGGAGCGTGACTTGGTGAATGGTGTGACCCGCCGCGCGAAGCGGCCCCGCCACGTCGTTCCAGGAGTCGCCGTCGAGCCAGAAGCCGGGAATCATCACGAGATGCATAACGTCGACCCTACGGAAGACCTCAGACATGCAGAAGGGCGGCCCGAGAGCCGCCCTTCTGGTGAAGCAGTATTCCGATCAGCCCGCCGGGGTGGGGCTGGGGGTCGGAGTAGGAGTCGGTGTGGAGTTCTCGTTGAAATCCGTTCCGGCAGCCTGGATCACGAAGGCCTGGAACGACGCCAGGTCATCGACCGCGCCCGGGTACTTCTGGCCGTTCACGAGAACGGTGGGGGTTCCCGTGACCTTCTCAATGTCCGAGTTCGGGATAGGGCCGTTGAGTGCCCGCGCACTGGAGGTGGAGACCCACGCCTTGAACTCCTGGTTCTTGATGCACGCGCTGACGTCGTCGAGCGCGTTCACCTTCGCCGTCTCCGCGATCGTGATCATCTCATCGTCGCTGAGTCCGGGGGTGTTCTCTGCGGGCTGGTTCGAGAACAGTCCCATGTGGAAGTCGTAAGCCTGGTTGGGCGAATAGTTCGCCACGCACGCCATCGCGTTGACAGCACGTGTCGAATACTTCGTTCCCTGGGAGAGACGGTCCAGGATCGCGATCGGGTGAATCTCGATCGTCGCCCCACCGTTCTCGAGCAGGCTCGTCAGGTACTCGCCGTTGGTCGCCTCGAATGCACCACAGAACGGGCACAGGTAGTCGACATACATCTGGATGTTGAGAACACCGCTCTCGACGTCATTCGCGGTCGGCTCCTCGCCCGGCTCCAGTGCCGGGGTTTCGGTCGCAACGAAGCCCTGGCTGAACTGGATGCCATCGCTCGCCATGTTGGCGGGACCGGGGCCAGCAGGCTTGACCGAGTTGACGATGACTAGGGCGATGATCGCGATGATCGCGAGGGACGCGACAATGATGCTGCCCTGCAGGATGAACTTGGTGCGGCGGTCCTTCTTCTTCTGCTCTTCGCGCAGAATACGGGCCTTGTCACGGGCGGCTTCGCGCCGCTCATTCTTCGTGAGCCGATCGGAATTGCCGTTGCTCAATGGAACCTCATTCGGGGTATTCGGGGAGCGGCCTCGAAAAGATGAGCACGCCTGAGGAATTGTATTTGCCGAGTCTGGGAATTGGCCAACCGCGGGCTGGACGCGGTCGAGTCGAAGTGCCCCCGTTCGGGGTGCCATAATGGCCCGTGGTGGCTTTGGCCGCCGCATCCATTCACTACGGATCGTCCGGCACGTACCTGCCGGTGAAGGAGTAATACAGTCATGGCATCTGTCACTTTTGACAAGGCAACTCGCCTCTACCCGGGATCGACCAAGCCCGCTGTCGACGCAATCGACCTCGAGGTCGCCGACGGCGAGTTCCTGGTTCTCGTCGGCCCGTCTGGTTGTGGAAAGTCCACGACCCTGCGCATGCTCGCCGGCCTCGAAGAGGTCAACGACGGCCGCATCCTCATCGGTGACCGTGATGTCACCGACGTTCCGCCGAAGGACCGTGACATTGCCATGGTCTTCCAGAACTACGCGCTCTACCCGCACATGACGGTGGCCGAGAACATGGGCTTCGCGCTCAAGATCGCAGGCGTCAACAAGGACGAGCGCGCAACCCGCGTTCTCGAGGCGGCCAAGCTC
>CAYZHZ010000046.1:0-18478 GCA_964477625.1 uncultured Salinibacterium sp.
GACCCAGCGCGCCTGACGCGTGACGTACTCCTGCCAGTCGCGCGTGTAGGCGAGAACCGACTCGCGTGCCTTCGCGTTGAAGGCGGCGATCCCCATCTCCTCGATCTGGTGCTTCTCGTTGATGCCGAGCTGTCGCATGGCCTCGAGTTCTGCGGGCAGGCCGTGGGTATCCCATCCGAAACGACGGTGCACTTGTTTGCCGCGCATCGTCTGGAACCGCGGGAAGAGATCTTTCGCGTATCCGGTCAGCAGGTGACCGTAGTGGGGCAGGCCGTTAGCGAACGGAGGTCCGTCGTAGAAGACCCACTCGGGCGCGCCATCACGGGCATCTACGGAAGCCTGGAAGGTGTCGTCGGACTTCCAGTAGGCGAGCACCTGCTCTTCGATCGCGGGGAACCGCGGCGACGGCTGGACGGGCTCATCGGGGGTGTGACGGGGGTACGACATCTGGTTCTCCTGTGCAGGGGTGCTGTGCTGCACGAGGACGACCCAGGTTCCTCGACGGAACCGGTGCCGCGGTACCACCTCGCTTGACCAGCCGTCGACGTCGGTCGAAAGCCGATCCACTCGATGCGCTGTGACGGGCTTACCCGTTCGGTTCTACCCGGCTTGCGCCGCTCTTCCGAAGGCTCCCCGGTGATGGCCGGATCGATGCTTGTGGAGTCATTCTACGGGGATTGTGGGACCGAACGCGCTACGAGGGAGTTGAGTACGGCTGCGGCCATCCGCGGGTCGTGCAGGGTCACGACGAGAACCCGGCCGTCAGTGCGCCGCACTTCGACCGCCGGACCCGTGCGCAAGATGATGCCGAGGCGACGCTTGCCGCCCCACCGGATCCCCCACCCGCCGAAGTCAACCACTGGTTGCACGTCGACGACATGCGCCGACTCGATGTCCGCGAGTGGGATGACAAAGCGGGGTACGCCCACGGTGGAGACGGCGCGGAACCCACGCGCGTCGATCGTGACTCGCCAGAACAGTGTGCCGATCACAAGCACCAACAACACGAGCATGACAACGACATAGAAGAGGAAGGCGCCGATCGTGGCAGACAGCCACAGGGCGACCGCCCCGCCCGTTACTGCAAGGGCAGACACGATGATGACGGGGATGCCCAGAGCGCGCTGCGGCTCGACGTGCTGCGTCCAGCTCACCCGCTCGTTCGGCGCGAGGTCGAGCACGGGCGCCGACCCCGAGGCGATCTCGGGGAGCGGGGTGACGGGCGGCAGAGCGAACCAGGCAACAACCCCGAGCACAATGCCTGCGCCGAAGGCCACGAGCACGACGGGAAGCACCGAGGGGGCATCCCTCGCGTCTGTAATCCCACGCTGGATGAGCACGGATCCAGTGATGACCCCCGTCACGATCGTCGACAGGAACGGCCCTATTGCGAGCATGAGTCGCTGGTTGCCGGTGAACTGACCGCTCTCCTCGGCAGGGCGCGCGAACAAGTAGGCGAATCCGCTGTATCCGAGCACAACAAGCAGCGGGATGAGGATGGCGAGCCACACGGGTCCGGTTCGGTCAACCTCACCGCTCACCGCCCAGTGCACCGCAATGGGGTCGGGCAGCGCGGGTAACGACAGCAGGGTCGCGACGCTGCCCGCGGCGACGATGACGAGCGGAACGACGACCCCTATGACGATCATTCGGATGCGGTTCATGACGTGTACTCCTCCCGGATGCGAGCGATCAGTGCGGCGAGAGTAAGCCCCTGCCCGCGTGCTTCAGCCACGACGCGAGAGATGTCGCGGTCGAGCTGCGCGAAGTTGCGTCCGTGGGCGGTGACGATTGCGCCTCGACCGCGACGGAGTTCGACGAACCCTTCGTCGCGCAGTAGCTGGTAGCCCCGCAACACGGTGTGAATATTCACGTCGAGCGAGGCCGCGAGGTCGCGCGCGGCCGGTAGCCGCTCGCGGGGACCGATTGCGCCTCCCATCACAGCGGCGCGGATGCTCGACGCGAGCTGTTCGAACAGCGGCACGTCCGATCCGGGGTCGATGGTGATGAGCACGCGGCAATCATATTGTTCTATTTTCAATAGAACAAGTTGGTCACCCGTGACGAGAATGCCGTGTGGCCTCGTAGGCTTACTTTCTTGTGACCATCAACAGTGGCAAAGTGCCAACCACTACAGAATCAACACCCGTCCCGTCCTCGACCCGCACCGCGGCTCGCAAGGCAGTCTGGGCCGCACTCGTCGGCTCCTCCCTCGAATCATTCGACTTCTATGTATTCGCGTACTTCAGCGCAATATTCGCCCCCGCGCTCTTCTTTCCCGAGCTGGATCCCGCGGCGGCACTACTCGGATCCTTCGGGGTCTTCGCGGTCGCCTTCCTCATCCGCCCGGTGGGTGCTCTCATCTTCGGCAACCTGGGTGACCGTATTGGTCGCCGGCGCACGCTGCTCATCACCATCACGGTGATGGGCGTCGCGACGGGACTGATCGGCCTCCTTCCGGACTTCGCCACAATCGGAATCGCTGCGCCCATCCTGCTGGTCCTCCTGCGGCTCGTTCAGGGGCTCTCCCTCGGCGGAGAGTGGGGCGGCGGCATCCTCGTCGCCGTGGAGTACGCCGAACCGAAGCGGCGCGGCCTCTACGCTGCGCTCCCTCAGCTCGGCTCGCCGATCGGTACGGCGCTCACGGGCGCGCTCCTGTTGATCCTGAGCGCCACTATCCCGGGAGAGGACATGCTCGCGTGGGGGTGGCGGATTCCGTTCCTGCTCGCGTTCCCGTTGCTCGCCGTGTCGCTGTACCTCCGCGTGGCGATCGACGAAACGCCCGTATTCAAGTCGATCGTCGCGACCGACCGCCGCGAGCGGATTCCCGTGCTCTCCGCCTTCCGCAAGTACCCCGTAGCGATCGTCGTCGCGATCGGCGCCGCACTGCTCGGTATCGGCTCGTACTCACTCATGAACACGTACACCATCGGCTACGGCGTGAGCGTGCTTGGCTTCTCTTATCCTGATCTGGCTCTCGCGACCCTCATCGGTAGCCTCCTGCAGCTCGTGACCATCCCGCTCTTCGGTGTGCTCGCAAACCGCATCGGATCGGCTCGCAGCGTCGCTATCGGAGCCGCAGGCACGCTGGTGATCGCGTTCCCGATGTATTTCTTGCTGCAGTTCGCTACCTTCCCGATCCTCGTGGCCACCATGATCATCGGCGGCATCCTCCCCACGCTCGCGTGGGCAGGTCTCGGCGGCCTCATGGCCGACATCTTCGGGGGTCCGGTGCGCTACAGCGCACTGTCGATCGCGTACGCGGTGGCCGCGGCACTCTCGGGACTCGTACCGCTCGCGACGCAGGAACTGTCGATCGCGACGGGTGCCGCGTGGTGGCACCCCGGCATTGTGCTGGCTCTGCTCTCGATAATCACCCTCGTGTCGGCGATCGTCGCCTCGCGGTGGTCGACCCACGTGGACGCCGTCGAGATCGTCGAAGAATACGCGAACGCCACTCACTAACCCGTTGCCCGGGCGGGGGACGGCCCCTAAGCTGTCCCTCGTCCGGGGCCTCCCCGAACGATGATTTGTGGGGAGCCCATGAGCGACGACACTCCGACGCAGCGTTTCGACCAGCAGGGCGGCGACGCCCCAACCGAGCGACTGGCCACCCCTCAGACGGGCGAGACCGGCGAGCTCGTGCAGGAGGAGCGCAAGAACCGACGGCTGTTCATCATCCTCGGCATCGTAGGCGGAGTGCTACTTCTGACAGTGATCATCCTGCTCGCCCTGCTCCTCACGCAGAACAACGCCCACTCGACTGGGGCGGCCACCTCGACGCCGTCGGCGACGCCGAGTGCCACCCCGACCGCATCATCCACCCCGTCGGCAACTCCAACGCCGACACCGACACCCACGTCGATGCCGACGACGGACCCGGCGCCGCCACCGCCACCACCCACCAACACAGTCAAGATCGACAAGTTCTCGGGGACGTCCACCATTCGGTGCAACACGCAGGCTCCCGTGGAACCCGACTACACGCTGTTCTTCGAGTGGCGTACCACCAATGCGGCACAGATCTACTTCGGCGTCGCGACGGCGGACGCTTCGACCGGCGCGTTCTTCACCAACCTTCCGCCCAACGGCAACAGCGAGGACGACTTCGAGTACCAGCTGGAGTTCCCGTGTCCCGCTGCGAGCCAGAACTACACCCTCACCGTGATCGGGAACAACGGTGACAAGGTGAGCAAGAGTATCGTCGTCACGAACAACGGAGACAAGCAGTAAGTTTCACCGTGTGAGCACTGTCCCCCTTCCCAAGATCCCGCCGCCCGCGCCGCGTGGAGGCGGCCATCGACTACTCATCGCGCTGGCGATCGTTGGCGGCGTTCTGTTGCTCGCCGTGGTGGCCACGGTGTCGCTGCTGATCGGGCGAACCCTGGGAGCGGCTCAGAACTCCTCAGCACCTCAGACGTCGGCTCCCCCGGCGCCGCGTGCGAGCATGCCGTCGGACGAAACTCCCGCGCCCGGGGATGCGACGCCGCGATTCACGGAGTTCACCGCCGTGACCGAGGTGCGCTGCCCCAAGTCGGGAAAGAAACGCCAGATCGAATTCACCTGGGAGACCGCCCACGCCGTCGAGGTCTGGTACACCACCAGCAACGACGACGCGATCGAGGACGGCTTCATGCAGGTGCCCGTAAGCGGGTCGCAGAGAGATCTCAGCGACGAGCCGCTATTCCCGTGCGGACATCGCGAGTCCCAGGAATACACGCTCACGCTTCTTGGCGAGAACGGCGAGCACGTGAGTACGAGCTGGACCGTCGTCGACCTGAACTGGAAGGGCGGTGACGACGACTGATCCCGATGGCCGGGTGCACCCTCGAGTAGCGGCACGCTCGGCTAGCATTACGTGCACAACCCACACTCAGGCACCTCCTCACCGACTCGGTGCCGCACATATCGAACCGGAGTACGCCATGGCTCAGAGCCTTCCCGACAAGCCCGCCCTCGAAGGCCTCGAAGCCAAGTGGGCCCCCCACTGGGAGACCGAAGGCACCTTCCGGTTTGTTCGGGATGCCGCACTGACCGGCACCGTCTTCTGGGTTGTGACTCCCCCACCGACTGCGTCAGGCAGCCTGCACATCGGTCACGTCTTCAGCTACACGCACATGGATCTCGTAACGAGATTTCAGCGGATGCGCGGCAAGAGCATCTTCTATCCCATGGGGTGGGATGACAACGGGCTACCCACCGAGCGGCGCGTGCAGAACTACTACGGTGTGCGCTGTGACCCGACCCTTGCCTACGACCCGGAGTTCACCCCACCGCTCGAAGGCGGGGAGTCCGCGTCATCCAAGGCTGCCGACCAACAACCCATCTCGCGACGCAACTTCATCGAACTGTGTGAACGCCTCACCGCGGAAGACGAGAAGCAGTTCGAGGACCTCTGGAAGCAGCTCGGCCTCAGCGTCGACTGGAACCTGACCTATCGCACTATCGGTCGCGAGGCCCAGCTCGCAGCTCAGCGCGCGTTCGTGCGCAACCTCCAGCGCGGTGAGGCATACCAGGCAGAAGCTCCCACGCTGTGGGACATCACTTTCCGCACGGCGGTCGCGCAGGCCGAACTCGAAGACAAGGAACAACCGGCGGCCTACCACCGTGTGGCGTTCCACCGCGCGGATGGAACGGACATCCATATCGAGACGACGCGACCGGAGTTGCTGCCCGCGTGTGTGGCCCTCGTCGCGCACCCCGACGACGAGCGTTACCAGAAGTACTTCGGCACGACCGTCACGACCCCGCTCTTCGGAGTCGAAGTACCGGTCGTGGCACATCACCTTGCCCAGCCCGACAAGGGCTCGGGCATCGCCATGATCTGCACGTTCGGCGACGTTACAGACGTCGTGTGGTGGCGCGAACTCGACCTACCCAACCGCACGATCATCGGTGCCGACGGACGGATCATTGCGGATGCCCCTGAAGCTCTGCACACCGACGAGGCGAAGGCGCTCTATGCCGAGCTCGCCGGCAAGACTGTCTTCAGCGCCAAGGCGCGCGTGGTGGAGTTGCTGCGCGAATCGGGCGAACTCATTGGGGAACCCAAGCCCATCACCCACGCGGTGAAGTTTTTCGAGAAGGGTGATAAGCCTCTCGAGATCATCTCCACGAAGCAGTGGTACATCACCAATGGTGCTCGCGATGAGAAGCTGCGCGCTCAGCTCATCGAGGCGGGCCGCGAGATCTCGTTCACCCCTGACCACATGCGCGTGCGCTACGAGAACTGGGTCGGCGGCCTCACGGGCGACTGGCTCATTTCCCGCCAGCGCTTCTTCGGCGTTCCGATTCCGGTCTGGTACGAGCTCGACGCCAACGGCGAGAAGGGTGCTCCGATCGTGCCGAGCGAGGACGTTCTGCCCATCGATCCCTCGAGCGACGTGCCGCTTGGCTACACAGAGGCCGATCGCGGCGTCACCTTCGTCGGCGAGCTCGACATCATGGACACCTGGGCGACCTCGTCCCTCACGCCGCAAATCGCGGGAGGTTGGGTCACCGACCCCGAGCTCTTCGACCTCGTATTCCCCTACTCGTTGCGCAGCCAGGGCCAAGACATCATCCGTACCTGGTTGTTCTCGACCGTGTTGCGCGCCGAGCTCGAGAACGGACAGATCCCCTGGCGGAACGCGGGCATTTCCGGCTTCATCGTCGATCCCGACCGCAAGAAGATGTCCAAGTCGAAGGGCAACGTCGTCACGCCCAAGGGCATGCTCGACGAGCATGGTTCGGATGCGGTGCGCTACTGGGCAGCGTCCTCACGTCTGGGTACGGACGCGGCCTTCGACCCGCAGAACCCGAAGCAGATCAAGATCGGCCGTCGCCTGGCAATCAAGGTGCTCAATGCCGCCAAATTCGTGTACTCGTTCCCGAGCGCGGCGGGTGCCGTTTCGGCGCCGCTGGACATCGATATGCTCGCCGAACTCGGGACGGTCATCACGACGGCGACCGAGGCACTGGAGAACTTCGACCATGCCCGTGCTCTCGAGACCGCCGAGCAGTTCTTCTGGACCTTCTGTGACGACTACCTCGAACTCGTCAAAGAGCGCGCCTACGGAGCAGGCGGAGCTGAGGGGCAGGCGAGCGCCGTCACAGCGCTTCGGACTGCGATCGACGTGCTTCTGCGGCTCTTCGCGCCGTACCTGCCGTTCGCGACGGAGGAGGTGTGGAGCTGGACGCACGACGGATCGGTGCACACCGCCGCCTGGCCGACCGTCGGCGAGACCGGTGTTACGAGCGCACCGACCGGGCTGCTGGGCGCCGTCGGGGAAGCTCTCATCGGCATCCGTCGCGCCAAGACCGACGCGAAAGCGTCGCAGAAGACCGACGTGACCTCGGCGACCCTCGCGGGACCGGTCTTGCTGCGCGACGGGCTCGACGATCTCAAGGCAGTCGGTCGCATCGCGAGCGTCGAGTTCATCGAGGCCGACGAAATCGAGGTGCGCGACATCGTGCTCGCCGAGGTCGCGGAGTGACGGTCACGGTGCGCCCCCTCGAGGTGGGGGATCGCGCCCGCTGGCAGCAACTGTACGCAGGCTACGGCGAGTTCTACGACAAGCCGCTCGACGACGCCAAGGCAAACCTCGTGTGGGGATGGGTGCTCGACGACGCGCACGAGAGCGAGGCGATCGTCGCGGAGCATGAGGGTCGCGTCGTCGCGATCGCGCACTTCCGCGAGTTCGCCCGACCGCTCTCCGGGGGTCGTGCGATGTATCTCGACGACCTCTTCACCGACCCCGGAGCGCGCGGTCTCGGCGCGGCCACGGCACTCCTGGGAAAGCTCAAGTCGATCGCTCGGGAACGCGGACTCGTCATGGTCCGATGGATCACGGCCGCCGACAATGTCACGGCTCAGCGCATCTACGACGAGCTGGCGACCCGCACCCGGTGGGTCACGTACGACATGGAGGTCTGAGGTGGTCGAAATCCGCGACATCCAGGAGAACGATCGGGCACGGTGGGAGGAACTCTTCCTCGCATACGGTGTGTTCTACCAGACCGACTTCACCCCGGACATCCTCGAGGGCGTCTGGGCTTGGCTCATGGATGATGCCACCCCCAGCTACGGGATCGTCTCTGTCGACTCGGCCACGGGCTCGGCGACTGTCACCGGCTTCGCGCTCTTCCGCCCGCTTCTCGACACCTTCACGGCGCGTCGATCGTGGTTCCTCGACGACCTCTACGTCGACCCCGGATTCCGCGGCTCCGGTGCGGCAACCGCCCTCATCGCGGAGGTGGGCCGTCGCGCGGCCGGTGCCCCTGTGCGATGGTTCACCGGCGAGACGAACCTCACCGCGCAGTCGATCTACAACAAGGTTGCCAAGCGCACCGACTACCTCACCTATGAGATGGAGACCTGATGCAGCTCGGAACCCGATTCGCGGTGGGGGCGACTCCCCCGTCGAATCTGCCGCAGGCCGTCACGGACGCGATCGCGAGCGTCGAATGGTCGCTCGACGGGATCGATACGTCGCAGTGGCGCTGGACGCTCACGTGGCTTGAGGGTCGCCCCGTCGTCGAACTCGACGACGGCACGTTCATCCGCATGGGTCACGACGGGGTCGTGACAGTCGTCGAACCGCAGTAGCCTCGAGCGGCCTCGATGAGCTCGCCCAGACGGAGACCGGCCCCGTCGCGACGCGATGCTCTGCACAGGAGGAGGCGCTAGGACGCCAAGTGCTGGTGACGCGTCGACCGACGGGGCCGGGGGTCTGGGGATGCGGCCGCTCAGATCACGCGAGCCAGCATAAGCGCCGCACGATGTTGGCGTCGGGCGTTTTCCCCAGCCTCACACACGACGCGGGCATACTCGTCGTGGGTGAGCATGGTGCGCTGCGACCGCTTACGGGCCCACAACAGCATCGCGAGAGATATGCGCATGACTGCGAGATCGATCCCGTGAGGACGGGTGCGGCGGGTGACCTCGCCTCCGTACGTGATGGTTGGTGCCGTCATCGTTCTCACCTCTTTCTGCTGTCGAAATTACGCCGAACCGCCGACATCGTCGGGGGTCGTTTCCGTGCCGGATTGCTCGGTGGTTTCGTCGCCGTCAAGCACGGGGAAGGCGTTGAAATGGATCTGTACGGGACGGGATCCGACGAGGTTCTTGCCGCGAAACTTGGCGATGAACGGGTCGATGAACCCGTCCCACGCGTCGGAGATCTCTTTGAGCTGTTCTCGGGTCAACCGGACGTTGACGGTGGCGGTGTTGGTCGCCGCGATCCAGTCCTTGGCGAGCACGTCGAAGCCGCGCTCCTGGAAGTCCGCGAGCAGCGCCGACCGGCTGCGCTCCCACTCGCGCAGGACCGTCTTGGTGATGGCCCGGTTTGCGGGACCGTCGGGCAGCTCGGTCGCGTTGAGATTGAGTCCCACCGGCACCCGCTCCCACCAACGTTCCCGACCCGTGCCCCGGTCGGCGACCTCGCGCACGAATCCATGCTTCTCGAGTTGGCGAAGGTGGTAGCTCGTTGCGCCACTCGACTCGCCCAGCCGCTCAGCGAGTCCGCTCGCCGTGAACTGCCCGTACGTCGCAAGAGTGTCGAGGATCGCAACGCGCAGGGGGTGAGCGAGCCCCTTGAGGCTCTCCATGTCGAGTTGACGATATTCGACGGGTGCACCCTGCTCGTCATCCATGGTGCAAACGTATCAATGCAAAGACTTCTTTGCAACAGTTATTTTGCAAAGCAACGTTTGCACGGCGCACGAGAACTCGCGAGAACTTAGGCCCGCGCGATGATCTCGCCGTGCGGCATACCCAGCCACCCCGAGGCCGAATCCGCCCACTCGCGCCAAGCACGACTAATGAGCTCGAGATCGCTCTGCGTCGCGAGCGACTTCGCGAGGGCATCCTGCGCGAACGCCGACCTCAGCACCCGTTCCTCCCACATGCCGCCCCACCACTGACGATCGGCTTCGTTCGAGAAGTTCCAGATCGACGCGCTCGTCGCGACATCTTCGAAGCCTGCATCGAGCGCCCAGGCCTTGAGCTCACGGCCTGCGTCGGGTTCTCCCCCGTTGCTGCGGTGTACACGGTCGTACAGGTCGATCCAGACATCAAGACCCGGCAGCCGCGGGAACCAGATCGTACCCGCGTAGTCCACGTCGCGCGCGGCGACGATGCCACCGGGTTTGGTAACTCGCCTCATCTCACGCAGCATCTCGACGGGACGCGCGACGTGCTGCAGCGTCTGGTGCGCGTGCACGAGATCGAAGGTGTCGTCGGCGAACGGCAGGGCGTAGGCGTCGCCCGTGACGAACTCGAGGTTCGGGCGCTCGAAATCGGCGGATGCCCGCGCAATGACCTCGGGCGCAGCATCCAGCCCCACCACACGCCCTGGCGCGAGCCGCTCGGCGAATTCGACCGTGATGGTCCCCGGGCCGCACCCCACGTCGAGAAGAGACAACCCCGGTTTCACATACGGCTCGAGGTAGGCCGCGGAATTGGCGATCGTGCGCCAGGTGTGCGAGCGCAGCACGCTCTCGTGGTGACCGTGAGTGTAGCGTTCCTCGTTCTGCGGTGCCGTCATGCTTCGAGAATAGGGTGGAGGAATGAGCAATCCCTTCTTCGAGCCGAGCACGCTCCCCTACGGCATGCCGCCCTTCGCCGACATTCGAGACGAGCATTACAGGCCCGCCTTCGAGAAGGGAATGAAGGAGCAGCTCGACGAGGTGCGCCGCATCACGATGCGCCGGGACATGCCCACTTTCGAGAACACCATGATTCCGCTCGAGAAGAGTGGGCAGACCCTCGAGCGCGTGGCGACGGTGTTCTTCACAAAGGCATCGGCCGACTCGAACGACTACACGAACCAACTCGAGGAGGAGATTGCGCCCCTCCTCGCCGACCACGCCGACGCGATTCGTCTGGACTCCCAGCTCTACTGGCGCATCAAGACCCTCTACGACACCCTCGACGAATCCGGTCTCGATCCCGAGTCGCGCTACCTCGTGGAGCGGTACCACACCGAGTACACGATCGCCGGAGCCGGCCTCAACGACGCCGAGAAGGCGAAACTCCGAGATTACAATCAGCGACTTTCGACTCTCACCACGCGGTTCGAGAAGAACCTGCTTGCCGACACCAACGACCTCGCTGTCGTCATCGACGACGTCGCCGAGCTGGAAGGTCTCGAGCCCGGGGAGATCTCTGCGGCCGCGGAGGCAGCCAAGGAGCGTGGGCTCGAGGGGAAATACCTCGTCACGCTCGTGCTGCCGACCGGGCATCCATTCCTCTCATCGCTGACACGGCCCGACGTTCGTGAGCGCATCATGTTGGCGTCGCGCGAGCGTGGCAGCCGTGGGGGCGACTGGGACAACCGTGACCTCGTGCTCGAGATCACGAGACTGCGTGCCGAGCGGGCGCGACTACTCGGATTCCCCTCGCACGCCGCGTGGGTCATCGCCGACGAGACGGCGAAGACACCCGAGGCAGTCGCGACGATGCTGGGCCGGCTTGCGGTACCCGCGGCCAAGAACGCCCGCGAAGAGCAGGCCGACCTCGAAGCGCAGGCCGGTCACACGGTCACGGCCTCCGATTGGGCCTTCTACAGCGAGAAGGTGCGCCAGGCGAAGTACGACGTCGACGAGGTCGCCATGCGACCATACTTCGAGGCCGAGCGCGTACTGCAGGATGGCGTGTTCTTCGCGGCCACGAGGCTGTACGGCATCACCTTCACGGAGCGCGAGGACATCGTCGCCTACCACCCCGACGTGCGCGTCTTCGAGGTACACAACGACGACGGGTCGCCCGTCGGCCTTTACACGCTCGACCTGTACACGCGCGATTCGAAGCGCGGGGGCGCGTGGATGAACTCCCTCATCTCGCAATCCGAGCTGCTCGATCACCCCGTCGTCGTGACCAACAACCTCAACGTGCCCAAGCCTGCCGTAGGCGAGCCGACGCTGCTCACCTACGACGAGGTCAGCACCTTCTTCCACGAATTCGGTCACGCCCTGCACGGACTCTTCGCGCGCGTGAAGTATCCCAAGTTCTCGGGAACGAACACGTACCGCGACTTCGTCGAGTTTCCCAGCCAGGTCAACGAGATGTGGATGCTCTGGCCCGAGGTGCTCGCCAACTATGCGAAGCACCACGAGACCGGCGAACCTATGCCCGCCGAGTTCGTCGAGAAGATCCAGGCATCTGCCGCCTTCAACGAAGGCTTCCAGACCTCCGAGTACCTCGCCGCTGCTCTGCTCGACCAGGCGTGGCACACCCTCACCGCGGACGATTCGGTAGACGATGTCGGGACATTCGAGCAGCAGGCGCTGGCGGATGCCGGACTCGACAACCCCGCCGTGCCCACGCGCTACTCGAGCACGTACTTCGCCCACACCTTCAGCGGCGGATACGACGCGGGGTACTACTCCTATATCTGGAGCGAGGTGCTCGACGCCGACACCGTCGAGTGGTTCAAGGAGAACGGTGGACTGACTCGGGAGAACGGTGATCGGTTCCGGTCGCGCCTTCTTGGCGTCGGCGGTTCGAAGGACCCGCTCGAGGCCTACCGCGACTTCCGCGGCCGTGACGCCGAGATTCAGCCGCTGCTGGATCGGCGCGGGCTCAACTAGGTTTCGATAGGCGCGGCGCGCTACTCGACCACCGACAGCTCGCGCAGCGTGCGCGACTTCGTCGCGAGATCTGGCCCCTGCGGCACCACGATGACCTCGTCGGCCCCCGTCACAATCACGAGGTCGTCGATGCGGGCGCGCACGTGGGTGAGGTCGCCGATCGCCTGCTGCGAGTTGCGCTCGGCGACCCACTCGCGCTCCGCGTCAGACCAGGGGTACGACTCGGCCTGTTGGAGCGTGGGCACGCGGGCGGGGCGCTGGCCCTGGCGCATGCGGACAAACTGCAGACCGTTCGGCAGGGCGAGGCGCGCGGCCTCGGTTGCATCATCCGCCACGAGCGCAGCCACCGCGACCATGGAGTGCGGTTGCTGAAGAATGGCTGAGGGCGTGAAATGTGCGCGGTACGTGTCGAAGGCGACGCGCGTGTTGGGCCCGCCGGCGAAGTGGTGCGCGAAGGCGAACGGGATGCCCATGAGCCCCGCAAGCCGCGCGCTAAAGTCACTCGACCCGAGCAACCACAGCTCGGGCGAGTCGCCAAGCCCGGGAACCGCGACTACGCGAGAACCAATACCGTTATCGAGGGGCGGGATCGTTCCGAACCACGCGAGAAGTTCGATCACCTGATTGGGGAAGTCGTCGACGGACTCGTGACCAGCACCGCGCCGCAGCACTGAAGTGGTGAGCGGGTCGGTACCGGGCGCCCGTCCCAACCCCAGGTCGATGCGATCGCCGTGCAGCGCCACAAGGGTGCCGAACTGTTCGGCGATGACGAGAGACGAATGGTTGGGCAGCATGACCCCGCCGGAACCAACCCGGATGGTGCTTGTCGCCGCGGCAATCGCCGCGATGAGCACCGCCGGACTGGAACTCGCCACCGCGGGCATGCCGTGATGCTCGGCGACCCAGAATCGCCGGTAGCCGAGTTGCTCGGCGAGCTTCGCCGTATCGATCGTCTGGGCGAGAGCCTCGGCGTGCGACATCCCCTCGTAGACGGAGGCGAGATCGAGTACAGAAAGCGGAGCGGGCATGGGCAGTAGAACACCCACACCCGCTCCGTTATTTCTCAGGGGCTACTGGATCACCCAGAGGGTCGGCTCGGTCGTCTGCACCCAGCTGCTCGTGGGCGTCGCAGACGCTCCATCCGAGAACAGCCACACCAACCCGGGTACGGCTGTACTCGCCCCGCCCGCGCCGGGAAGGAGCACGGACCAGAGAGTGACCTGACAGTTGTTGTCGGCAGAGCTCACGACCACGGTGCTCGCCGACGCGTTCACGAAGCGCACCCCGACGCCGTCGGTCTCGAACGTTGCGCCGGGCGCCATGGTCGAACACTCCGACGTCGTCGCAGCAACCGCGGGGGTGGCAGGTGTCGGTGCTACGTCCCCGGGGGCGGGCGGCGTGCACGCCTCGACGTAGGCGCACAGGCCGAGCGCCCGCGTGAATGCCGTCGAGACGTTCGATGGTCCCACCGGGAGGACGGTGATCTCTGTGAGCGCCTCGGTCGCCGGTGCGATGTGTGCGATTCCCTCCGTGGAGAATCCCTCCCATGCGGTTCCCGTGAAGATGATCTCCCCGCCACCCGAGGTAGGCGCGGTCAGGGGAACTCCGGTCTCACAATGAATACGCGGCACGCCATAGCGGTCGATCGCGACAGTGGTGCCCTTCTGCAGAATCGCCTGTGTCGGGAACATCGCGCCCGCTCCGTACCCGTTGAAAGTCACGCGCGTGTCCGCGAGCAATACCCCCGCGCTGAGGTTGCGGAAGTAGCTCGCATAGTCAGTCGCGTCGATGCCGGAGCCGAAGCCGAGGGTCGTGTCGGCGTTGAGCGCCGAGGCCCACACCGTCGCGAGCGCGCTATCAGAAGCGAACGCCTCCTGCAGTGCGCCCGTCGCGCATCCACCGAAGCCCAGACCATAGATCTCCGGTGTATCGCCGGAGACCTCCGCGACGCTCATGCTCGCGACAGACTCGGGCAGGTCGGCAGCGGCGGCAGTGCTGATCTCGTCGTACACCGCTCCCCCGGGATCCGTCGGGAGGAACGGGTTCGGCCCGAACTGTCCGGCCGGCACGAGGGTGATTTCCGTCGGAGGAGCCGCGGGCGCCGCCCACGGCGCCCGCAGGTCGCCGCGGACCGCGAAGTACGTTCCGGCAAGCGATCCCACGAGCAGGAGCAGCAAGACCACGAGAAGAGCCACGAGGCCTGCGCCTCCACCGCGTCGAGTGGATGCTGCGGCCACGGTTTCGCCCGTGGAGGCGGTCTCCCGCACCGGCTCAGCCCGAGCTGGCTCGGCCTCGCGCACCGGCTCAGCTTCGACCACGGGCTCGGGGGAATTGGGAAGCACTGCAGTCTTGCCCGTGGTCTCGACCGGCGCGGCTGGTTCGGCGTCACCCGTGAGCGCGTCGATCTCGTCCTGCAGCGCCTTGATCTTGGCCTGAGCTTTCGCTTTGGCCAGCGCATCCTCGAGGGCTGCGATCTCGTCGTCGTGGTTCGTCATTCCTGAGTCCTAGTCTCGGAGTTCGTTCGTCGCAGGGTCGCGATTAGCGAATGGTGAAGGTCGACGGGGCTGCGGGAGCCGACTCGAGCGAGAGCGGCGTCGGCGAGCCGGACGTGATGGCCCAGACGTGGCCCTCGGTTGTGCTCTGCACGTACGACTCGCCAGGGGCGAGCGTCGCGTAATAGATAGGAGCACCTGAAAAGTCGATCCAGTAGACATCGATGGGCTTGGCCGAGGCGTTGACGAACTCGATCGTCGTCGGCGTCGTGGTGTCGGTCGGCGACGCGGGGGCACCGCTCGGCGGAACGGGTGTCCAGTCCGCGGGCACGGGTGCCGCACTGGGTGCACTCGTCGGGGCGGCGGTGGGAGCCGTGGTTGGCGTGAACCCTGCGGGGCCGGGCGCACCACAGGTGCTCGGATCGTTGGGATCACAGAGACCAGCCGGGATGGCGATCGGCGTGCCGCCCGCGGGGTAGGGCACGACCTGGAAGACGTTGATGACGTTCACGACATTGACGATGTTCACGACGTTCGTGATCGCGAAACCTGGCCACGGAGTCCCGGTGACGGTCGGCTTGGCAGCGAGCGTGGTCGCCGGGATGAGCGGGTTGCCACAGAAGCACCGCGTGCGGGGCACCCCGTAACGGTCGACGAGCACTGGGGTACCCGCCTGAAGCACGGCCTGGAACGGTGTGGCGCTGCCGTTGGAGTATCCGTGGTTGGTCACGAGGGTGTCCGTCAGGAGCACGAGCGAGGTCAACTGGGACACGTAGGCGGGGATATCCGAGGTCTTGAGAGGCTGGTTGTTGCCCCATCGCAGGTTCGGATCGGCGTTGAGAGCGGCCACCCAAGCCTGCGCCTTGGCGGGATTCGCACCGAGGAAGGAAACGAGCTGGGCGGGATCGCAGCGAGAGTTGTCGCCCGTTCCGCCATAGAGACCCACCGACCCTCCGCTGACCTGCTTGGCGGGCGCGACGACCGGCTGAGGTGCGCTTCCCGTCGACACGCTCGCGAGAGCGGTGTCGCTGAACGGATCCCGGCCTGCCTCGTCGACGCCCTGCAGCACGACCTCACCCGAAGCCTGAGTGATGCCCGGGATCGAGATGAGGCCGCTGAGAGCCATCGCAAACGCCACGATCGAGGCGAGGAGTGCGAGGCCCACCGCGATGATCGCGCCTTTCAGACCTCGACGTTGGGGGCGGGCGGGCACAGCAGAATTCGACACAGAATCACTCTCGTCCGGGTAGGCGCACAGCCGACGACACCGATCGGCTCATGGAATATCTGAACAATAGCTCAAATTGGCGCGCCAGTATACCGAGAATTACTCGCAATTAGTGAGGCTGATTCACTCTAACGAGACACGCGTCCGGCACCCTTGCGGTGCCACCCCAACCACCCCATGACGAGGCCGCCCGCGAGCAGTCCCCAGACGGCCGAACCGACCCCCGCGACGACAATGCCCGAGACCACGACAAGGAAGGTGACGATCGCGGCGACCCGGTGTTCGGGCTGCTCGAGCGCATTGACGACACTCGTAATGAGGGTTCCGAGCACCGCGAGTCCCGCGACCGCGGTCACAAGTATGGCGGGCGCTGCCGTGATGAGCGCCGCCGCAATACCAGCGCCGAGTCCGAGCGGAATATAGAGCAGCCCGTTCGTCAGGGTCGCGATCCACCGACGGTTCGGGTCGGGATGCGACTCCGCACCTGACATGATCGCCGCCGTGATGGCACCGAGGTTGATGGCGTGACCGCCGAACAGGGCAGCAGCCCCCGAGCCGAGGCCCGTGCCGATAAGGGCGAATCGCGGTGGTGGCTCGTAGCCATTGGTCGACAGCACGACGAAACCCGGGACGTTTTGACCGGCCATCGTCACGATGAAGAGCGGGAGCCCCACGCTCATGATCGTGAACACATCGAAGGTCGGCGCGACGAACGAGAGTCGAGGGGCGATCGCCGCCTCACCGAGCCAATCGGTACCGGCCACCACGACAATGGATACCACGGCGACGAGCATCGCAGCGGGCACCGCCCACCGCGGTGCGAGCCGGTACAGCACAAGCCACACGATGACGATGGGCGCGGCGAGCAGCGGGAGGGTCGCGACCGCCTCGACGGGTTTGAGGCAGATGGGCAAGAGCACCCCGGCGAGCAATGCGTTGGCGAGCGGTTTGGGAATGCGTACGATCGCACGGCCGAGCAACGGCCACAATCCGCACAGCACGACGAGCGCTGCGGAGACCAGAAACGCGCCCACCGCATCGGAGAAGCGCATGCCTGACGTAGCCGAAGCGAGCACGACCGCCGCCCCGGGAGTAGACCAAGCGATCGCGAGGGGAATGCGCAGGACGAGCGCTCCCGCGGTGCTGACAATCGCGATCGCGAGGCACACCGCGAACAGGCCCGAAGCTGCCTCAGCGTCGGTGGCTCCGGCTGCCTGGAGGGCGGCGATGACGAGCACGAATGAGCTCGCAAAGCCGGAGATGGCCGCGACGAAGCCCGCCGAGACAGGCTGGAGAACCGAGGTCGTGCTAATGAGCCGGCTACTCGCGCTACGCGGACTTCTCGGTGGGACGCTGCTTGTGGGGCACGATCGTCGGGGCCGCGTTCTCGAGCACCGCCGCGCGCGTCACGATGACACGAGCGACACCCTCATCTGACGGAACATCGAACATGATGGGTCCGAGTACTTCTTCCATAATGGCGCGCAGGCCGCGTGCACCGGTCTGGCGGAGAACGGCGAGATCTGCGATTGCCTCGAGCGCATCCTGCTCAAACTCCAGGGCGACGCCGTCGATCTCGAACATGCGCTGGTACTGACGCACGAGCGCATTTCGAGGCGTCGTCAGGATGTCCATGAGCGCAACCTGGTCGAGTTGGGTGACGGTAGCGACGACGGGAAGGCGGCCGATGAACTCGGGGATCAGACCAAACTTGTGCAAGTCTTCGGGCAAGACCTCGCCGAACAGGTTGACGTCGTCGCCCTTGCTGTGCAGAGGCGCACCGAACCCAATACCCTTCTTGCCCGCGCGATTCGAGATGATGTCCTCGAGGCCAGCAAATGCACCCGCGACGATGAAGAGCACGTTGGTCGTGTCGACCTGAATGAACTCCTGATTGGGGTGCTTGCGACCGCCCTGCGGCGGGATCGAGGCCACCGTGCCCTCGAGGATCTTCAGCAGAGCCTGCTGCACGCCCTCGCCCGACACATCACGGGTGATCGACGGATTCTCGGACTTGCGGCTGATCTTGTCGACCTCGTCGATGTAGATGATGCCGGTCTCGGCGCGCTGCACGTCGAAGTCGGCCGCCTGCAGCAGCTTCAGCAGGATGTTCTCGACGTCCTCGCCGACGTAGCCGGCCTCGGTGAGGGCGGTCGCGTCCGCAACCGCGAACGGCACGTTGAGCTGA
>CAYZHZ010000047.1:0-18392 GCA_964477625.1 uncultured Salinibacterium sp.
TCATCAACCACGGCGAGTCCGACAAGATGTACATGACCACGAACCAGTTCAAGGCCTACGACTACAGCCTGGTGGCGGGCGATGCGGCGATCGAGCGGCTCAGCCACAAGCTCTGGGACTTCGACATGAAGAAGAAGGTCATCGCAATCGGTCGTCCCCAGGCCGACCACTTCGCCGGGGACTTGCCCTACACCCCCGATGATCGCACGGTGGTGTTGTATGCCCCGACGTGGGAGGGCGACCGGGATGCCGCGGCCTACGGTTCGATCGCGAGCCACGGCGTGGCTCTCACCCGCGCACTCCTGGCGAGCCCCCGGCATCGCCTGATCTATCGACCGCACCCGCGCAGCGGGGTGGCCGACCCGGAGTACCGCGCGGCGAATGAGGCCATCATCACAGCCATCCGACAGGCCAACGCGGCGGATCCCGCAGCCAACCACATCTTCGATGATGGTCCGGCTCTGGGCTGGCAGCTCGTGGCGGCCGATGTCGCGATCTCCGACATTTCTGCCATGGTCTACGACCGGCTAGCCACCGGCAAGCCACTCCTGGTCGCGCGGCCGGTTTCCCCGGCAGCGGAGATCGACGACGGCGGATACCTGGGCGCGTGCGAGTGGCTCGACGCGGCGCAGGCAGCCGACATCGTTTCCATTGCAGAGCGAGTGCAGTTCGACGAGACGGCCCTCGAGACGCTCAGATTCTGGGTTGCGCGCCACTTCGGGGATACCCGGCCCGGGTCCGCCACGAAGCGGTTCCACAAGGCCATTGAAAGGCTTATGGCGGAATGGGACAAACACGGCAAGATCCACGAGTTTGATCCCCGCGGCAGCGACAGCGACCCATTCGACGATGACGAAGACGACGAGTCGCCCCCGGGAGAGTAGCGGGCTGGGCTAAGATATTTAGCATTGGTGCTTATAACGCTCGGTGCTGTATCATCTGGTCGGTCGGGATCAGGGCAAGTAGTCATGGAGTCATGCCCCAAGCCCTTTCCGAAGCCGCCCGCCTTTTGGGTGAGCGCATCCGCGTCGAACGCATTCGCCTGGCCGTGAGTCAGGACGATGTAGCGAACCTCGCGGGGATCAACGTTTCCAACTACGGAAAGATCGAGCGTGGTCTGAGTAACCCCACCTTCCACACGGTCGTGCGGATTGCCGCGGTTCTCGGGGTCGATCCGGGTGATTTGGTCAAGGGACTGGGTGCGGACTCCCTGCCCGCGCGGCTTGAGACCTTCTCGGCGAAGGACTTCATTCGCGAACGAACTCGGCGCTCGACCTAGAAGCTCACGCGCCACACGTATTCGATTCCGTCGACACGAAACCACCGCACGACGAGGATCGCGTCGCGAGGCAAATTCTCTCCGACCACCGTAACCTCGAGCGAAGCGCCGGGTTCCAGAGTGGACGGGAAGGTCGCGCGCATCACGCCGGAGCCGTGCAGCGTGAGGGTTACTCCCGTGACCCGCTCGTCCCCGACATTGACGATGCTGTACTCATCCGATCCGGCGCGCCTGATCACGGAGAATGGAACGCGGTAGGCGCGATCACGGGTAGACAGCGACGAAATCTTCATCCCCGCAGGCTATGCACCCCAACCGACCCCCCGTGCACAACCTCGACCAACCGCGCACTGTGACCGACTAGACCTCGCCACTACTGTCGGACGCAGCGGGCAGGGTTCGCGATCGCGGTGCCCGTACTACGCGGGGTGCACGCGGTAAGCGCGGCGTGCGTGCACCACGACCGGGCCGCGGCGCTCGAGGGGCCTTCGCTACCGGCTCGAGCCACTCGGGGAACACCGCCGGCGGCTCACCGAACCCCTCGCGAGACGCGCGCACGATCTGACGTCCGAGGAGGTGGTTTCCACCGCCGCCGATGACGGCACCGACACCGAAGGGGATGAGGCGGCCCACGACATTCGTGCCCTGCGCCACCGCAAAGCGCCGCATGAACGTGCGCTTGATTCGATCGGCAATCGGCCCCATCACCGAGCGTGGGATGCTCTTGGTCACGAGCTCGCCCCAGAACTTCGACCGACCCGGACCGATGCCCGCGGCCTGACCGGCAAGTTGCTTAACGAGATCGGAGCCCGCAGTTCCGAGCACCATAGTCATGACGAGCGCACGAGCGCGGTCTGGGTCGTCGACGACGATTCCGTGCACCTCGGTGATCGACTGGGCAAACAGCGCGCTCGCCTCGAGGAAGCCGGCCGTCTCGACGCCAGAGAGGGCGAGCGAAGCGCCGGTACCGACGGCGGGAATCGCTGAGCTCGCCCCGACCAGGGCTCCTCCCGTGGTGACGGCGGCGAGATAGCGGCGCTCGAGCACCCGTATGATCTCGTCCGGCGTCGCCGTCGGTCGTCCGCGACGGATACTGCGGATGTGGGCGAGTACCACGGGTCGCTGCACGGTCAGCACGCGATCGATGCCTCGAACCATCATGGGATTCGAGACAGTGACCTCAGTCTTCTTGGGCATATCTTCACCGTACTCGACGGCGCCTGTGCTCCTGCGGGGAGTGGATCGCTCGTTGTCACACCGGGTAGTCGGCCGCGTAGCGGTCGAGTACGTCCCCGATGGATGAGTCGAGCACGAGCTGTCCCTTGTCGAGGTACAGACCTCGAGTGCAGAAACGACGGAGATCGCGTTCGCTGTGGGAAACAAAGAACAGGGTTCGTCCGCCCGCGAGCAGTTCCTCGATCCGCCGGTAGCACTTCTCTCTGAAGCTCTTGTCGCCCACCGCGAGAACTTCGTCGACGAGGATGATGGGTTCCTCCAGACGCGAGATAACGGAGAAGGCGATGCGTACCTTCATGCCGCTCGAGAGGTGTTTGTAGGGGGTATCGACGAAGTCGCCGATCTCCGCGAAGTCGATGATCTCGTCGAAGCGGGACGCGATCTCGGCTTTGGTCATTCCGTGCAAGCCAGCTGTGAGATACACGTTGTCCCGAACGCTGAGGTCGTCGACGAACCCTCCCGTGATCTCGATGAGCGGAGCGACACCCTCGTGAATGGTGACGCGACCCTCGTCAGGAAGGATGACCTCGGCGACGAGCTTCAGCAGCGTCGACTTGCCCTGACCATTGCGACCCACCACGCCGATTGCCTCGCCCTGTTCGACGGTGAAGCTCACGTCGCGTAGCGCCCAGAACTCACTGGGGCGGGTGCGACGGCGCCGACCCGCAAAGAGGTCTTTGAAGCTTCGCCGGGAGCGACGATTGCGACGGAAACGGATACCCGCGTCGACGACCTCGATGACGGGAGCCATCAGATTTCCTTAAGCACAGCACGCTCGGTGCGGTTGAAGATCAGTATGCCGATGAGAAGGATGCCTGCGGTCATCCCGGCTCCGATAGCCACCGCGGTCCAGTCCAGTTGGTCGGGGAAGAACGCGGCCCGGTACAGCGAGAAAATGCCCGCGAGCGGGTTGAAGGATGCCCACAAGTGCAGTCCCTCGGGGAGATCCTGAAGACCGTAGATGATCGGGCTCGCGTAAAACAGGAACCGCAACGCTAGTTTGGTCGCGCGCTCGAGGTCGCGGAAGAACACCACGAGGGGGGCGACGATGAGACCGACGCCCATGGTGAGCATCGCCTGCAGCACGATTCCGAGCAGCACGAACACCGATTCCCAATGGAACGAGGCGCCGGTCGCGATCGCGAAGACAATGATGACGGGGATGCTCGCAACGAACTCGATTCCCTTCGAAAGCACGAGTCGGGCGACCCAGATGGTGCGCGGAATCTTGGTCGAGCGAATGAGCTTCGCTTCGCGCAAGTACGCGCGCGTCGCATCCGACACCGCTCCGTTGAACCACATCCACGGCAAGAGTGCGGAGAGGAGGAACACGATGTACGGTTGCGCGCCGACCGTGCGATCGAAGACCTGGGTGAAGACAAACCAGTAGATGCCCGCCATGACAAGCGGGTCCAGGATCGACCACACGTATCCGAGCGCCGAGGTCGAGTACCTCACGCGCAGGTCGCGAGCGGTCAGTAGCCACAGCGAGTGCCTGTATCGCGCGAGAGGCGACCACGAGGGTCTAGACAACTCAGTCGCGGGCACGGCGTCTATCGTACGGTGTCGATCTTGCGTCAGTAATATTCCCGCGGATAAGGCCTGTGGAGATCTCACCGGCGACAACACCAGCCAGTGAGGTCTCGACAGGCCCGACCCGCGGCCCACCGACTACACGAATAGGTTTGCGCGTTCCAGGTCTTCGGCGAAGTCGATCTCGACGGCGTACAGGTCCGAGATGTCGACAGGCTCGAACCGGAGCTTGTCCTGCTCGATGGCAAGCTCGATGCCGCGCTCGAAGTAGTCCTGGTCGCCGACCCGCTTGAGCTGACGAAGCAGCACTGCCTTCTCGTCGCGCGAAACGTAGTTGATTCCCACGGCCTCACCCAGACCACCCACGACTGTCTTCGACAGTTCCTTGATGTAGCCCTCGGCGTCGGTCGTGTACTTGACCTCTTCGTCGGACACCTTGGCGGTGTTTACAGAAACGAAGGACTGATCGCGGGCCACCATCTGCGCGGCGCGCTCGAGCGCGGTCGGATCGAAGACCACGTCGCCATTCATCCACAGCACGCCACCAGGCGCGGACGCCTGCAGCGCACGCATGAGGCTCTTCGACGTGTTCGTCTGGTCGTATTGCTCGTTGTACACAAAGGAGGCGTCGGGGAATGCCTCGATGATGTGCTCTAGCTTGTAGCCCACAACGATCGTCACGTGGGCGTTATTGCCGAATGCGTGACGGATGTTGTCGAACTGCTGCTGCATGATCGTGCGACCATCGGCGAGCTCGGTTAGCGGCTTCGGAAGCGAACGGCCGAGCCTGCTGCCCATACCGGCCGCCAGGATCACGATCTGGGTGGTCATTGCTGCTCTCCTCGAGTTATCTCTGTGCCCCAGGAGCAGTGCAGGAATTTGCCCGCTGTTAACCATGGGGAATACGTCAGGACACTCCGTTGTGCTTGGTCAAGCGTAGCCGCGAGGTCTGGGAGCAACACGAGAACGCCGCGGATGTTGCGCATTTGTAATCCAACGCACCTCGAACACCTGCCCGTTAGGTAGGTTGGGACGGTGGAAAACGCCCCTGAGCCCGAAAAAGGCAACACCCCCCGGAGCAAACCCACCTCGAAGCCGACGCCGAAGCGAAAGCCCGCCTCCGCGGGTAAGCCCGCCGCGAAGCGTTCTACATCGTCGAAGCCGAAGCCCAAGACCCCCGCAAAGCGTCCCGCCGCCGCCCGCCCAAAGCCCGTGGCGCCCCCGACCGAGGTCGAGTCGTCCACTGTCGATGAGGTCGTCGACGTAGTTGGCGAGCAGGGGTCAGAGGTTGTCGATGAGTCACCCGAGGTTGGTACGAACGCACCCGAACCGGTCGAGGAGGTCGTAGCCGAGGACGTCGTCGAGCCAGAATCGGGTACCGATGCGGAGCCGGAAGCTGAAGCCAAGCCGGAGATCGATGCCGAGCCCGACGCCGCTGCGGAACCAGAAGCCGAGACGGAACCGGCTTTCGAGGCGGACGCTGAAGCTGAGCCGAAAGCCGAGGCGGCAACCGAGGGCGACGTAGGCTCGACGATCACGACCACCCGGTTCTCGCTCCCCAAGCTCACGCTCCCCAAGCTCAACGTCTCGGGCCTCAATCTCACGCTCGGCCGAAAGGCCGAGACCGAGGATGCCGAGGATGCCGCCTCCGCCCAAGACGGGCGTGCTGAGGAGTCCGCCGCGGGCGAAGCGGCGGAGTCGCCCCAGGCCGGCGCTGAGGCAGCGGAAGATTCCGGCTCGGGGGAAGAGCCCGAAGAACAGCGGCCTGAGCCTGAACCGGAGGCTGAGCCTGAGCCGCAGCCGGAGCCTGAGCCTGAGCCTGAGCCTGAGCCTGAGCCGGAGCCGGAGCCGGAGCCGGAGCCGGAGCCTGAGCCCGAGCCCGAGCCTGAGCCTGAGCCTGAGCCGGAGCCTGAGCCGGAGCCGGAGCCCGAGCCCGATGCTGACGACGACGCCGTCGTCGAAGCCGTGCTCGTCGAAGAAGCCGCCGAGGTCGTTCCCACCAAGCCTAAGAAGCCTCGTAAGTCACGCACTGACACGGTGCTTCAGGTCGATGGCCTGACGAAGCGATTCGACGACAAGGTTGCGGTGGACTCACTCGACCTCGACGTGCCGGTCGGCTCGTTCTACGGAATCGTCGGACCCAACGGCGCTGGCAAGACCACGACGCTGTCGATGATCACCGGTCTGCTGCGGCCTGACGAGGGCACTGTCACAGTGCACGGGGCCGACGTGTGGGCCGACCCGATCGTGGCAAAGCGGAATATGGGGGTGCTGCCCGACCGCCTGCGGCTCTTCGACCGTCTGACCGGCTCGCAGCTGTTGTTCTACTCCGGCATCTTGCGCGGATTGGATGCGGAGACGGTGAAAGCCCGAATATCCGATCTCGCTTCCGCTTTCGGATTGGATGACTCATTGGGTCGCCTCGTGAGCGACTACTCGGCGGGTATGACGAAGAAGATCGCACTCGCCGCGGCGATGATTCACTCTCCTCGACTACTGGTTCTGGACGAGCCTTTCGAGTCGGTGGACCCGGTGTCATCGGCAACGATCACGCAGATACTCAAGTCCTACGCACAGGCCGGCGGAACGGTCGTGCTGTCGAGTCACAGCATGGATCTCGTGCAGCGAATCTGCGACAACGTCGCCGTGATCGTCGGGGGAGAGGTTCTCGCGGACGGCACTATGGAGTCGGTGCGTGACGGCGGGTCGCTCGAAGAGCGCTTCGTCGCGCTTGCCGGAAGCCGCAGGACCGTGGAAGGCATGGAGTGGTTGCACAGTTTCTCGGACTGAAGCTAACGCTTCTGCGCAACGCGCTCACCCGCAGCCCCGTGCAGCTCGCGGGCATCCTGTTCGCGCTGCTGTGGGCGATCGTGCTCACGCTTATCGTCGCGGGCACGATCGTCGGCCTGCGCGGCACGACGCCCGAGATCGCTCGAGCTGTCGTCATCGTCTTTGGTAGTGCCGTAGTTCTCGGATTCCTGCTCATCCCGTTGGTGTTCGGGGCGGATGATCCGCTCGATCCGCGCCGATTCACCCTGCTTGGCCTCGATCCGTCGAAACTCACAATCGGCCTGACTGTTGCGGCGGGCGTGAGTGTCGCCGCAGTCTTCATCACGGTGCTCTCGATCGCGCAGATCGTGACGTGGACACGCGACGCCGTGTCTGTGCTGCTCGCCGTGCTCGCGGCAGTCATCATCATCCCCACATGTGTTCTTGCCTCGCGCGTGTCGACGGCACTCTCGGCGCTGTACATCTCTACGCGCCGAGCGCGCGAGGTCGCCGGGGTCGCGCTCGTCGTCGTGCTCTCGGGCATTGCTCCGCTCGTGGCGCTGTTCGCATCGATGGACTGGGAGAGTCGTGGACTGCCGATCGTGCGGCGTATCGCCGCGGTCGTCACCTGGACGCCCCTGGGAGCAGCGTGGAGCATTCCGGGGGACGCCGCGAATGGTCGCCCCGAGGTGTGGGCGAAGATACTCATCGCTCTGACCTTCCTCGCGGCGTTGGCTGCCGCATGGCGTCTTCTCGTGGGCTACATGGTCGTGCGCCCCGAGCGCGCGCCGAGTCGTGCTGTGTACCGGGGTCTCGGATGGTTCGATGTGCTGCCCGCCTCGCCGACGGGCGCCATCGCTGCTCGCAGCCTCAGCTACTGGAGCCGGGATGCGCGGTACCGCGTGGCCCTCGCTGTCATCCCCGTCGTCCCGATCGTCATGGTCATCGTGCTGATGATCGCCGGGGTTCCGTCGGAGATCATCGCCTGGATCCCTGTGCCCGTCATGTGTCTCTTCCTCGGATGGTCCGCTCACAACGACATCGCGCACGACAGCACAGCGTTCTGGGCACACGTCTCCGCGCACACGCCGGGCCGCGACGATCGATGGGGGCGCGCCATTCCGGCGCTCGTGCTCGGCATTCCCCTCGCCGTGGTGGGGAGCATCATCTCCGTCGCGGTGACCAGCAACTGGGCAGCACTCCCGGGGTTTATCGGCCTCTCGCTCGGAGTACTCTTCGCCGGGGTAGGCATCTCGAGCGTTGTTTCCGCCGCGGCACCCTATCCGGCAGTTCTTCCCGGCAACAGCCCATTCGCTCAACCGCAGGCGATGGGAACGACCGGCGCGCTCGCACAGTCGATCTCGTTCAGCGCGATCCTCGTGTCGGTCATCCCCACCGTCATCGCGATCGTGGTCGCGCACAGCTCAGGGGCGGGGTGGTACTGGCTCGCCCTCATCATCGGCGTGATCCTCGGCTTCGTGCTGCTGTACGGGGGGATCAAGGTCGGCGGACGTATCGTCGCGCGTCACTCACCGGAGCTCCTCGCATTCACGATGCGCAATTAGTGCACGCCTAGAATTGCTGGATGGCTGACATTGATGCGCCGGGCGGCGGAACCGACACTCTCGACCGCGAACTCGAAGAGCTCATCACGCGCGAGCAC
The DNA here is from genome assembly GCA_964477625.1 of uncultured Salinibacterium sp. Classification (GTDB taxonomy): domain Bacteria; phylum Actinomycetota; class Actinomycetes; order Actinomycetales; family Microbacteriaceae; genus Rhodoglobus. The sequence continues at coordinate 8,481 of CAYZHZ010000047.1, forward strand.
ATCGAGGAGGGCGATCACGAACGGTTCTCCCATTACGCCCCCAAGAACGCGATCATGGAGTCAGCACTCACCGGCAAGCCCGTCCGTGCCCTCTGCGGCAAGCTCTGGGTGCCTGGGCGTGACCCCGAGAAGTTTCCCATCTGCCCGACCTGCAAAGAGATCTACGAGAAGCTGAAATGACCTATCTCTCCGACCTGTACATCAATGGCACGTGGCGCGCGGGCGGTGAGGGCAAGTCGTTTCCCGTCATCGATCCCTCAGACGGCTCCGAGCTGGCCCAGTTCGCGATTGCCACCGAGCAGGACTGCATCGAGGCGGTCGATTCGGCTGAGCGCGCCGCTGCATCGTGGGCGGCGACCGCCCCGCGCGTGCGCTCGGAGATCTTGCGCAAGGCATTCGACATCATGACGGAGGAGCGCGAACTCTTCGCGGAGATCATTGTTCGCGAAAACGGCAAGGCGTTTCCAGATGCGCTGGGTGAGGCCGACTACTCCAAGGAGTTCTTCCGGTGGTTCGCCGAGGAGGCCGTGCGTATTCCCGGCGACTTCCGACTCTCTCCCAACGGGGACAAGCGCATCGTCGTCACCCACCAGCCCATCGGCGTATCGCTTCTCATCACGCCATGGAACTTTCCGGCGGCGATGGCGACCCGCAAGCTCGGTCCCGCGCTCGCGGCCGGCTGCACGACAGTTCTCAAACCCGCGCGCGAGACTCCTCTTACCGCGGCGTACGTCGTCGGTGTGCTCGAGCGTGCCGGTGTGCCCGCGGGAGTCGTCAACCTGGTTACCCCCGTTCCGACCGGACCCGCGGTGAGCGCAATGATCAAGCATCCAGCCGTGCGCAAGCTATCGTTCACCGGCTCTACGGAGGTGGGACGTGTGCTGCTCGAGCAGGCCGCGGCCACGATCATCAACACGTCCATGGAGCTCGGTGGCAACGCGCCGTTCCTGGTGCTGCCCGGCGCTGACATCGACGCCGCCGTGGAGGGGGCGCTGCTCGCGAAGATGCGCAATGGCGGATCGGCCTGCACAGCAGCCAACCGATTCTATGTCCACCGCTCCGTGCACGCCGAGTTCGCCGAGAAGCTGGCGGTCGGCCTGTCGAAGTTTTCCGTCGGGCCGGGTATCGATCGGTCCAACACCCTCGGTTCGCTTGTTTCCCTCGCAGAGCGTGACAAGGTCGCCGAGCTGGTCACGACCGCCGTGTCCGAGGGCGCCAAGGTGACCCTCGGGGGCGAGCCCATCGACGGTGGTGCGTTCTATCCCGCGACCGTGCTCGTCGACGTCGAGCATGGTTCGACGATCAATCAGACTGAGATTTTCGGGCCGGTTTCCGCGCTCGTCGTTTTCGACGACATCGACGAGGCGGTGCGCATGGCCAACGACACGATCTACGGTCTCATCGCTTACGTGTTCGGCGACCCCCACGAGGCCTTCCAGGTCGCGCAGCGCATCGACGCGGGCATGGTTGCCGTCAACCGCGGCGTCATCAGCGATCCGGCGTCCCCGTTTGGCGGTATGAAGCAGAGTGGACTCGGTCGCGAAGGCTCGAGCGAGGGCGTCCTCGAATTCCTGGAAACGAAGTACATCGGCACGGCGCCGTAGCCGGTCACCGATACTCGGTCGGGATCGCAGGGTCTCCTCGTCCCAGCCGGAAAGCATCATCCGGAAGTTCGTGCATCGCGTGCACATGGTGTTCGCGCGCCAGTGCCGTGCCGTCTGGGCCGGTGAAGCGTTCGTCAGCCACTCCGTCGGTGATCAGCGGAACGAGCAGCGTTCGCTCGCCGGATGATGCGGTCGAGGGCTCGTCGACGTAGATCGTTTCCGCGCTCGCGCTTCCCGAACTGTTCAGACTGCGCACGGGGAATTTGCGTCCCCCGACAGTTGCCTTCGCCGCCGACTTCTTCGCGACATTAATCCATTCGTGTGAGTCGTTCTGGTGCGCGACGAGTTTGTACACCAGTCCGGCGGCGGGAAAACCGGAGCCCGTGACGACGGAGGTGCCCACGCCGTAGGAGTCAACCGGTGCCGCGCGTAGTGCTGCGATCGTGTATTCGTCGAGGTCGTTGGTGACGGTGATCTTGGTCTCGGTGGCGCCGAGCGAGTCGAGCTGTTTGCGCACGGCGGCCACCTGGGCTGGCAGGTCGCCCGAGTCGATGCGCACCGCCCCGAGCCCCGTGCCCGCAACTCTGACGGCGAGTTCGACCGCCGCGGGAATGTCGTAGGTGTCGACGAGCAACGTGGTGCCCGGTCCCAGCGCATCGACCTGGGCGCGGAACGCCTCCTCCTCGCTGTCGTGGAGCAAGGTGAAGGAGTGCGCTGCCGTGCCCATTGTCGGAATGCCCCATCGACGGCCAGCTTCGAGGTTGCTCGTCGCTCCGAAGCCCGCGATGAATGCAGCACGAGCCGCCGCGACTGCCGAGTACTCGCTCGCACGGCGCGACCCCATTTCGGCGAGGGGGCGGCCGTCTGCTGCCGAGACCATACGCGCGGCAGCACTCGCGACCGCCGAGTCGTAGTTGAGCACGCTCAAAGTGAGGGTCTCGAGGATGACCGCCTCGGCGAAGGTGCCTTCGAGAACGAGAAGTGGGGACCCGGGAAAGTACGCGTCGCCCTCCTGGTAACCCCAGATGTTGCCGCTGAATCGATAGTCCGCAAGCCACTCGAGGGTGCGGGAGTCGACGACCCTCGTGTCGCGCAAGTACTCGAGTTCGGCATCCGCGAATCGAAAACCGGCGATGGCTTCGAGTAGGCGCCCCGTGCCTGCAACGACGCCGTAGCGCCGACCCTCGGGCAGTCGACGGGCGAACACCTCGAAGACGCAAGCCCGATCGGCGGTGCCGCTGCGCATCGCGGCGTCGATCATCGTGAGTTCATACCGGTCGGTCAGCAGCGCGGTGCTCATGCGACGAGCCTAGTAAAGTCGTGTCCCGTGACTGACGCGCCCATCGGAGTATTCGACAGTGGTGTCGGGGGTCTCACTGTGGCTCGGGCGATCATCGACCAACTGCCGCGCGAGTCCGTACTCTACGTGGGCGACACCGCCCACTCTCCCTACGGCCCGAAGCCCATCGCCGACGTGCGCGGGTACGCGCTGGCCGTCATGGATGACCTCGTCGCACAAGGCGTGAAGGTTCTCGTCATCGCCTGCAACACGGCCTCGGCAGCCATGTTGCGGGATGCTCGAGAGCGCTTCACGGAGGGCTACGGCATCCCCGTGCTCGAAGTGATCCAGCCGGCGGTGCGGGCCGCGGTGCGGCAGACCCGCAATAATCGCGTCGGGGTCATCGGAACGGCGGGAACCATCAAGTCGAAGGCCTACGAGGATGCTTTTGCCGCAGCATCCGACCTCGAGCTCGTGACCCAGGCCTGCCCGCGTTTCGTCGAATTCGTCGAGGCCGGAGTCACGAGCGGAGCGGAACTCTTCGGTGTCGCCGAGGAATACCTCGCACCCCTGAAGCGTGCGGAGATCGACACGCTCGTGCTGGGGTGCACACACTACCCGCTCATGTCTGCGGCCATCCAATACGTCATGGGTGACGATGTGGCGCTCGTCTCGAGCGCCGAGGAGACCGCGTTCGACGTGTACCGCACTCTCGTTCGCCACGGAATCGAACGGACTGCGCCCGGCCCCGCGACGTACACGTTCGAGGCCACGGGAGATGACCCGCACGGATTCAAGTCACTCGCGACCCGATTCCTGGGGCCTGAGGTCGTGCGGGTCGACAGCTTCGACACCGGTACCATCCCCCTACCTAGACAGGACCAGCAATGACCCGATCGGACGGCCGACAGGCAGGCGAACTCCGCCCCATCACCATCGAACGCGGGTGGAGCGAACAGGCTGAAGGGTCTGCACTCATCTCCTTCGGCCGCACGAAGGTTCTGTGCACGGCGTCGTTCACCAACGGAGTGCCGCGCTGGCTGACCGGCAAAGGCAAGGGCTGGGTTACCGCCGAATATTCGATGCTGCCGCGTTCGACCAACGAACGCACGGATCGCGAATCAGTGAAGGGAAAGATCGGCGGCCGTACCCACGAGATCTCCCGTCTCATCGGTCGAAGTCTGCGTTCCATCATCGACACGAAGGCGCTTGGCGAAAACACCATTGTCATCGACTGCGACGTGCTGCAGGCCGACGGCGGTACGCGCACGGCGGCGATCACCGGCGCCTACATCGCGCTCGCGGATGCGATCGAGTGGGGTCGGTCGAAAGGATTCATCGGCAAGAACGCGAAGGCGCTGCACGACAGCGTCGCCGCCGTAAGTGTCGGGATTATCGACGGCGAGCCGATGCTTGATCTTGCCTACGTCGAAGACGTGCGCGCCGAGACCGACATGAACGTAGTGGTGACTGGCCGTGGGCTCTTCGTCGAGGTGCAGGGGACCGCCGAGGGTGCTCCGTTCGACCGTCGTGAGCTCGACGCCTTGCTCGACCTCGCGGTAGCCGGTGCGGCCGACCTCACTCGCCTCCAGGCCGAGGCGCTGGCCGGATGATCCAGCTCGTGCTCGCGACGCACAACGCGCACAAGGTGGGCGAGCTCCGCCGAATTTTGGGGGACCGACTCGCGGGTATCGAGCTCATCGGGTACGACGGACCCGAACCGATCGAAGATGGCGAGACGTTCCAGGAAAACGCCCTCATCAAGGCTCGCGCCGCTGCCGCACACACCGCTCTTCCGGCGCTTGCTGACGATTCAGGGATATGTGTCGACGCGCTTGGGGGAGCGCCGGGCATCAACTCGGCACGTTTCGCTGGCACGAGGGATGATGCAGACAACGTCGCACTGCTGCTCGAGAAGCTTTCGGGCCGATCCGACCGAGCGGCTCACTTCGCCTGTGCGGCCGCTTTCGTGGTGGGAGACCGTGAGTTCGTCGAGCTCGGCACGTGGCACGGCACAGTTCTCGACGCGCCAGCCGGGTCCGGCGGCTTTGGGTACGACCCGGTATTCCGGCCGGATGGTCTCACCGTGAGCTCGGCCGAATTGACGCCCGACGAGAAGAACTCGATGAGCCACCGCGCTCGTGCCTTCGCCGCCATCATGCCTGTGGTGCGTGAGCAGTTGCTCAGCTAAAGTTTCGGTGTGCCGAAATCGCCTCATAAACCGACAGAAGGTCGGGGCAGAGCGCGTGCAACCCTCCTCGCGATCGGTCCCGCTTTCGTTGCGGCGATCGCCTACGTCGACCCTGGCAACGTCGCCGCCAACCTCACCGCGGGGGCGCGCTATGGCTATCTTCTGCTCTGGGTGCTCATAGTCGCGAACGCGATCGCGGTACTCGTGCAATATCAGTCGGCCAAGCTGGGCCTCGTCACGGGGCAGAGCCTCCCCGAGCTGCTGGGAACGAGGCTGCGGACCGGTCCGCGTCGCGTCTATTGGATACAGGCAGAGCTCGTCGCCGCCGCGACCGACATCGCCGAGGTGTTGGGCGGGGCGATCGCACTACACCTGCTCTTCGGCGTGCCGCTGCTGCTCGGGGGCATCATCGTCGGAGTCGCGTCCATGGCCCTACTCGTCGTTCAATCCCGCCACGGGCAGCGGCCGTTCGAGGTCGTCATCGTCACCCTACTCGCGGTCATCGTCGTCGGATTTATGTCTGGGCTGATCGTTTCAGGCCTCGATCCCGCAGAGGCGGTGGCGGGGATCGTGCCGCGGTTCGAGGGGGCCGACTCCGTGCTCCTCGCCACCTCGATGCTCGGCGCGACAGTCATGCCCCACGTCATCTACCTGCATTCGGCCCTCGCGCGAGACCGTCACGGCATCTCTGACGATCCCGATCGCATCCGCACCCTGCTTCGCGTCACCCGATGGGACGTCGCCGCCGCCCTCTTCGTCGCCGGAGCCGTCAATATCTCGATGTTGCTTCTGGCCGCCGCGAGCCTGCGCGGACTCGACGGGACCGACACCATCGAGGGCGCCCACGCGGCCGTGGTTGCGACCCTCGGACCCGCGGTGGGTGTGATCTTCGCGGTCGGTCTGCTGGCCTCCGGTCTCGCCTCGACGAGCGTGGGCACCTACGCGGGATCCGCGATCATGGGGGGGTTACTCACGCTGAAGGTGCCGCTCATGGTGCGACGCGCGATTACCCTCGTCCCTGCTCTGGCCCTTCTCGCGATCGGGTTCGACCCGACTCAGGCGCTCGTGCTCAGTCAAGTCGTCCTGAGCTTCGGCATACCATTCGCCCTCATCCCGCTCGTGATGTACGCCAGCTCCCGAACGATTATGGGAGATTTCGCGAATGCCCCGTGGCTGCGGTGGGCCGGCTGGATTTCGGCGGGCGCGATCTCGCTGCTCAACGTGCTCCTCATCATCCTCGTGGTGACGGGAGGTTGAGATGGCGGCTTTGCCGACCGCGGCCGAAGACTATCTCAAGGTCATCTACACACATACGGAGTGGCAGGCCCAGCCGATCTCGACGACCGGGCTCGCGGCTCGACTGGGGCTCGCGGCATCATCCGTCACAGAGATGGTCAAGAAGCTTGTCGCGCTCGGCTTCGTAAGCCACCAGCCGTACGGCGCCATCGAGCTCACTGACGAGGGCACGGCAGAGGCCCTGCGGATGGTGCGACGACACCGACTGATCGAGACCTGGCTCGTCGACACCATCGGGTACAGCTGGGACGAGGTGCACGACGAGGCAGAGGTGCTCGAGCACACGATGAGCGACCGGCTGCTCGATGCGATCGACGATCAGCTCGGGCGACCCAGCCGTGACCCGCACGGTGACCCCATCCCCGATCGTAACGGCGGGGTGTTCATCCCCGACGCTCGTCTGCTTGCCATGCTGGAGACCGGTGAGAGCGGCTCGGTCGTGCGTATCAGCGATCATGATCCGCTACTTTTGCGTCACCTCGACGCCGAGGGTGTCACACTCGATGCCGTCGTCACTCGCACGAATGAGGGATGTCGGCTTGCGAACGCGCACCTCGTGCCCGAGGCAGTGAACTCCATCTGGGTTGCCAGCACCTAGATTGAATACGTGTCCGACCCCGCGAACTCCCCGACCGTCCCCGTATCGCTGCCGATCGAGCAACGTCTCGCGGCAGCAATCGAGCGCTACGGCGAGGACGCCGTGGTCCTTCGTGCGTGCTCTCTCCTCGCGGGAAACAACGAGGGCGAAGACTTCTTGCTCTACGTCGGGGGCGAGCACGCGCAGGGTATCCTCGACGGCGCGCCCGCGCTGTACTGGCCCGAGCTGTGGGGCACTAGAGCGCTGCTATACGTCTGGAACGACTCTGCGGCCGAGGCGATTGGCGCCGCCCTCCATAACCGAGCCTGGCGGGTGCGGGAAATGGGTGCGCGCGTCGCCGCCCTGCGAGGGCTGCCCGTCGCGGCCGACCTTGTGCAGCTGTCGAAAGACGACGTGGTGCGCGTGCGAGCAGCGTCGGCGCGAGCTCTCGGCGCCGTGGGATTTGCAGAGCATGCCGACACCCTGCGCGCTCTGCTCAAGGATCCGGAGATCGACGTTCGCCGCGGGGCGCAGCAAGGACTCGACGCGCTGCGATCGCGGCATCCGCAATCGACAGCGACGTCGCCGAACTAGTCGCCGAGCTTCTGGTCGAACTTCTCTGGCGGGAGCACGAGTGCTTCGGCTTCATCGTCAGAGATGGGACCGGCGGCCTTCGCTTTGCGTGCCTTGAGCATTGACTGCACGTAGTGATAGATCGTCGGGATCAGGGTGATTGCGACGGCTGCGAGAAGGATGATGTCGATGTACTCGGTGACGAAGTCGCGAAGCGGCGGAATGTACCCCAGCAAGAAGCCGGCGAAGGTGAGGCCGGAGCCCCAGATGATCGCGCCGATCGCGTTGTACAGCGAGTACTTCTTGTAGTTCATGTGACCGACACCGGCAGCTACCGGCGTGAAGGTGCGCACGATGGGTACAAACCGCGCGACGATGACGGCGAGGCCACCGAAGCGCTCAAAGAAACCGTTGGTGCGCTTGACGTTCTCGATGGAGAAGAGGCCCGATTCTTTGCGTTCGAAGATGCGCGGGCCCACCTTGTGGCCGATGAGGTACCCCACTTCACCACCGAGGAACGCCGCGACGCTGATGCTCAAACACACAAGCCAGATCGGATAGTCGAGCACGCCGCTGAACGTCAGCACGCCGGTGATGATGAGCAGGGTGTCGCCAGGCAAGAGGAAACCGACGAGTAGACCCGTTTCGGCAAAGACGATGAAGCAGATGCCCAGCAGCGCGAACGCCCCGAACCCGTCGATGAGATTCTCGGGGTCGAGGAAAGGTATGAGGGCGGCTGGTACCAAGGGGTGCTCCTAGTCGTCGTTGACGTAAGGGTACTAGGTGAATTCCCTCTGGCGCTGTGGGGGCCATCTACCATAACGGTGCGGAAGGCGGGACTTGAACCCGCACGCTCGAAAGCACAGGAACCTAAATCCTGCGTGTCTGCCAATTTCACCACTCCCGCGGAGCTTCGATTCTACAAGTGGACGCACAATCGGCCGAGCTACCATCAGGCATGACACTCGACGAGGCTGCGCGTGAACTCGGCGTGAGCGTCGACGCATCGCCCGCTGAGGTCGAAACGGCCTACCGACGTCGGGCGCGTGAGACGCATCCAGATCGCTCGGGGACGGATGACGCGTTCATCCGCATCTCGGCCGCGCGCGCGACCCTGCTGAACGCGATCATCCTCGAGCCGCCGCGCCGCGTGCCTGCGAAGCCGTCGAGCCGCCTCATCCTCACGTGGGTCGGAGTCTTCCTTGTGGGTGTCTTCGTCGCGACCTTTCGCAACGACCTGCCGCTTGGCCTCGTCGAGCCCATCGTTCGGTACCTCGTGCTCATTGGCAGCCTCGTCGCCTATGCCATCACGGGCGCAAGACAGTGGCTCATCGTGGCGTGCGTGGCGATCGGTCTCACGCTGATCGTTACCCTCGCCTTCGTTACATTCGGCGGGCTCGTCGGGATGCTCGTGCTCGTCGCCCCCATCTACGGACTGTTGCTCATGGGCATCCGTCGCCGCCCTGTGGACAGTTCGCGGCGCCAACGCTGACGGTTCACCATCATGTGAGCCGTGACCAGCGCCCTCACCACGATCGCAGAGCGCGTGCGCGAACGGGTTCGACTTGACGGAGTCGACCTCGCCACCGACCGGGAACTCACCGCGAGGTATGTGCACGACGAGGTTCGTCGCTACAGCGAACGAGCGCTCGGCGGGTCCGTCCCCCTGCTCGCGGATGAGGCGCAGGCGACCCGCGAGATCGTTGCGACGCTCACGGGATACGGTCCGCTACAGGTGCTGTTCGACGACCCAGACGTCGAGGAGATCTGGATCAACGGGCCGCAGGAGGTATTCGCCGCACGCGGCGGGATCTCTGAGCTCACCGGCATCCATCTCACCGATATCGAGGTGCGAGACCTCGTCGAGAGGATGCTGCAGTCCTCAGGTCGACGAGTCGACCTCAGTTCACCGTTTGTCGACGCGTCACTCCCGGATGGTTCGCGACTGCACGTCGTGATCCCGGACATCACCCGACGACATTGGGCGGTCAACGTACGCAAGTTCAGCCGGCGGGTGCGCGATCTGCACCACCTCGTCGTGAGCGGCAGCCTCAGCCAACAGGCAGCGGACTACCTGCGCATGTGCGTTCTGGCGGGCTCGAACATTCTCGTGTGCGGGGCGACCCAGAGCGGCAAGACGACGATGATCGGAGCGCTGCTCGCTGCCTCGCGACCGACCGATCGAGTCGTCACGGTCGAGGAGACCTTCGAACTCGCGCAGGGTACGCGCGACACCATTGCGATGCAGTGCAGGCAGCCGAGCCTCGAGGGCACGGGCGAGGTGACCCTACGTCGGCTCATCAAGGAATCTCTGCGCATGCGCCCCGACCGCCTCATCGTCGGGGAGGTGCGCGAGGCGGAGTCCCTCGATCTGCTGATCGCCCTCAACTCG
>CAYZHZ010000048.1:0-18244 GCA_964477625.1 uncultured Salinibacterium sp.
CCGAGGTGAGCTCGGCCTAGTACGGTGGACTTTCGAGGGTCGCTACGGCGACCCAGTTCCACCATGTGCCACCACGCACCACCCCAACACAGCACCAAAGGAGTACCACCCTCGTGCCCCATCTCGACGAGTCGCTTGTTCCCATGTTCGACGAGGTTCTCGGCAGAAACCCCGGCGAAACAGAATTCCACCAGGCCGCTCGAGAGGTGCTCGAAAGCCTCGGGCCCGTCGTGTCCCGCCATCCGCAGTATGCCGACTCGGAGATCATCCGACGCCTCTGCGAGCCGGAGCGTCAGATCATCTTCCGGGTGCCGTGGGCGGACGACCAGGGCCGCGTGCAGATCAACCGTGGCTTCCGCGTCGAATTCAGCTCCGCACTCGGTCCGTACAAGGGCGGACTGCGATTCCACCCGAGCGTCAACCTCGGAATCGTCAAGTTCCTCGGATTCGAGCAGATCTTCAAGAACGCGCTCACGGGCATGCCCATCGGCGGCGGCAAGGGCGGCTCCGACTTCGACCCCAAGGGTCGCAGTGACGCGGAGATCATGCGCTTCTGCCAGTCGTTCATGACCGAGCTCTACCGCCACCTCGGCGAGTACACCGATGTTCCCGCGGGCGACATCGGTGTCGGCGGCCGCGAAATCGGCTACATGTTCGGGCAGTACAAGCGCATCACCAACCGCTACGAGTCGGGTGTGCTCACCGGCAAGGGTCTGAGTTGGGGTGGTTCGCAGGTGCGCACCGAGGCGACCGGCTACGGCCTCGTCTTCTTCGTCAAAGAGATGCTCGCCGCGAAGGGTCAGTCTTTCGAGGGCAAGCGGGTCGTCGTCTCCGGCTCGGGTAACGTCGCCATCTACGCCATCGAGAAGGTGCAACAGCTCGGCGGCATCGTCGTCGCGTGCTCCGACTCGAGCGGCTACGTCGTCGACGAGGCGGGAATCGACCTTGACCTGCTCAAGCGCGTCAAGAACGTCTCGCGCGGCCGCGTGAGCGACTATGCGGCTGAGCGCTCCTCCGCCGAGTTCGTCGCGGGCGGCTCCATCTGGTCTGTCGGGTGCGACATCGCGCTCCCGTGCGCGACCCAGAACGAGTTGGATGAGGCGGCAGCGCAGTCCCTCGTCGCCTCCGGTTGCATCGTGGTCGCCGAGGGCGCCAACATGCCCACGACACCGGACGCCGTGCGCGTGCTCCAGGCCGCAGGGGTCGGATTCGCCCCGGGAAAGGCCGCCAACGCGGGTGGCGTGGCGACGAGTGCGCTCGAGATGCAGCAGAACGCATCGCGCGACTCGTGGAGCTTTGAGCACACCGAGGAGCGCCTCGAGATCATCATGCGGGACATCCACGATCGGTGCCTCGAGACCGCCGACGACTACGGTTCGCCGGGCAATTATGTCGTCGGGGCGAACATCGCGGGCTTCACTCGAGTGGCCGACGCGATGCTCTCTTTGGGCGTCATCTAGAGGCATTCCACCGGACGGCCTAGACTTCGGGTACACCACACTCGAAGGGCACAAACATGCAGGTCAGAGGCAAAGTCTTCGTAGTAACCGGAGCCGGCAACGGCATGGGCCGCGAGGTGGTCTTCGGGCTTGTCGCCCGCGGCGCGAGAGTCGCCGCTGTCGACCTCAACGCCGAGGCGCTCGACGAGACCGTGCGGCTCGCAAACGCCCCCGACGGCCACATCTCGACGCACCCGCTCAACGTCACCGATCGCAAGAAGGTGCTCGCTCTGCCGGCGGCGGTGATCAAGGCCCACGGACAGGTCGATGGCGTGCTCAACGTGGCTGGCATCATCCAAAAATTCGTGAAGATCGCCGAACTCGACTTCGAGGACATCGAGCGTGTCATGAACGTCAACTTCTGGGGCGTCGTGAACGTGTCGAAGGCGTTCTTGCCGCACCTGCTCGAGCGTCCCGAGTCGGCGCTGCTGAACGTGTCGAGCATGGGCGGATTCCTCCCGGTGCCCGGGCAGGCTGCCTACGGCGCGTCGAAGGCCGCCGTCAAACTGTTCACCGAGGCGCTCTACGCCGAGAATCAGGGCACGTCCCTCGCCGTGACGATCGTGTTCCCGGGCGGTGTCGGCACCAACATCACCGCCAACTCGGGCGTCGACATGACGGCCATGATGCAGAAGGCGGCGAGCGGAAAACCGCGCAAGACCACGACACCTGAGGATGCCGGACGCCAGATCATCGAGGGCCTCGAGAAGGGCAGTTTCCGCGTGCTCATCGGCGGTGACGCCCGGTTCATGGACCGTTTCGCGCGCCTCTCGCCCAAGCGCGCGACACTGCTCATCGCCGACCAGATGAAGTCCCTCCTGGGCTGATCCGCCCGGTGGCCCCGTAGCGACCTCGGGTCGCGTATCGAAACCGAAGGCTTGTGAATCCGCTCGGCGCGCGTGCCAGACTGTCGGGATGATCGTCGATCCGCCTGGGTTCCGTGCTGCGCGCGCGGAGTCCGACGTGCGTCGAATGCCGACGGTCAACGACGTCGCGCGCCTCGCCGGCGTCTCGAAGGGCACCGTCTCGAAGGTGCTCAACGGTCGTGCGGGCATCCGCCAGGAGACCCGCGACCAGGTGGAGAGCGCCGCTCGTCAGCTCGGGTATCGCCCGAACCTGCAGGCCGTGAGTCTCATGGAGGGGCGCACCGGCACCGTTGGGCTCCTCACCCACGACCTGGAGGGGCGCTTCTGCCTGCCCATCCTGATGGGGGCTGAGGATGCGCTCGGGTCAGGCAAGCTCTCGGTTTTCCTGTGCGACGCGCGTGGCGACGCCATCCGCGAGCAGCACCACATCGAGGCGCTTCTCGCTCGACGCATCGACGGCCTCATCGTGGTGGGGGAGAGGGCGGCTCCCCGTCCTTCGCTCGGAGATTTGCCGGTTCCCGTTGTCTACGCCGCCGGTCCCTCGATGAATCCTCACGACACCTCGGTCGTCAATGACGACGTTCAGGCCGGACGGATCGGTGCCGAGCACCTCACCTCGATCGGCCGCACCCGCATCGCCTACATCGGCGGCGACCCGACGTACACCTCGGCGCACGAACGTGCCCAGGGCGTCGTCGAGTACCTCGGTGAGCGTGGCCGGTCGCTCGTGCTTCCGCCCATGCTCGGGGCCTGGTCGGAGGCGTGGGGCTACCAGGCGACGCGCCAGATTCTTCAGCACGTTCCCGACATCGACGCGATCATGTGCGGCAACGACCAGATCGCGCGCGGCGCGCTGGATTCGCTGCGCGAGCACAGTCGGCGTGTGCCGGATGACGTTGCCGTACTGGGCCACGACAACTGGGAGACCCTCGTTCTGGCGGCACGGCCACCGCTGTCGTCGATCGACGCGAACAATCAGGCCCTCGGCACCCGCGCGGCGGAGCTGCTCTTTTTTGCGATGGCCGGCGACCCGCAACCCGGTCTGCACAAGGTCAACAGCCACGTGGTTCCGCGCGAATCGACAATTTGACTGGGTAGCTGGAGTTTTCTTCGGTCTAGCTTGACACCCCGACAATTGGCCGCATAAGGTCATCGAAACGCGTTTCCAAAAGTTTCCGTAAACTCCGAAAACGCGTCTATGCCGCACCGAAACCAAGATCGGACCGTGGCATCCCCACATCAACGACGATTGGAAGTCCCGCAATGGAACACTCCTCCCGCACGTCCCGGCTGCGGTTCCTGGCCCTCCTCCCGGCCAGTGCACTCATCCTTGCCGGGTGCGCAGCTGGCACCGGTGGTGACAGCGAGAGCTCGAAGCTCACCGTCTGGCACTACTTCAGCGACGACACGCAGGTCGCCGCTCTGGTCGACTACAAAGAAACCTTCGAGGCCGCAAACGAGGGCGTCGAGGTTGAGAACGTCTACGTGCCCTACGACCAGTTCAGCTCGAAGCTCATCGCTGGCGCCGGCTCCGGCACCGGCCCCGACGTCGTCGTCTTCAACGGCGGCGAGGCGGCAACTCTCGCCGCAGCAGGCACCATCCAGTCGATGGACAAGTACTGGAGCGAGTACGCCGAGGCCGACCAGTTCCCCGGCGGCGTCATCCACAAGGTCGACGACGAGGTCTACGCAGTCCAGGGCTACGTCAACCTCCTCGGCCTCTGGTACAACCAGGACATCCTCACCGAGATCGGTGTCGAGGTTCCGACGACCATCGACGAGCTGACCGACGCCATGGCTGCTGCGAAGGCCGCGGGCTACGAGGGCATCACGCTCTCGGGCATGCCGCAGGGCCAGGGCGAGTGGCAGGCGTACCCGTGGCTCTCCGCCAACGGGTTCACCTGGGAAAACCTCGATGAGGCCGCGCTCACCAAGGGCTACGAGCTCGTCAAGTCGTGGGTCGACAACGGCTACCTCTCGGCTGAGTCCGCCACCTGGGACCAGACGGTTCCGTTCCAGCGCTTCGCCGCTGGTGGGGTCGCCTTCGCCGAGAACGGCAACTGGCAGCAGGGCACCGCGGCCGCTACGGCCGAGTTCGAGTACGGCGTAGCCGCTCTCCCCATCGGGGACGAGGGTCAGGTCTACATCGGTGGCGAGGCAGAGTCGATCGGCGCGTTCAGCACCAACCCCGACCTCGCCTGGAAGTACCTCGAGTCGACCTTCTTCAGCGCAGACGGCCAGCTCGTCTCGCTCGCGGAGTCGGGCACGATCCCGTCGCGCATCGACCTCGCCGAGAACGAGGCTGTGACGAGCAACGCTCTGCTCGCGGGCTTCGCTCAGTCCGCCGCCAACAACGGCGCGAACTACCCGCAGTCGGCCGCTATCCCGGACAAGGTTGCAGACCTGCAGCTCACCGGTGGCCAGTACTGGAGCGCGGTCATCTCCGGCCAGATGAGCCCTGCGGATGCCGCAGCCAAGCTCGTCGTGGACGTGAAGCCGTTCCTCAAGTAAGTAACTAGTAGTACCTGTCAGCCGCACCACCCGCTCGCCGAGGAGACATCATGACCAGCAGTGCACTCAGCACACCGGCCAGGAGTCGATCTCGATCAAGCAAGCGGGTGGTGCGGCTGCCCTACGTTCTGCCGGCCGCCATCTTCCTCGGGGTGCTCGCGGCCTACCCCCTCGTTCAGCTCGTGCGGATGAGCCTGAGCGAGGTGAGTGCACGCACGTTGCGCAACCCCTGGGAGTTCATCGGCTTCGACAACTTCATCAAGGGCTTCGAATCGGGCGACACGCAGGCCGCCCTCGTCCGCACCCTCATCTTTGTGGCGATCGTCTTCTCCATCGGCATGGTCGGCGGACTCGCCGCCGCGATCGCTCTGCGTGAACGTCGCGGTGCCGGTGGGTTCCTCCTCGCCCTCATGGTCTTCGTCTGGGCGCTGCCGCCTGTCGTCAACGGAAGCGTCTGGAAGTTCCTCATGGGCGAGGCGGGCTTGTTCAACGAAGCCGCCCGCGGTCTCGGACTCGGCACGATTCCCTTCCTCTACGACCCGAACATCGCGCTCATCTCCGTCGCGCTCGTCACCTCCTGGGCCGTCATTCCGTTCAACGCACTCGTCTTCCGCGCGGCACTGCTGGGCGTGCCGCACGAGGTCATCGAAGCTGCTCGGCTCGACGGGGCCCGTCCGTGGCAAGAGATCCGCCACATCCTCATACCCAGCGCCCGCCCCACCGCGATCGTGCTCAGCGTGCTCACCCTTGTCTACGCGTTCAAGGGCTTCGACTACATCTACGTCATGACCCTCGGGGGCCCCGGCACCGCGACCGTGACGCTGCCGTTCCTCGGCTACCTCCAGGCCTTCGCCCGCTTCGACTTCGGTCTCGGCTCCGCGACCGCACTAATCGCGGGCGCCCTGGTTGTGGTGCTTGCCGTCTTCTATGCACGCAACGTGCGGAAGGAGGAGACGTCATGACGCGCTCACGTCTGATTCCGAAGACCCCCGTCGCCTCCGGGCTGCGTCTGGTGCTGTTCCTGATGTACGGCATCCCGATCGTGTGGATCATCACGACCTCGCTCAAGAAGCCGGGTGACGTGCTCGCCCGTGGGTCCGCCATCTTCTTCGAGCCCACCTTCGACGCGTATGTTGCGGCGCTCACCAACAACGGCCTCGTCGGGGCCGCCCTACAGTCGCTCATCATCGCGACATCCACGACGGTGCTGACGCTCGTGCTCGCGGTACCCGCGGCCTATTACCTCGCGCGCGCGAACGGCATCGTGAGCACGGCGCTGCTCTCGGCGCTCATCGTGCTGCAGATCATGCCGCAGACCTCGATGGTCATCCCGCTGTTCCAGGTGTTCGGCGACTGGCGCATCCTCGACAAGACCATCGCGGTCATTGTTGCGGATACCGCACTCCTGACCCCGTTTGCGATTCTTCTCCTGCGGCCGTTCTTCCGCTCCATCCCCGAAACGCTCGAAGAAGCGGCATCCATCGATGGCGCGTCAACGTGGCGCACCTTCCGTTCGGTGCTCGTGCCGCTGCTCAGCAACGGCATCGCGACGACGGCGACGCTCATCTTCCTGATCTCGTGGGGTGAGTTCCTGTACGCGATCAACTTCTTCCTGACTCCGAGCAACTACCCGCTCAGCGGGCTGCTCGCTCAGCAGGTGAGCGCGTTCGGAATCAACTGGCCGGGACTCATGGCGCTCGCCGTGATCACGTCGATACCGATCCTCATCCTCTTTACCTTCACCTACCGGTTCCTTAAGGAAGGCCTCACCCTTGGCGCAGTCAAATGACACCTCCGTCGCACGGCAGGAGCTCGCGTTCTCGCGGCTCCCTGCTGCTGCGGCGGGAGTCGTCCGTCCCCTCTCGATGGATGAGGTCGCGGTAGCGCCCGACGGGTACTGGGGTCGTTGGCAGCACGTCAACGCAACCTCGATTGTCGATCACTGTTCGACGTGGATGCACAGCGAAGGTTGGGTCGACAATTTCGTCGCCGCGGCCGCCGGCACCCTCCCGCAGGCGCGACGCGGTCGCGAATTCACGGACTCCGACGTGTACAAGCTCATCGAGGCGATGAGCTGGGAGAACGGGCGGCAACCCAGCGATGAGCTGGAGCGCAGCATCCAGAATCTCATCGACGTCGTCGCGAACGCGCAAGAGCCCGATGGATACATCAACACCAATTTCGGGCGTGAGGGACAGGTTGGCCGCTATGCCGACCTGGAGTGGGGCAGCGAGCTCTACAACTACGGGCACCTGCTGCAGGCCGCGGTCGCGCGCACCCGCACGACCGGCCCCGACCGTCTGCTCGAGGTCGCCCGTCGCGTCGCCGATCACATTTGCGACACCTTCGGCCCCGGTGGGATCGAGTCGGTGTGCGGCCACGCCGAGATCGAGCTGGGCCTCATCGAACTCGCGCGTGTGACCGGAGAAGAGCGGTACCGGCGCCAGGCGGAGCTCTTTCTTGAGCGCCGCGGTCACCACGTTCTCGAGGACATCGAGTTCGGTCGCGCGTACTTTCAGGACGACGTACCGATCCGCGACGCGACCATCTTCCGCGGGCACGCGGTGCGCGCGACCTATCTCGCCGCGTCCGCGGTGGATCTCGCGATTGATCGTGGGGATGATGAACTGCTCGCGATCATCCGCAGCCAGTACGACCGCACCCTGGGTCGTCGCACCTACATCACGGGCGGCATGGGCTCACACTTCCAAGACGAGGCGTATGGTCTGGACTACGAGCTGCCCGCCGATCGCGCGTACTCGGAGACGTGCGCCGGAGTCGGGTCGTTCATGCTCGCCTGGCGACTGCTGCTGGCGACCGGTGAGGCGCAGTACGGCGACATCATGGAGCGCGTTCTCTACAACGTCATCGCGACGTCGCCGGCGCCTGACGGCAAGGCGTTCTTCTACGTCAACACGTTGCACCAGCGCTCGGTTCCCGACCACACCGACGAGTCGCAGTCGAGCCTGCAGGTGGGCCTCGGTGAACGGGCGCCCTGGTTCCGCGTGAGCTGCTGCCCCACCAACGTGTCGCGCACCTTCGCGACGCTCGATGGCTACCTTGCGGTCGCTGATGCCGATGGCGTCGCCCTGACGACCTACACTCCGGCGCGGGTGACCACGCGACTCGACGACGACCGCGTCGCCGAATTCGAGGTCGAGACGAACTACCCGAACGACGGTCGCGTCACGGTGCGGGTTCCTGCCCACGCGAGTGGACCATGGACCCTGCGCTTGCGCGTTCCGCAGTGGGCGACCGGTGCGACGCTCAGTCGCTCGGGCGCTGCCGCGATGGACGTTGAGCCCGGATGGGCAATCGTCGAGGGCGTGGGGGAGCGTGACGAGGTCATCGAACTCGACCTGCCCATGGCCGCCCACTTCGTGTTCGGCGATCCGCGCATCGACTCAGCGCGCGCAGCGGTCGCCGTCGAACGCGGCCCGCTCGTCTACTGCCTCGAGTCGCCCGACCTCGCGGGAGCACACGTCGATGAGATCATCGTCGATACGGCGGTTGCCCCCCAGGTCGATGCGGCGGGCGCCGTGACGGTGCAGGGTCGTCGCGAGCAGCTCGCGTCGAGCGACTGGCCCTACTCGAACGGTGTCGCAACGACGCCCTCGACCGCACTCGCGAGCATCCCGCTGATCCCCTACAACGAGTGGTCGAGGCGCGGTCCGTCCACCATGCGGGTCTGGATGAGAACGCAATGACGTCTGCCGCACCCGACGGACTGACCCTGCGCAGGCTCGGCCAGGCCGGCTTCGAACTCATCGCCGACGGAGCGCACCTCTACATAGACCCGTTCCTCAGTGACTATGAGGGGCGACTGATCGAGGCGCAGTGCACTCCCGAAGATCTCGCCCGGGCCGACGCGATCCTCATCACCCACGAGCACGCCGACCACTGGGACGCCCCGGCTCTCGCGCTCATGCCCGACTCCGACGCGGTCGTGATCGTGCCCGCACCGCTCGAGCAGGTGACCCGGGACGCCGCTCCCGGCCGCACGATCGTCCCCGCCTACGATGGCGTGCCGATCCGCGCGGGCAGCGCCGTCATCACCCCGATCCCCGTCGTGCACGGGGTGGCCGTGGAAGACGGATACGGCTTTGCTCAGAACGCGGCCGGCGAGTTCCCCTTTATGGGATACGCCGTCACGATCGGCGGCGTCACCCTCTTCCACTCGGGTGACGCGCTCGACTACCCGGAGCTCGCGGCCCGCTTGCGTGAGCTCGACGTCACCCTCGGCCTCCTCCCCATCAACGGGCGCGACGCCGAGCGCGAGGCGATCGGCATGGTGGGCAACATGACGAGTGCGGAGGTCGTGGATCTCGCCATTCGCGCCAACCTCCACACGGTCATCCCCATGCACTACGACATGTTCGCGTTCAACCCTGGGTCGCCGTCGGAGTTCACGGATCACGCGGCGACGGTAGCCCCCGACCTCACGGTCACCACGCTCGCCCTCGGCGAGACCATCACCCTGCCTGCCTCCTGACAGAAAGACCGCACGCGTGAAGATCACTGCGCTGGAGACCATCCAGCTGGCCAACTATCCGAACCTCATCCACGTTCTCGTCGAGACCGACGAGGGCATCACGGGACTGGGTGAGACCTTCCTGGGTGCCGACGCGGTCAACGGGTGGATGCACGAGAACGCCGCGCCGTACCTCCTGGGCAAGGATCCGCGTGACATCGAGCGCCACTGGCAGCAGCTCAAGGGCTTCGTGGGCATGAACAGCTCGAGCACCGAGAACCGTGGTCGCAGCGCGATCGACATCGCGCTGTGGGACATTCTGGGCAAGGCGACGGGGCAGCCGCTCACCCGACTGCTCGGGGGCAAGGTGCGCGAGGGCATCCCCGTCTACAACACGTGCGCGGGTCCCTTCTACGCGCGGGACATCCCCATCGCGGGTGAGGTCTCGACGAACAACTGGCAGCTCGGCGAGGGCGACCGCTCTCTCGAGGACCTCGACAAGTTCATGGCCGATCCCGGTCAGCTGGCGCGCGAGCTCATCGCCGACGGAATCACGGGCATGAAGATGTGGCCGTTCGATGTGCACGTCGGTAAGTCGGATGGGCACTACATCAGCACCAAAGACCTCGACTCGACCGTCGGCCTCTTTCGCCGCATCCGTGACGCCGTCGGCTTCGACATCGACATCATGGTCGACCTGCATACCCTGTGGGACCTGCCGACCGCGATTCGCATCGCTCGCGCGCTCGAGGAGGTGTCGCCGGCCTGGATCGAAGACCCTATTCGCCCCGACGACGTGGGCGCGCTCGCCGACTTCCGCCGCTCGACGCGCATTCCGACCACGGCCGGGGAGACGCTCGGCACGCGCTGGTCGTACCGCGACATCCTCGACAAGCGCGCTCTCGACTACATCATGTGTGACCCGGTGTGGGTCGGCGGCATCTCTGAGGTGCGCCGCATCGCCGCGATGGCGGAGGCCTACCAGACGCCCGTCACGATGCACGACTGCAACGGACCCGTGCAGCTCACGGTCGGGGTCAACCTCTCTGTGTCGCTCCAGAACGCGACACTTCAGGAGAGTGTGCGGGCCTACCACCGCACCTGGTACGGCGACATCGCGGAGAACTTCGCGACGATCGAGAACGGAATCGCCGCGCCCAACGACCGACCCGGCCACGGTGTGGAACTGCGGGCAGAAGCAATCGACCGGCCCGGCACCCGCCGGCGCCGGAGCACCCTGAAGGGAATGGACGCATGAAGGTCGTCTCGTGGATCGAAGACGGAACCGCCCAGTACGGATCACTCGACGGCGATAGCGTCGAGCGCTTGAGCGGAGGGTGGGGCACCTTCGCCCCCACCGGTGAGGTCATCCCGAGCGCCGGTCTGGCTTTCGGCGCTCCCATCGCGCCGCGCAGCATCGTGTGCGTTGGCCTCAACTACCGGCTGCATGCGGAAGAAGCCGGGCTGCCCGTTCCCGACCAGCCGGCTCTGTTCACCAAGCTCGTCTCCTCCCTAGCCGCACACGGCGACGCCATCGAGAAGCCGGCACTCACGAGCCGGCTCGACTACGAAGTCGAACTCGGCGTCGTGATCGGGCGGACGACGCGGCACGCGACACTCGAGAACGCTCTCGACCACGTTGCCGGGTATGTCACCGTCAACGATGTCTCCGCGCGCGACTTGCAGAAGGGCGACGGCTTCGGCTGGGTCCGTGGCAAGAGCGCCGACGGGTTCTGTCCGGTCGGTCCCTACGTCGTGACCGCCGATGAGGTACCCGACCCACAGGCGCTGCGCCTGACGACCTACGTGAACGACGAAAAGCGTCAGGACTCGAACACCTCCGACATGATCTTCTCGGTCGCCGAGATCATCGCCTTCGTCTCGGGTGTCGTCACCCTCCACCCGGGTGACCTCATCATCACGGGCACGCCGAGCGGTGTGGCCGACGGCATGACCCCGCCGAAGTATCTCGAGGTCGGCGACCGCATGGCCGTCGAGGTCGAGGGCCTCGGCAGACTCGAGAACACGATCGTCGCCGAAGGGCACGCACGTGGTTGAGCAGCCCCTCGCCGGCCGCGTCGCCATCGTGACGGGCGGTGCTCGCGGGCTCGGATTCGCTGCCGCCCAACTGCTCGCCGAGCGCGGTGCCGTCGTCACGTTGCTCGACCGCGACGCCGCGCCCCTCGAGGCGGCGCGTGTCGCGCTGCCGGGCGCGGATGTGGTGACGGCCGACGTGACCAAGCCGAGTGAGTGCGATGCGGCGGTGCAGCAGGTCGTGGCGAAGCACGGGCGCCTGGACATCCTCGTCAATTGCGCCGGAATCGCTGGCGTCAACCTGCCGCTCGCAGAAATGACGTACGAGCAGTTCACGAGTGTCGTCGACGTCAACCTGTTCGGCACCTTCAACATGTGCCACGCGGCGGTTCCGGCGATGACGGCGTCGAGCGACCCCTACGGTCGCATCGTCAACGTCGCCTCGATGGCAGGCAAAGATGGCAACCCGCGCGCGAGCCACTACTCGGCCGCGAAAGCGGGAATCATCGCGCTCACGAAGAGCCTCGGCAAAGAGCTTGCGACGAGCGGCGTGCTCGTGAACGTCATCGCACCCGCGGTCATCGAGACCGACATGGCCTCCGCCGTCACGCCTGAGCAGCTCGAGTACATGACGAACCTCATCCCTATGAAGCGCATCGGTCAGCCCATCGAGGTCGCTCGGCTCATCGGATTCCTGTGCAGCGACGAGGTGTCGTTCTCGACGGGCGCCGTCTACGACATCAGCGGCGGTCGCGCGACCTACTAGCGGGAGGCATCACATGAACGAATGGATGACGCGCACCGAGGCGCTCGCCGTGATGGCAGCTCGCGCTCAGCAGACCGCGCGCACGACGCCGGCGGGCTTTCCGCACCACGCCGACAGCTCAGGCGCCTGGACCCTCTCACCCGACGGCGACTGGACGGGCGGATTTTTCGTCGCGCAGCTGTGGCTCAACTGCGCCACCGGAACCGATGCCGAGGCCCTCGACCGCGCGACCGAGTGGGCCCTGCGACTGGCACCCCGCGTGGACTCGCCCACGATCTTCCGCGGCTTCCTGTTCTGGTACGGCGTCGCGCTCGGCGCGCAGCGCACGAACGACGAGCGACTCTCCGAGCTCGCGCTCGCGGCGGCGAGAACGCTCGCGGCCGACCAGAATCCGCACGCGGGTGTCATCGCGCTCGGCACCGCGGCCGAAGAGGCGCACGACGTCGGTGACGGCGAAACCAACATCGACGGGGTTCCCGGCACTGTGCTGTTGCTCGACTGGGCCACCCGCCACACGGGCGATGAGAGCTTTCGGCGAGTGGCGATCGAGCACGCCGCGGGGCACCGCGCCATGTGCATCCGTCCCGATGGTGGAGTCATTCAGTCGGCGTCGTTCGACACGGCCAGCGGCGCGCAGACGCGCCGCTACACGCACAAGGGATACACCGACGAGAGCGTGTGGGGGCGCGCTCAGGCGTGGGGCCTGCTCGGGATGACGCACGCCGCACTCATCGACGAGCCTGAGTTCCTCGACACCGCACGCACGCTCGCCGACTGGTGGATCGACCGACTGCCGAGCGACGGTATCGCGCGGTGGGACTTCGACGACCCAGACCCGGCCGCCCCCATCGACACGTCGGCGACCGCGATCGGGTCGGCCGCGCTGCTCAAGCTGGCCCACCTCGACCCGCAGAACCACGACCGCTACGCGGCATTCGCGACACGATCGATCGACGCTCTCGTGCGCGATCACGTCGCGCCCGCGAACTCGGGCGGCTCGGCGGGCATGCTTCAGCACGGCCTCTACAACAAGCGCATCGGTCTTGCCATGGACGACGAACTCGTGTGGGGAACGTACTACCTGACCGAGGCGCTCATGCAGCTCACCGGCCGACTCGACACCACAAGGATGTGATGATGATGCTCCGCAGCAACTTCGAAGAAGGCACCACCCGCTGGGCCGTGCGCCGCGCACAGTGGCGGGCTCTCGGCATCACCGACGGCGAGATGATGCGACCCAAGATCGCGGTCATCAACTCGTCGTCGAGTCTCTCGAGCTGCTACGGGCACCTCGACGAGACGTCGCGCGTCGTGCAGGAGGCGATCCGGGCCGCGGGGGGACTCGCGTTCGAGATTCGCACGACCGCCCCGAGCGATTTCGTCACGAGCGCGGGCCGCGAGGCGCGCTACCTGCTTCCCACGCGTGACCTCATCGTCAACGAGATCGAGGTCATGGTTGAGGGTGCCCAGCTCGACGGCATTGTGTGTCTCTCCTCGTGCGACAAGACCACCCCCGCGCACCTCATGGCTCTCGGCCGCCTCAACCTCCCCTCCCTCGTCGTGATCGGCGGATACCAGGGCCACGGTTTCTGCGCTGGGGCGCCGGTCGACATCGACGACGTCTACGAGTCGGTCGGCGCGGTCGCCGCCGGCACCATGACGATCCCGGAGCTCACGGAACTCGCCAACAACGCCATCACCGGCCCCGGCGTGTGCGCGGGGCTCGGCACCGCCAACAGCATGCACATCGTCGCTGAGGCGCTCGGCATGACGCTGCCCGGCAGCGCACCGGTGCTTGCGGCGAGCCCGCGCATGTACGAGCGCGCCGCCGCCGCAGGCACCCGCATCGTCGAGCTGGTGAAAGACGACATCCGTGCCCGCGACATCATGACCCCCACCGCGATAGACAACGCCATCAAGGTCGTCGTCGCGGTCGGCGGCTCGATCAACACGGTGCGCCACATCACCGCCATCGCGGCGGAGACCGAACTGCCGGTCGACGTCGTCGCGCGGCTCTCCGAGCTGCAGAGCCAGGTCCCCCTGCTCGCGCGCGTGCGTCCCAACGGCGCACACCGGGTCGGCGATCTCGAGCGCGCCGGCGGCTGTGCCGCCGTCATCGCGCAGCTCGGATCTGCGTTCGACACCACGAGTCTCTCCGTCGCGGGCGGCACGATCGGCGACCACATCCTCGCCGCCGACGCGATCGACGCGACGGTCGTGCGCCCGGCGAGCGACCCCGCCGACACCCGCGGTGGCCTCGGCGTCATCCGCGGAAATCTCGCGCCCCACGGCGCACTCGTCAAGCTTGCGGCTGTGCCGAAAGACCGCTCCGTGTTCGAGGGCCCGGCCCGCGTCTACGAGACCGAGCAGTCGGCGATGGATGACGTGCGCGCAGGCAGTATCAGCCCCGGCGACGTGCTCGTGCTCAGGGGCATGGGCCCCAAGGGCGGTCCCGGCACGGTCTTCGCGGCGGGACTCGTCGCCGCCCTCGTCGGAGCGCGACTCTCGCACCACGTCGCCGTGGTCACCGACGGCGAGCTCTCCGGACTCAACTCCGGCATGACCGTCGGGCAGGTGATGCCGGAGGCGGCGGACGGCGGACCCCTCGCTGCGGTGCACGATGGCGACGGCATCCGTATCGACCTCGGGGACATGTCGGTCACGGTCGACCTCAGCGACGACGACCTCGAGCGACGCCTGGCGGAACTCGCGACGGTGCCCCTGCCGGAGGCGCCCCGCGGGTGGCTGTCGATGTACCGACAACTTGCGGCGCCCATCTACCGGGGGGCTGTGCTCGTACCGCCGCCCGCGATTCCGGCCGAGGTCGGCGGCGAGGCGAGCAAGTGACGACCGCCCGGGCGATCGTCGCCGAGACCCCCGGGCAGCTCGTCGTGCGCGACGTGCAGCTCACCGACCCGGCGCCCGGCGAGGTGCTCGTGCGCGTCGACACGACGGGCATCTGCCACACCGATATCTCCTGGGCGAGTGGGGCGGTCAACGACCGGTTCCCCGTGATTCCCGGGCACGAGACCAGCGGGGTTGTCGAGGCGGTCGGCTCCGCCGTCACGCGCTTCGCCCCGGGGGACCGCGTGGTCGCGGCGCTGTCGCACCACTGCGGTCACTGCTACTACTGCGAGTCGGGGCATCCGATGCTCTGTGTCGAGCGCACCATCGACCACCCGCGCGTCACCGACCGGGGTGAGCACGTGCTGCAGGGCTTCGGCGTCGGGGGCTTCTCGACGCACATTCTCGTGGGCGAATCGAGTCTCGTCAGCGTGCCCGACGACGTGCCGCTCGACGTCGCCGCACTCGTCGGCTGCGCCATCGCGACGGGGCTCGGCTCGGTGTTCACGATCGCCCAGGTCAGGCCGGGCTCGCGGTCGCTCGTCATCGGTGCGGGCGGTATCGGCCTTTCCGTGCTCATGGGCCTGCACACTACGGGAGCCGAGCAGATCGTCGTGATCGAGCCGGATGCGGCTCGACGTGAGCATGCTCTCCGCCTGGGCGCCACCGACGCGCTCGCGCCCGGCGACGATCGCCTGCACTCCCTCACCGACGACGGCTTCGACTACGCCTTCGAGACCGCCGGGCTCACCTCGACGATCGAGGATGCGATCCAGCTCGCCCGACCCGGCGGCACCATCGTGCTCATCGGCGCGCCCGCTGCCCACGAGCACTTCCGGGTTCCCGCCCTCGACTTCGTCGCCACCCAGAAGCGGCTGCTCGGGTGCATCACGGGCGACCTGTCGCCGGTCTCCGACTTCGACCGGTACTTCCGCATGTACGCGCGCGGGATGCTGCCGCTCGATGACCTCGTCTCCGGCACCGCGACCCTCGACGAGGCCGCGGAACTGCTCTCCTCGGGCGTGCCCGCCGGAAGCATTCGCATCCTCGTGCACCCCTAGCTGGTCCAGCCCAGCTCTCGACCGCCTCGACAGTACCCGGCGGGCAACCTAGACCGTGCTGAGAACCTTCGCGATCGAGTCGAGCGAGCCGGGCACGAGTGCGTAGTACGCCCAGGTCGCCCGCTTGGTGCGCGTGAGGAATCCTGCCTCCATGAGCACTTTCAGGTGGTGGGAGACAGTCGGTTGCGAGAGCTCGAGCGGCTCTTGCAGGTCGCACACACACGCCTCCTGATTTTGGCGGGCGGCGACGAGGGAGAGGATGCGCAGGCGCATCGGGTCGGCGAGGGCCTTGAGCGTGCGGGAGACGGTTTCCGCATCATCCGCCGATATGGTCTCGCGGGTCAGGGGGGCGCAGCAAGGCGCATTCACGTCCGTGAGCGGTAGCAGATTGACGGTCGGGATCCGCTCGGCAACTGGCATAAATATAGATTGCCATAAATATTGACAATCATCGATGGTTAAACGCATGCTGTCAGAACATCGACAACCGTCGATGCACAGAGAAAGGGTCACCATGAACGACTGTTGTGATCCGGTGGAGTGCGGCCCCGACTGCGTCGAGACCTGCTGCTGCTGCTGATGATCGTCTGGCCGTCGCGTCGCGTCGCGGGCGACGGCCAGACTGATCGGCTCACCTGCGTGAGCCCTGGGGCAGTCCTCGGGGCTACGCGTCGACGAGTTCGTTCTCGAGGCGCGCGTAGCTCGCCTCCATCCCGTCGGTCATTCCGGTCGCGAGGATCGCGTCGCGCTGCTCGAGGCTCGGGTAGGTGATGTACAGCGTCAGGAGCGTGACCCCGTCGACCTCGTCAAAGCTCAGGTCGTTGACGTTCGCGGGGAACGGTGCGCCCGTCATTGACTCGGTAGAAACCATCCGACGTTCCGGCTCGAACACGACCGTCTCGCCCTCGAAGCCGAACGCCTCGCCCGCGGTGTCGCCCACCGGTGCCCACGCGTACTGGTACTTTCCGCCGGGTGTCGTGTCGATGTCGCACACCGTCATTTCCCAGCCGTCGGGTCCGAGCAGCCAGCGTTTCATGAGCTCAGGCTCGGTGTGTGCGCGCCACAGCAGTGAGCGCGGCGCCTCGAAGGCGCGCGTGATGCGCACGTGCGTGTCGTCCATAATCTCGGTCTGGGTGCCCTTACCCAGCGCGTATTCGCGCAGGTCGGCGAGCACGGTGTCGAGTTGAGCGAGAGCGAGCTGCATGCCCTCGTCCATCCCCATCGCGAGGGACTGTTCGAGAGCCTCAGTCGAATCGAATGTCGTCACGGTGGTGAGACGCGACCCACTGGCCGTCTCGTCGAAGCTGATGACCATGTGGCTCACCGGCATGTTCTCGTCGGCGTCACCCGACTCGGTGGCGAACTTGTCGTCGATGCGGATCGTGCGCGGGGCATCCACTTCGGTGAAGTCCCACAGCGCATTGAACTTCTCGCCCTCGGGGCCGGTCATCCAGTAGCGCGCGTGACCTCCGGCGCGCAGGTCGAATTCGCTGAACGTGGTCGGGTACCCGGGGGGACCCCAGAATCGCTCCAGCTGGCGCGGATCGGCGAAGGCATCCCACAGCCTCTGCACGGGCACCGGAAAGTCGGCGACGATCGTCAACGTCAGGGCGACCGGGTCGGTATTCATGGATGTTACTGGCATGGTTCTTCTTTCTCCTTGGGTCTCTGCTTCAGTTCTCGTCGCCGGCCAACAGCGCGTCGAGTCTCTCGATTCGTCCGCGCCAGAGGTTTGCATAGGTGTCGAGTAGCGATTGCGCACGCGCGATCTGCTCGGGGTTGCCACGCACGATGCGTGATCGCCCCTGGGGTTCTTTCGTCACGAGTCCTGCTCCTTCCAGCACCGCCACGTGCTTCTGGACGGCCGCGAACGACATCTCGTAGGAGTCGGCGAGTTCGCTGACCGAGGCCTCACCCGTGAGGGTGCGGCGCAGGATGTCGCGCCGCGTCGTGTCCGCGAGCGCATGGAAGATGCGATCGACTTCTGCGTCACTGAGTTCGATATGTACAACCATTTGGTTGTACGTTAGGGCGCGCGCGCGTCCTTGTCAAGCGCCGCACGCTTGTTCTCATTGCCGCCGCGAGGCAGACTGACCACGTGTCGAGCTCGCACGTGATCAAACCCCTCACCCCACAGACCTTCCCGGCCTGGCTCGCGCGCGCCGCCAAAAACACAAGTGTGTGGGGCGGAT
>CAYZHZ010000049.1:0-17843 GCA_964477625.1 uncultured Salinibacterium sp.
CCATTGCCGACCGCGTTGGCGATCGTCACGTTGCCCAGACGCGCGGCGAGCAGCAGCCCCGGGCTACCCAGCATCGAGTCGGCGCGAAACTGCAGCGGGTCGAGGAACTCGTCGTCGACACGGCGGTAGATGACGTCGACTCGGGTGGGACCGGCGGTCGTGCGCATCCACACCTTGCCGCCCGAGCAGAACAGGTCGCGGCCCTCGACGAGTTCGACGCCCATGAGGCGCGCAAGCAGGGTGTGCTCGAAGTAGGCGGAGTTGTACACGCCGGGGGTGAGCACGACGACGTTGGGCTCTTCGATGCCGCCGGGAGCGCTCGCGCGCAGGGCTCCCAGCAGCTTGTGCGGGTAGTCGCCGACGGGGCGCACCCGCATAGACACGAACAGCTCCGGCAGGGTCTGTGCCATGACGCGACGGTTGGAGATGACGTAGCTCACGCCACTCGGCACGCGCACGTTGTCTTCGAGCACCCGCCACGCGCCCTGCTCGTCGCGAATGAGGTCGATACCCGAGACCTGGATGCGCACACCGTTGGCCGGCTCGATGCCCGCCGCCTCGCGGTGGAAGTGGCTCGAGCTCGTGACGAGCCGCGCCGGGATCACCCCATCCTTGACCGCGTTCTGCGCTCCGTAGATGTCGGCGAGGAACGCCTCGAGCGCACGCACGCGCTGCTTGATGCCCGCCTCGACCTGCACCCACTCCGCCTGATCGATCACGCGGGGCACCGCGTCGAGCGGGAACGGTCGCTCCTCGCCCGCGAAGTCGAACGTGACGCCTTGAGCGAGGTAGCTCGACGCGAGGGCATCCGTTCGACCACGCAGCTCGTCTTGCGTCATCTGCGCGAGGGCCGCGTGGATCTCGCGGTAACTCGTTCGCGCCGAGCCGGGCTGCGCGAACATCTCGTCCCACGCGGGCGTGCCGGTAGTCCGAGTGGCGGTGGCGCCGTAGCCGTCGAACAGGTCAGCCATGGTTTGAGCCTAGGCCCGCCGTGTTGCGTCGGTGTTTCGGGAATTCCCGCGAGTTTACGATGGTGCGATGGCCCGCAGCATCCTCGTCCTCCCCGGGGGCGGGTATGCGCGGCTCGCGCCGCACGAGGGGGAGCCCGTCGCCGAATGGCTGCGCGGCCTCGGCTGGGATGCGCGCGTCGTGGAGTACCCGGTCAAGACGCGGCATCCGGGTCCCCTGTCTGTCGTGCAGCGCGAGATACTCGTCGAGCGCGAGACCCACGACACGGTCGGCGTCATCGGCTTCTCTGCGGGCGGGCACCTCGCGGGACATGCCGCGCTGACGTCCGATGCTCCCGCGGGCGCTCGGCCCGATTTCGCGGTGCTGTGCTACCCGGTGGTGTCGATGCTCGCGAAGACCCACCGCGGCTCGCGCGATGAACTGCTCGGACCTCGGCCCTCGTACTGGCGCAAACGCGCGTTCTCCCTCGAACGCATGGTGACGGCGGATGCCCCACCCCTGTTCCTCTGGACCACGGGCGAAGACGCCTCCGTTACCCCCGTGGATCACACGTACGCTCTCGGCGCCGCACTGGCTCGGGCGGGCGTGCCGCACGACCTGCACGTGTTCGCCGAGGGCAAGCACGGACTCGGCTTTGCCGACGGACTGCGCGCCGAGGCCTGGCGCGGCCTGTGCGCACGCTGGCTCGAGCAGTTCGGGTGACCTCGCGCTACGCGCTCGCGACCGGCTCGAGTACGAAGAGCGGAATCTCGCGACTGGTCTTCGACTGGTAGGTGTCGTACATCGGGAAGGCGGCCGCGGCGAGCGCCCACCAGGTTTTCTTCTCGTCGCCGGTAACCTCGCGCGCCACGTAGTCGCCCCGGTGCGCGTAGTCCTGCACCTCGACGAGGGGGTTGGCGACGAGGTTCGCGTACCAGGCCGGATTAGTGGGGGCGCCGCCGATCGAGGCGACGGCAACGTAGACGCCATCCTTCTCGACCTTCATGAGCATGTTCTTGCGCAGCTTGCCAGACTGTGCCCCGACCGAGGTGAGCATGATGACGGGGAGTCCGTGGGTGAGGCCGCCCTCACGCCCGTCGGAGGCCTCGTAGAGGGCAACCTGTTTCGCGGTGGAGGGTCGGCTGGAGGGTTCGTACTCACCGGAGAGGGGCATCCATCCATTCTGCCGCGCGCCCAGCCGGGCCCACCTACACTTGCTGCTCGTGAAAGCTGCAGGCATCGTTCTGATCGCGGCGCTCGTTGCCGGATGCTCGGCCCAGCCGCCCGCGATCGCCGCCGACCCCGCCGACGCGATCGCCGACTACCAGCTGGGTGGGGCGTACCCTCCGCCGCCGGGGGTCACGGTCGTCGCGCGCGACAGCACCGAGTCGCCGGAGCCCGGCCTGTATTCGATCTGCTACGTCAACGGCTTTCAAACCCAGCCGGGAGATGAGTGGCCTGACGACCTTGTGTTGCTCGACGCTGACGGCGAGCGCGTCGTCGACACGAACTGGCCCGACGAGAACATCATCGACATCTCCACTGCCGCCAAGCGCGCGGCCGCCCTCGCGCGCCTCGAACCGGTGATCGCCTCGTGTGCGTCGAAGGGTTTCGCGGCGGTCGAGTTCGACAACCTCGACTCCTACACGCGATCGGATGCCGCGCTCGCGCAGTCCGACGCGATCAGCTTCGCCACCGCCCTCGTCTCGGCCGCCCACGCCCGTGGGCTCGCGGCGGGGCAGAAGAACACCGGCGACCTGGGCACGGACGGCCGCGACGTCGTCGGCTTCGACTTCGCGGTGGTCGAGGAGTGCGCGCGCTTCGAGGAGTGCTCCCTGTACACCGACGTCTACGGGGACCGCGTGATCGACATCGAGTATGTGGACGACCTGCCGCGCGCGTTCGCGGAGATCTGCGCCGACGCGGGAACCCCGGCCACGACGATCTTGCGGGATCGGGGGCTGCAGCCCGCATCATCCGCCGAGTATGTCTTCGAGCACTGCTGAGGGTTTCGATACGCGCTTCGCGCTACTCAACCAGCGATATTGGATTGTCTGGCAATCTGCTAGATTGCTAGACAATCTGCGGCGCGACGGTGAGCGACTGCGAAGGGGGAGGCGTGAGCGAGACGAACACGGTGCTCTCTGACTCCATCGCGAGCGAGTTGCGCACGCGCATCCTCTCGCAGCAGGATGCCCCGGGCTCGAGCATCACCGAATCGGCCGTCGCGCTGCGCTTTGGCGTTGCTCGCCCCACCGCACGTCTCGCGATCGACAAACTCGTCGCCGACGGGCTGCTGCGACGGGAGGCGCACCACGCCGCGCGCGTACCCGAACTCAGCCGCGACGACATCGTCGACCTCTTCGACAACCGGGCCCTGCTCGAGGCCGCCGCCATGTCGGCTCTCGCACACGGTGGCACGATCCCCGCCGAGGCGCTCGAAGCCCACCGCGCGATGGCGACGAGCGAGAACTTCGCCTCCCACGACATCGCCTTCCACCGCAGCCTCGTCGCCGGGCAGCCGAGCCCGCGCCTGGCACGCATGCACGCGATGCTCATGGGCGAGATCGAGCTGTGCATCGGACAGGTGCAGGCCGCGAGCCTACTCACGTCGGCCGAAGTGTCAGCGCAGCATCAGGGCATCCTCGACGCCATCACCGCGGGGGATGCGGATCTTGCCGCGCGCCTCACGCGCAACCACATCGCCGGGGCGCGCGATCGCCTGCTCAGCAATCTGGAGAGACCCCCATGACCAAGCGCCAGCGCCCCAACCCCAAGCAGTTGCTCGAACTCATGAAGTTCAAGAAGCCGCAACTCAACGGCAAAAAGCGCCGACTGGATGCTGCGCTCACGATCTACGACCTGCAGGCCATCGCGAAGCGGCGCACCCCCAAGGCCGCCTACGACTACACCGACGGAGCCGCGGAGGGCGAGCTCTCCCTAGCCCGCGCCCGCCAGGCGTTCGAGGATGTCGAGTTCCACCCGTCGATCCTGCGCGACGTCTCCACGGTCGACACCACGACGACGGTGCTCGGGGGAACATCCGCGATGCCGTTCGGTATCGCCCCGACGGGATTCACGCGCCTCATGCAGACGGAGGGCGAGATCGCGGGTGCCGGTGCTGCGGGGGCGGCGGGCATCCCGTTCACCCTCTCGACACTCGGCACCACCTCGATCGAGGCGGTCAAGGAGGCGAACCCGAACGGGCGTAACTGGTTCCAGCTGTACGTGATGCGCCAGCGCGAAATCTCGTACGGCCTCGTCGAGCGCGCCGCGGCAGCGGGCTTCGACACGCTCATGTTCACGGTCGATACCCCCGTCGCGGGCGCTCGACTGCGCGACAAGCGCAACGGCTTCTCGATTCCACCGCAGCTCACGGCCGGCACGATCATCAATGCGATCCCGCGACCGTGGTGGTGGTTCGACTTTCTCACGACGCCGCCGCTCGAGTTCGCGTCGCTCTCCTCGACCGGCGGTACCGTCGGCGAGCTGCTCGACAGCGCGATGGACCCGTCGATCAACTACGACGACCTGAAGATCATCCGCGACATGTGGCCGGGCAAGCTCGTCATCAAGGGGGTGCAGAACGTCGAGGATTCCCGGCGCTTGGCCGACCTCGGCGTCGACGGCATCCTGCTCTCCAACCACGGTGGGCGCCAGCTCGACCGCGCGCCCATCCCGTTCCACCTGCTGCCGGAGGTCGTGCGCGAGGTCGGCACAGACACCGAGGTCATGGTCGACACGGGCATCATGAACGGTGCCGACATCGTCGCGTCGCTCGCGCTCGGCGCCAAGTTCACCCTCGTCGGGCGGGCCTACCTGTATGGGCTCATGGCGGGCGGGCGGGCTGGGGTGGATCGCACCATCCAGATCCTCTCCGACCAGGTCGTGCGCACCATGAAGTTGCTCGAGGTCGCGAACGTCGCCGAGCTCGAGCCGCGCCACGTTACCCAGCTCGAAAGACTGGTCCCGCGCAAGCGCGCCTAAAGCCACCACCTGAAACCGTTCGAAGGAGAACCATGAAACTGCTGCGCATCGGAGCGCCCGGGGCCGAGAAGCCCGCCGTGCTCGTCGGCGACGACGAATACGTCGACGTGTCTGACGTGGTCGACGACTTCGACGAGGCGTTCTTCGCCTCCGGTCGCATCGCCGACCTGGGCGAAATCATCGCGGGGCGCCCCACCCGACAGATCGACGGGCAGCGCGTCGGCTCGCCCATTGCGCGCCCCCACCAGATTCTGTGCATCGGCCTCAACTACAGCGACCACGCGGCGGAGACCGGGTCGACGGTGCCGTCGGAGCCCATCCTGTTCACGAAGTCGCCCAACACCATGCAGGGTCCGAACGACGACGTGCTGGTTCCCCGCGGCTCGGAGAAGACCGACTGGGAGGTGGAGCTGGGGGTCGTCATTGGCCGCCGGTGCTCCTACCTCGCGGATGAGGCGGAGGCCGCCGCATCCATCGCCGGCTATTGCGTCGTCAACGACGTGAGCGAGCGCGCCTGGCAGCTCGAGCGCCAGGGCCAGTGGTCGAAGGGTAAGTCGGCCCCGACATTCAACCCGGCCGGGCCGTGGCTCGTGACGCCCGATGAGGTGGGCGACCCGCTCGCGCTCGACATGTGGCTCGAGGTCGACGGGGTGCGCCGCCAGAACGGCTCGACCTCGACAATGGTCTACTCGCCGGCGTTCATCGTGCACTACCTGAGCCAGTTCATGACCCTCGAGCCCGGTGACCTCATCAACACGGGCACGCCGCCCGGAGTCGGCATGGGGCTGAACCCGCAGGTCTTCCTGCACGGCGGCGAGGTCGTGAGCCTTGGCATCGCGAAGCTCGGCGAGCAGCGGCAGCGGGTTGTGGGCTAGCAAACCGAGTCGAGCGCCGCACTCAGATCTTTCGAATATTTCGAATAGAATGCTGATATGGATGCCGGTTCCCGCACAACTTCAGTCCCTAAGCCAACCACTTACCTCCCCGATAGCGAGCGCCAGCAGGAGCTTGTTGACTTTGCTGACCTCATTCAGCAGATGGAGGAGTACCTCGCTGCCAACGCGAGCCGCGCTGCACTTGTAGATCCGGAGGGAGTGGCCCGTCCGATCCCCGATGAGATTTTCAAGGCGCTAGAACAGGTCGCGAATGCGCTGGCGAACGGGAATGGCGTGACGGTTGCTCCCTACAGAATGCTCATGACGACACAGCAGGCCGCCGACTTCCTTGGCATTTCACGGCCCACCTTCGTCAAGCTGCTTGAGAGAGGTGAGGTCCCATTCGACCTCAGAGGACGTCACCGAAAGGTCGCTTTGCGAGACGTAGTGGACTATCAGGAGAGATCCCGTCGAGACCGCGGCGCCGCTCTCGACGATCTCGCTCGGGCCGGCCAGGCCTCAGTGTCCAACGCCTCGGCGCCTCCGGCGATCGAGCGGAAGGCGACCACCAGTTAGTGACGTTCCCGGCATTCTTCGACACCTGCGCTCTCTACAATTCGCGCCTCAACGACGTGATCCTGCGACTCGCCGATCGCGGAGCATTTCGGCCGCTCTGGTCGCAGGATGTGCTGGATGAGCTCGAACGCAACCTCGTGAGGAATGGCGAGCTTCCCGAGCTCGCTCGAAAGCGAGTCGACACCATGTCGACCTACTTCGCGGATGCCATGGTCGAGGGCTACGACGACCTCATCGGCGGGATGCTGTGCGACCCAAAGGACCGTCACGTACTCGCGGCGACGATCCGAGCAAACGCCGAAGTGCTCGTCACTTTCAATCTCAAAGACTTTCCGGCTGCCTCGACCGTTCCCTTCGATATCGAGGTCGTGCACCCAGATGCGTTCCTACTAGACCAACTCGACCTGTTTCCGGGCGCCGTCGTCGATGTGCTTGGTCAGTTGGTATCGATTTATCGGCAACCCGCCGTGACGATCGAGGAAATGCTTCGCTCGCTGGCCAAGGCTGGTGTTCCTCAGTTCGCGAATGAAGCAGAACGCTACCTCTGACTAATTTTGGGCAACGGTCGCCGGAATGTAGCGCTGCCGCGCGAGCTGGTCGACCGGGCTGACCGCATCGTTCGCGAACGCGGTGCGGGCACCGGTGGCGAGCGCGGCAGGGTCGAGGGCGTCGCCAGCACGCCAGACGCGGATGACGCGACTCAGGTCCGCGATGCGCACTGTGGGGTCGCCGCCGAAGCCGACCAGGTCGGCGGTCGCGCCGGCCTCGATCACCCCCAGCTCGGTGAGGCCCATGTGGTGCGCGTTGCCCGAGGTCATGGCGACCATGACCTCGTGCGGGCTCATTCCCGACTCGACGAGCAGACCTGCTTCGTCGTGCAGGGCGAACCCGGGCACGAGTCCCGGGAAGGGCGCATCGGATCCGACAAGGATTCCGCGTCCCGCCTCGGTGAGGTACGGGATCGACGCCATCCGCTCGGTGAGTTCCTTCGCGCGGCGCACGCGCTCGGCGGCGGGTTGGGTCGAGTGGTGGGCGTTCGCCCACGCCTCCACGGCTTGCGGGTGAACCCACTGGAGGGCGGCGTCTCGCAACGCGCGGGGTTCGCCGAGATGCGTCATGGTGTGCCAGACGATGAGGGTCGGGCAGTGGTCGACGGGTTGTGCCGCGAGCTCGCGCGCAGCATCCGCCCATGTTTCGAGCTCGAGGTCGTGGGCGAGGCACCCCGCGAGGTGCTGCAGCTCGTCGACGCCCGCCGCGACGGCTTCGTGCATGCTGGTGCGTCCGACGTGGCCGAGCACGCGCATGCCGTGGCTGTGGGCCTGGTCGGCGGCGGCGGCCATGAGCTCGGGGGTGGCGTTGTAGTACAGCTTGATGGTGCGAAACCCGCGGGCAGCGAGGTCGTCGACGGTCGCGCGGATCTCGTCTGGGGTGTCGTGCCCACGGGCGACTGTCGGCCAGTTGACCCGGTCGGATTCGAGCAGCGGTCCCGACCAGTAGATGGCGGGCAGGGGCATGTCGCCCAGATCTGCGATCATCGCCGAGACGGTGTCGACGTCGTTGCCGAGGTCGCGCACGGTGGTGACGCCCGCGGCGAGGAGGCCGAAGACCATCCACGGCGTCATGTGCACGTGCGTGTCGACGAGGCCCGGGGTGAGCGTGCCGTCGATGCGCTCGATGCTGGCCCCCGCAGGTATCTCGGCCGCCGGGATTACCCGGGTGATGACGCCGCTCTCGACACCCACAACGTGGTCGACGAGCACCTGCCGCCCGTCGAAGACGCGGTCGGCATGGATGAGGTGCTCGGTCATGGGGCTCCTTGGCGGGGGTGGGTCAGTACTTGGCCGCGGGGATGTACCGCTGCAGCGCGAGCTGGTCGGGCGGGCCGTCGGTGGGGCGGGTGAATTCGAGGTCGGCGGCGGCGCGCAGCTCGGCGGCGTCGACTCGCGCGCCGCGCACCCACACGTCGCGGATGCGGCCCACATCGGTGATGACGCTCGTGGGGTCACCGTCGAAGGCGACCAGGTCGGCGCGAGCGCCCTCGCGGATGACTCCCGCCTCACCCTCGATGCCCAGCACTCGAGCGTTGCCCGCGGTCGCGGCGCGCATGACGTCGAGCGGAGGCACCCCCGACAGGAACAGCAGCCCAAGTTCGTCGTGCAGTGAGAAGCCGGGTGCGAGTCCGATGAATGCGGCATCCGAGCCGACGACGATCGTGCGGCCTGCGTCGTACAGCGCTTTGACCAGACGCATGCGCTCGACGAGGTCGGCGAGCCGCAGGTTGCGCTCGTCCGCCGGCTGGGTCGCGTGGCGCGACTCCGACCAGGCGAGCTCCATCTCGGCGGGCACCCAGGCGCGACCGGTGTCGCGGTGGGCGCGCGGTGCGCCGATCATCGCCATGCCCTCCCACACGATGAGCGTGGGGCAGTGGTCGACTTCGAGGGCGAGGAAGGCGTCGACCGCGGCGGGGTCACCCGGCTCGTAGCCGAGGTCGCGAGCGAGGGCACCCGCGAGGTGCTGCACCTCGTCGACACCGGCCTCGACGGCTTCGGCGAGCCGCGCGGTGCCGGGGTGGCTGACGACACGGATGCCGTGCTCGCGCGCCTCGCGCACCGCCGCCGCCATGAACTCCCCCGTCACGTTGGCGTACAGCTTCACGGCCTCGACGCCGCGTTCCGAGAGTTCGCGCACCGACGCCGCCATGTCCTCAGGCGTCGCGTGGCCGCGGGAGACGGTGGGCCAGTTGACTTCACCCCCGTCGAGCGCAGGTCCCACCCAGTGCACCGACGGACGAAACTGCTGCGGCACGCGCTGCATCATCTCGGGCGCCCGATCGAGGTCGTTGGCGAGGTCGCGCACGGTGGTCACTCCGGCGGCGATGAAGCCGTACGCGGTCCACGGGGAGACGTGCACGTGCATGTCGATGAGTCCGGGCGTGAGGGTGGCACCTGCGAGGCGCACGCGCGGGGCATCCGGTGCTCCCGCCTCGGGCCCGACGTAGCTGATGCGGTCGCCCGCGATGCCGACCACGAGGCCTTCGCGGGTGTGCGAACCGTCGAACACGCGGTCGGGCACAAGCAGGGTTTCGGTCACGGTCGCTCCTGCAGCAGCTCGTCGATGCTCGCCTCGCCGAGCGGTGGAATGGGTCCGGGTACGGCCCCCACGCCGTCGTAGAGCAGGGGAGTGCGCGGCAGGCTCACGACGGTTCCGTCTGCGTTGCGCGCCTCGTCGTGCTGCACGGGCACGAAGAGTCCGCGGGCGGCGAGGTGGGCGTCCGCGCGCACTTCACCGATGTCGAGTACGGCGCCCGCGGGCTGCCCGGCGGCGCGGAGGGCCTCGATCGCCTCATCCCTCGTCATGGTGGATGCCCACGCGGTGAACTCGGGCAGCACGACGTCTTTCATGCGGCGGGCGCGCTTGACCACGGTGTCGATGTCGGGGTGGGTCACGAGGTCGGGTCGACCCATCGCGACGCAGGAGCGCCGCCACATCTCGTCGGTGGGGATGACGACGGAGACCCACCCGCCGTCGCCCGCGCGGAACGTGCCCACCGGGCTGAACTCGTCGGCGCCGCGCGTGGGCACGTCGCCCGTGAACTCGTGCAGGGTGAGCGGGCGCTCGAGGAAGGCGGCGCCGATGTCGAACATCGACGCGTCGACGTGCGTGCCGCGGCCGGTGCGTTCGCGACCGACCAGGGCGGAGAGGATGCCCAGGGCCCCGTACAACCCACCGAGCAGGTCCATCGTCCCCATCGGTGCTAGCTGCGGTGGCTCGTCGGGGGTGGACCCGATGAGGCTCGACAACCCCGACATCGCCTGGATCACCGAATCGAAGGCGGGCCACTGCGCGTACGGACCGGTCTGACCGAAGCCCGAGATCTCGCACACGACGAGTCGTGGGAAGTCGGTGGAGAGGCGCTCGCGCCCGAATCCGCGCTTGGCGAGCGCTCCCGGACGCAGGTTGGAGACGAACACGTCTGCGGTCGCGAGCAGGGCCGCCAGGTCGGCGGCACCCTCGTCGGTCGTGATGTCGATCGTCACCGAGCGCTTTCCACGGTTGTACGAGGCGAACCCGCCACTCAGGTTGCCGGGACCCTCACCGCGCATGGGCTCGTAGTCTCGGCGCGGGTCTCCCTGGCCGTGCTCGACCTTGATGACCTCGGCACCCGCGTCGGCGAGCAGTGACGTGCAGTAGGGCGCGCCAATGTACTGCTCCATCGAGACCACGCGGATGCCCCGCAGCAGCTCGATCGGATTCTTCTCGGTCACGCCTTCTCCTCCCCACCCGCAACCACCAGCACGGGTCTCCACTCGAGCACTCGCACGTGCTCGTCGCCGCGCACGGCGTCGACGCTCACCCGGGCATCCACGAGGGCGAGGCCTGCGTCGAGGCCGTGCACCCCCTCGATGATCGTGGTCGTCTCGAGCAGGTCGTCGTCGAATACCGGGCCGACGTGGTCGCACGAGCGCCACGCGACCACCGTGAGCAGGCCCGGGATGACGCGCGACAGCGAGGCCTGCGCGAGGGCGACGGTATGACCGCCGTAGGCGAGCCGGCGACCGTCGACACCGCGGCGCTCGTCGCGGTGGGCGGCGGCGAGGTTGAGCGTGAGGCGCACAAGCTCGCGTGCCGACGAGACCGTGTCGCACAGGGGGTCGGTCACGGTGAATCCGACGGGGAGGGCGAAGCGCGGGATGCCGGCCGCGGCAGACCACGCGGGTGCCACCGCGGCGAAGGAGGCGAGGGTGGGCTCGGCGGCAGCCGCGGGGATGTCGCGCAGCACCATCCGCGATGCGTCGTCGACGGGGAGCAGGGCAAGCCGCTGGAAGTGCGCAACCGGGCCCGCGTCTGAGTGCACGTCGATGTCGAGCAGCACCTTCGCGCGGCTCGTTCCCGACGACGTGAACTCGGCGGCGATGGGGGTCACGGTTGTCGTGAGGGTCTCGCCGACGTGCACCTGCCGCAGCAACGTGAGGTCTCGGTAGTAGAGGTTCGCTATGACGCGGCGGGTGGCGACGGTCGACTGGCCGATCGCGACGCTGAGGGCGAGGGCGGGGTTGGCGAGGCGCTCATCGCGTGCGGTGACGGCACGCGACAGGGGTGTGCTCATCGCGAGGGGGAGCTGATCGCCCGAGATCGCGAGGTAGGCGGCCGCGAGTCCCTCGTCGATCGTGACCGCGGGCTGGCGGTCGAGGGGCACATCGAGCGCGAGCATCTCCGCCGAGAACTGGCGTGCTGAGGGGGATTCGATCATGGCTTCTCCACGGGCGGCGCTGCTGCTGGAAACGTTACCACAATCGTCACCAGCGCCTAGATTCCGCGGGCAACGACAGATCGCGCCCACCTCACGGTAGCGCGATCGACCATGGCACCGTCGGCCCCCCGAAAAGCGCCGACGCCTTGCGCCTCATGCGCCTCGAACTCGTCGACAATCGCCCGCGCGCGCATGAGTTCGTCATGCGTGACCGACCACACCTCGTTCGCCTCGGCGACCTGGGCGGGGTGGATGCACGCCCGACCCACGAACCCCCACTCCTTGAGGCGCTGCGACTGCGCACGGTACTCGGGGAGGTCACCCCAGCCGGGAGCGACGGGGGCTAGCGGGGCGGGAAGCCCGCGCGCCGCACACTCGGCGACGATCATGCTGCGAAAAACCAGGAG
Organism: uncultured Salinibacterium sp.; assembly: GCA_964477625.1. Taxonomy (GTDB): domain Bacteria; phylum Actinomycetota; class Actinomycetes; order Actinomycetales; family Microbacteriaceae; genus Rhodoglobus. The sequence continues at coordinate 12,045 of CAYZHZ010000049.1, forward strand.
CTGGTCTTCCCGCGAGGCGATACCGAGCGACGCGGCGAGGTCCATCTCGCCGGGCTGCACGAGCGTGTCCTCAGGCAGCGTGGGGAACTGCGCGAGTCGCGCCACACCGGCCGCCGACTCGATCAGCAAGCCCACCCTCGTGGAGCCCGCGAGCGCGAGCGCCTCCTCGAGCCACGGCCCCGGCTCGGCCTTCGGAAACCAGATGCCCGCGACACCGGGCGCCCCAGCCACCGCACGCACGTCATCGAGCCCCAGGTCGCCGTCGTTCACGCGCACCCACACGGCGGGGCCGTCGGATGATGCAGCCGCCGCGTATTCGATCGCCGCCGCCCGCGCCGCCACCTTGTTGGCCGGAGCGACCGCGTCCTCGAGGTCGAGGATGAGTGCATCGCAGCCGCGGCTGGACGCTTTCGCGAGCATCCCCGGGTTGTCTGCGGGCACGTATAGAAAAGATCTCGCAATCGCGATCGCGCTGTTTGCTGCCATACTGAAAACGTTACCGGAGGGTCGCCTCCCGGTCGCCGTCGGGGAGTCCAGGAGGAGGATCATGAGCGAGCCGCGCGGTGCTCATCGTCCGCCCACCATCCGCGATGTCGCGGCCCGCGCCGGTGTGGCGCTGTCGTCGGTGTCGCGAGCTCTCTCCGGGCATCCCGACGTCTCGGCCACCATGAAGGCGCGCGTCGAAACGGCGGCGCGTGAGCTCGGCTACGAGCCCGACCTGCTCGCCCAGAGCCTGCGCCGGGGCTCCACGAGAACCGTCGGTTTCGCGATGCGCGACATCTCCAACCAGCTCTTCGCGAACGTCGCCAAGAGTTGCGAGCAGGAGCTGCGTCGCGCCGGCTACACCATGATCCTCACCAACTCCGACGGCGACCTGCTCACCGAGGCAGCCAACCTCGACGTGCTGCGCCGCCGCCGCATCGACGGCCTCATCGTCTCCCTCGTGAGCGAGACCGCGGAGCGCACCAGCCGCACCCTGCAAAGCATGGGCCTACCCATCGTGCTGCTCGACCGCGAAGTCGAGGGGCTCGAGGCGAGCGGAGTGCTGTGCGACCACTACGCGGGTGTCACCGAAGCCATGCAGGCGCTACTCGACGTCGGGCACCGCCGCATCGCGATCGTGCTCGGCCCCGACGACGTGCGCACCGCCCGCGAACGCCGCCGCGCGTACGACGACGCCCTGCGCGCGGCGGGCATCCCGCACGACGACTCGCTCGTCATCGTCGGCGCACTCGACGAGGTGAGCGTCGAGAAGCGCCTCTCCGTCGTCATGGGGCGAGCGGATGCCCCCACCGCCGTACTCGCCGTCGGAATCCCCGCCACGGTCGCCGCCCTCCGCGCCGGTCGTGCGGTCGGCAAGGAAGCGGGCAAGGATCTCGCGATCATCGCCCTCGACGAGTGGCCCTTCCTCGAGGACTTCACCAACTCCATCGCCGTCATCACGCGCGACCCCGCCGTCATGGGCCGCGAGGCCGCCCGCCTGATGCTGCAGCTCATGGACAAAGGCAAGCCCTCCAGCGTTACCGTGCCCGTGATGTTCCGGGCGAACGGGGCGCTCGCGCCGCAGAACTAGGCGCGCGGATGCTGTGACCGACTACTTCCTCGCCGCGACCGAACGCGGGCATCCCGAGCGGCAGCAAGCCGTGCGCGATCGCCTCATGCCTCTCATCGACGACGGCAACCGGATCACCTTCGGCCCCGACAGCTACGTACGAATCTGGGGACTCGACGAGGACGGGGGAGTGACACTCAACGACCCGATGGGGGAAGCCGTCTGGGACCTCATCGTCGAGGTGCAGCGCATCGGCCGGTGGCTGCTCGCGCCCGGCAGCGGCGAGCCACTTTTCGTCATAGACGACGAGATGCGGGATCAGGCGCTCGAGATCTCCCCGGGAACCGAGGTGATCGTCGTCACGAGCGGCCCCGAGCTGCGCGATGCTCTGGACGCGGCGGGCGTCTAGCTGCCCGGATGCCCCAGCGGGTCCGCCCCCGCCGCGCTCCTATCACCGGAGACGGAATTGCGCGGGGATTAGGTGGGGGCGGCCCCACCTACGACGATGGCGCACCCCGAAACCCCGGCGCCAGTACCAAAAGTTCAGACGAATGCTCGGGTTTCCTGGGCGCAGTCTGGCGGCTGCGATGGCCGCGTCAACTAGCCGGTGAACGGCAAGAGTATGTAGGTCACCTGGCCCCATGCGACATTCAGCAGATGGATGCTGCCCAGGATGATTCCCGCAACACCCGTGCTGCGTCCCGGTCGTGGGAGATCGGTCGATCGGCGAGCGTCCACAGCATAGAGCAGCGCAAGCAGACCGAATGTTGCCGTCGACACAAGGTACGGAACTCTTGCAAGATCGAGAACCCAGGGAATCGTCGACTCCACCCAGGGCCGGCCATATGCGAAGTAGAGAAGCACCTGGAATGCGACCCCCTCGATGACGAGCACGATCGGGACGAGCCCGAAAAGCACCGCCATACGCGCGGTGCTTCGGCGGTTCGAGCGAAGATCCTTCGGTGGATGACGGCGTCCGAATGATTCCGTCGCATGTTCCCATTGGACCCGCGGTTGCTCAGTGCTCACACAATGAATGAGTCCGAATCGGGCCGACTATGACGCTGTAGCGGAGTTTCCGTCGAGCAGCTCGTAAGAGTGGATAACAAGAATGAGCCAGGCCCGCCTATGGCAGGGTTCCTCGGTGAACTCAGCAACTTACGTCGGGTACTTCGCAGACCAACGACCATCTCCCGCCGTGGTGGATCACGCTCGCGACAGCGGGGGCGGTGCTGCTCGTGATCGCGGTCACGTACGAGCGCAGGGGTAAGTCTGCCGGTGGCTTCTCAGCGCGGCTGCGCGACCTGAAGTAGGTGGAGTCACTCCAGATATTGATCGATGTCGATGTGCGCGCCCAGGTCGGCGAGAAGCGCTACCCACTCCGCGTCCAGTGCGATTCCGATGTTCACGTTGTCCTGCTCGTGAATGTACTGAACGATCTCGAGTACGAGGGTCAATCCACCCGCCGCTCGAACGGCATCCGCCCGAATTTCACGAACTCGCGGGTACAGTGACCTGAGTTGATCGCTCACCGATCCGCCGCGCTCCGGCGGGTATAAGTGCCAACTCGTGAACGTGCGCACAGGGCGCCCCTGATTGGCGCGAGGGTGCGCTTCTCCGACCGACCACCCCTCGTCGGCATCGACACCCAGTAGCTTCACCAGGTCGGTTAGCGAGAGACTGCCACTCGCAGCTCTGAAGTAGGCGAACGTCCTCCTGGTGAGAACCGCTGGCTGCGCGCCGACGGTCACAGCGGCACCCTCCCATCCCAGAATGGCTCACGAACGGTAAACGGGGCATAGTCGGCCGGTGCGGGAAGGATTCGCAGGTCGCTAAACACCAGCGCAAAGTTGTGCCCGTTGGTCTGCACTCGTGCCTCGTAAAACGGCAAACTCAATCTGCCCGACCAATGCCGCGCCGCGTCTGAGTCGCCCAAGATCTCGAAGCCCGGGTAGAGCGACTGCCACTTCACTCCCCATACATAGCCCTCGAGATCAACGCCGGTCTCGTAGTCGATGAGACGCTCGTCGAGCGAGACCGCCCAGATCTCTGAACTCAAGGCGGTGGCGATGTTCGCTTGAACGCAATTGACGAAGACGTAGCGGAGGTACTCGGTGGGGATCCCCGTGCGCGGGTCGGCGCTGACCTGTATGACCATCTCGTAGTCCCGCATGTACTCCGTGAATCCGTGGAAGACCAGCGCTTGATCACAGACCATCTCGCAGGCGGCCTGAATCTCATCGATCGTCATTCGCGGACAGCGATTCTCGAACGGCTTGCTCTCCATGACGGTTGGCCGTATGCGTCCAACGCTGTCACTCCCTCGTTGACGGCTTGGAGAAATTCGTGAAGCGGAAACTCCCACGGGGTGTTGTGCTTGGTTCGCTCTCGGGGATAGATGGCAATCATGCGAACTCCCCGATCCACGTAAATTTCTGCGGGCTGCGAAGCACCGATCGAGTCTGGAAACCTCAGTTCCGCAACCAGAGATTCTCGATTGGGCGGCCCAGTAAGGCTGACGCTGAACTCCATCAATAGCTCTCATTCCCGAAGTACCTGAATACTCCGTTCTTGTCGAATACCGCAGCGGCGTTGCCAAATGATCGACTACCCAAGCGAACGCAGAATCCAAGCTGCCGTGTTCGCGATCGTCGAACTCAACACGCCAGCGGCCGCACCACTCGTCAGATCCGAGAGCCATCGGAGGGTCGCCCGCAATCTGGGTGATCGAACATCGTTAGTACGTAGGCCGTCATCGATGGCATCGAGAGCCTCAATCAGTTCGGACATAGTGTGCGGCGAGGGACCTACCGAGGAGTGGAGGATGTGTCACCAAACACGATCGCGAGCTGACGAGCGGTGACATCCAGCAGTCCGAAGTCTCCGGAGATCTCGAACGCACTCTCCGACCATCGGAAGATGTCGAAATGACCCAAGTCTGATGAACCACTGGCATCTCGTGCGGCAGGCGCCCCCTGTCCGCGCCAGCGAACGTCGACGACCCCATCGAAACGAAGTTGGCCAAGCCTGTAGCAGTAGATCTCACCTGAGCGCGGCTCTGTGTATAGCGGATGATCCGGTGCAAGTACGAAATCGCAAACAAACTCGGCGCTGCCGGACGATAGTTCGATACTTAGAACCCAAGACTCCTCGAGGATGACCTTCGATAGATCCGCAATTTCTGTGTACGCGTGCATCAGTTCAGGTCCCATTCGATCCGTGTGTGGTTATCGGGGCTTCGTCGCTCTACAGGGTTCCCCGCGGGGTCCACTCGAACACCTTCCTCGTTTCTCAACTCGACGTGTGGGAAGTTGCTGCCGGGGCGCGATCGCTTCCTTGTTTGATAGTCATCCGAACAATGCCATTTTCGTCAACAAACTTCAGCGGGCCACCCGAGGACTGAGACCGAATCCATCCTTGCTCGCTCGCATACTTTGCAAGGCTCGAAGCCTTCGGGAGGCCCTGAGGGGCAACGGTAGCGGCCTTCGCCACCGATCCGCTCTTGGCTGCGATTCCTGCCGGCGCAGCGGCGAGGCTTGCGATCGTGAAGGCGGCGGTTCCTGCTGCTTGGCCGGGGGCGGTTGCCCATTGGCTTCCCCCGAATGCTTCCCCTACACCTCGTACAGGTGCGACGACGGGCTCTTCGTAAAGGCTCCGGCCTAGGGCGACGAGCCCCATACCCTGTCGCTGAATGGTCTGCAGTGCTGCCGCTGGCCCGAGGAACAGAGCTTGGCCGATGAGGTTGATCGGTGAGTAGTCCCAGACGCCAAGAATTGTGGAACCGAGTGCGCGGGTGAAACCGACGAGGGGTCCGAAGATGCTGTCGAACACCGCGCCACCGAGACTGAAGCCACCGCACCCGGGACGACCAGCTACCCCGCACGTCGGCCCACGCCGCTCAGTCCTGAAACGAGGGTCGCCGTTGGGCGTGGTGGGTCCGCCGCTGTGTGATCCCTTGACCAGCGTCTTTCCACCGCCACCCATCTGTCGGGTCTCGAGTTGGCTTCTGCTGGCGTAGCCGTAGAGGTCCTCGAGGGTGGTGGGGTTGCCTTCTACGTAGGCGTACCTGGCCATGGAACCGGGGTCGGTCATGGTGCCGCGGTAGGGGTCTGCGGTCAGCCACGACGCCGAGGTGGGTTCGTAGGTGCGGGCGTAGTAGTGATTCAACCCCGCGGTGGTGTCGCCTAGTTCCCCGGTGTATCCGGTGCGGGAGGTGAATCCGACGGAGGTGAAGGTGGGGATGCCCC
>CAYZHZ010000050.1:0-17156 GCA_964477625.1 uncultured Salinibacterium sp.
GCAGGTAGTCAAATCCGAACTCGTTGTTCGTGCCGTACGTGATGTCGCACGCGTACTGCTCCCGGCGTTCGGCAGGGGTCTGGCCCGCCAGGATGACGCCGGTCGTCATGCCGAGTGCGCGGAAGACGCGACCCATGAGCTCCGATTGGTAGCTCGCGAGGTAGTCGTTGACGGTGACGACGTGAACGCCGCGCGAAGGAATCGCGTTGAGGTAGGCGGCGAGGGTAGCGACGAGCGTCTTGCCCTCACCGGTCTTCATCTCGGCGATGTTGCCGAGGTGCAGCGCGGCACCACCCATGAGCTGTACGTCGAAGTGACGCATACCCAGGGTGCGCACGGCGGCCTCGCGAACAGCCGCGAAGGCCTCCGGCAGGAGGTCGTCGAGCGACTCGCCCGCGGCATACCGTTCCCGGAACTCGACGGTCTCGTGCTTGAGCTCCTCGTCGCTCAGCTCCTTGAAGTCCTCTTCGAGATGATTGACCGCATCCGCGTAGTTCTTCAGTCGACGAAGAAGTCGACCCTCACCTACGCGAAGCGCGCGTTCGAGAACGTTGGCCACCGAAATCTCCAGCTCTGTTATTGAGCTGTTATCGTACCGCGCTGCCGCTGGCTACCGCCTGTTACTCGATCTGCCGGCCGCGACTTTGCGCAGATCCCCAGTGTTGTCGTCGAGGGCGATAACCCCGTAATCCCAGCCTTTTCTGCGGTAGACGACGCTCGGACGATCGGTTTCGCTGTCAATGAACAGGAAGAAATCGTGACCCACGAGCTCCATGTGATCGACGGCTTCCTCAACGGTCATGTGCGACTCGGGGAAGACCTTGCGCCGAATGACGACGGGCGTGTAGTCGTCGTCGCCCGGTTCGGGTTGCGCCTGAACCGCAACCGACCCGGTAGACACCTTCTCGATGATGTCCGGGCTCGCGGGCGTCAGACCCACCGAGGTGAACCCGTCTGCGGCCACCTCGTGCAGCGAGGCTGGACGGTGCTTGCCGCGGTGCACCTTCTTGCGGTCCTTCGACTGCCGCATGCGCTCGACGAGCTTGGCGATCGCGAGGTCGAAGGCGACATATTTGTCGCTCCCCGACGACTCCGCTCGAACGAGCGGGCCGGGTCCGATGAGTGTCAGCTCGACTCGATCGTCGCCGCTGGAGCCTCGCGTCTCGTGATGCCGACTCACCTTGACCTCGAAGGCGATGGCTTTCTCGGCGAGATGATCGATCTTCTCGGCCTTCTCGGTGGCGTACTCGCGAAAGCGGTCCGTTACCCCCAGGTTTCGTCCGGTGACGGTAATTTCCACGGCGACCTCCCAGCCCTATCAGCGCTGCCGCCTCGTGGAGGCGATCGATCTTAAGCGCCTTTAGCCCCACCGTAGTGCCCCCCGTGCTCTTTGTCACGGAACGGTAACAAGCTCGGAGTGAACGCGAGGGTAGCGCCCGCGACGACCCGACCGCCGACTGCCTCGATCGCCTCCGCGGCCGCGCGGAGCGTTGCCCCCGAGGTGAGGACATCGTCGACGACGACCACGTCGAGCCCGGTGAGCGAGCCGACGGCGACGAAGGCGTCGAGGCGGTTCGTCGCCCGATCGGCGACCCCGAGAGACTTCTGCACCCCGGTGGATCCGCGGTGTTTCAGCAGGCGACGGGTGGGGATCCCGCCGGCACGAGCGAGTAGGCGCACGGGGTCGTATCCCCGGCTGCGCAAGCCTCTCGCGCTCGAGGGGACAAGTGCGATCACGGCGTCGGGATGCTCGTCGAGGGCGCCCCCGACGGCGTGCGCGAGCGGGCGGGCGAGTGCGGCGAGGGCATCCGTTCGGTTCGATTGCTTGAACGCCAGGATGATGCGCCGCACGCTCCCCGAATACTCGAGGGCAGCGAACACCCGCATCCCCCCGACCATGCGCACGCTCACGTCGGGCTCGAGTGTGACGCGGCAGTCGTGGCAGAGCGATCGATCAGGGCGGTCACAGCCCACACACCGCACGGGCAGCAGCACGGCGAGGGCATCGAGCAGAGCATCCACTATCACTCCTCGATCGTCGCGTCGCCGGCAACCGGCGGCGGTGCGCCGACGCGGATCAGTGGAGGACTGACGCGTTCACTGCTTGGTGCCGAGGTAGTTGCCGACGATGCCGGTAGCGACCCAACTGCCGCTTCCCTGGGGTCGTTGCACCTCGCCCGACGTGCGCATGACGCGGAGCCCATCGGTTCCGCCGTTGCCCCCCGCGAGTGAAACGGCGCTGGGCAGCTGTCCGATCGTTGCGCTCGGCCCCCCGAGCTCGAACGCCGTCACGGGATAGATCTCACCCGCGCGACCAACGGAGGCGACGGTGCGGTCGTTGACCCACGTCGCGTCGACGGGAGTGACATCGGAGACCGGTAGTTCGACGAGTTCCCCGAGACGAACAGGCACGTTCGACGGATCGCGGATGATGCCCGCGACCACGAGGCGGGGGCCCACCGCGCTGGAAAGATACACGAGCACCCGTGTACCGTCGCGCGAGACGTCGACGGAAACGATGCTCGCGTCGGCGGGCAGACCGGTCTGCACGGGATGCTCGGTGCCATCCACCTCGAAGGTGCTGAGCGTCGCGGCAGACGCCCCCTGGGCCGACCACACGAATCGGAACGGATCGAGCGACGGTGCGATCAGACCAGACCGAGTGTCGACGGGGATGACCGGGTCACCTCCGGCACGAGCGACGAACACCCCATTCGCCGTGAGTATCGCGGCAACCTGTTTATCCGACGAAAGTGTCGCCGCCAGTGTTCCCGCGGCGACGATCTTGTCGCTCAAGCCCGCCACCGCGGTGATGCCATCACCGGCGTCGAAGCCGAAGGAGGTTTCGGTGCCGATGAGCACCGGCCCTTCGACGGGCGGGTTCTGCACGGCTTGCGCGCCAGAATCGGGTGTGTCGAGTTCGATGCCGCCGACGGTCATGACGACGTTGGACGTACCCAGACTTGCGGCGAGCTGCTGGCGCATCCAATCGCGATCCTGCGGGGACGCACTCAGCGCTTCCTTGCTCAGTTGCACGGTCGCCCGACCCGACTCGATCGACACCGCGCCCCGAGTGGTCGAGGTGTCGAGGGTCGTCGCGGTGGGGAAGGCGGAGAGCAGCACGCCGTTCTGCAGCCACGAGGCGGGTCCCGCGAGGAGCGCACGCACGACGCGCACGGGAATCGTCTGCCGGGACGGGAACCACCGCACGTCGGGAACCAGGAAGCGGTGACTGGGGTCGAAGAAGTACAGGGGCCGCTCGGTGAACACGACGTTGAAGCTCGACTGGGACAACACGATTCCGTTGGGGGCAGCGCTGATGCGCCACTCACCGTCCTGCTGGGCGAAGGTGTACTCGAGGGTTTGCGGGCCGGGCGTGCGCTCCGAGTACCGACCGTCGGCATCGACCTGCGCGGTCGCCGTGACCGTGTAGGCGAGCGCGGACCCATCGCCCGCGAGGGAGGTCGACGGGATGCCGGTGCGGATGATCGTCGACTCGTCCGGGTCCCACTGCTGGGCGAGCTCGCGCGTGAGGAACAGGCGCGCGGTCGCGTAGTCGTTTTGTGGGCCGCGCAGGGCGAGCATGAAGTCCTCGAGGATTTCGTCGGGGGGCGCGCCCGTGCGTGGACCCGACGGCAGCACGATGAATTCGGGGTCGAGTTGGTCGTCGATGACGGGACCCGGTTCGACGCCTCCAGACGTGGGGATTCCCACGCAGCCCGCGAGCGCGAGCATGACGAGAGCGAGGCCGGTGACCCGAGCCGAGCGCGAGAGGCTACGCATCGAGTGCCTCGATCTCCGCGACCGGTTCGACCGGCGGCAACTCGAGCGGCGATGAGGTGAGCTCGGCTCCGCGCTCCCGCGGCAGCGTGAGGCGGAAACACGAACCCTCGCCCGGCGCGGACCACACCTGCAGCCAGCCGCCGTGCAGTGCGGCATCCTCGAGCGCGATCGCCAGCCCCAGGCCGGTGCCCCCCGTCACCCGCTGGCGGGACGGGTCGGCTCGCCAGAAGCGGTCGAACACGCGCTCCATCGCCGCGGGCGTCATCCCCACACCGTAGTCGCGCACCGCGATCGCGACCGCCGACTGGTCGCTGTCCACCCAGATGACGATGGGCTTGCCCTCGCCGTGGTCGATAGCGTTGCCGAGCAGGTTGTGCAGGATCCGGCGGATGCGGCGGCGATCCACTTCCGCCTCGAAGTAGCCTCCCGGGGCCACGACCCTCAGCTCCGAGCCCTTCGACTCGGCGAGCGACGCGACGGATTCCACCGCGTCTTCGACGAGCCGAACGAGGTTGGTCGGTTCCGCCTCCATGTCGACGGCTCCCGCGTCGTAGCGGCTCATCTCGAGCAGGTCGGCGAGCAGTAGCTCGAACCGCTCGACCTGCGTGTGCAGCAGTTCGGCCGTGCGGGCGGTCGCGGGCGGGAAGTTCTCGCGCTGGTCGTAGAGCACGTCACCCGCGAGTCGGATCGTCGTGAGCGGTGTACGCAACTCGTGCGACACGTCGGAGACGAAGCGCTGCTGCACCTGCGACAGGGCGGCCAGTCGCGTGATCTGCTTCTGCAGATTGGAGGCCATTCCATTGAACGAGCGGGCGAGGGTGGCGATGACGTCTTCGCCCTTCACGGGGATGCGCACCGAAAGGTCGCCCGCCGCGAGGCGCTCGCTCGTCTCGGCCGCCAACTGCACGGGACCAACGACGAGCCGCACGACGATGAAGGTGACGGCTCCGATGAGCACGATGAGCGCGAGCCCGCCGAGCACGAGAGTTTGCTGCACCGTGCCGAGGGTGCGTTCCGTGTCGACGATGTTGTAGACGAGGTAGAGCTCATACTGGGCGCCGCGGATGTCGAGGGTCGAGCCCACGACGAGTCCGGGTTGAATCGACTCATCGTCCTGAACCAGCGCGACGGACTGAGAGTACGTGCGAGGGTCGGTCGATCCCGCGACGTCCTCGCGCAGGGCATCCGAAATCCAGGCTCGATTCAAACCGGGGGTCTGGATTTCTTGAGGGGTACGTTCGCCGTCTTGGTCGGTGCGCAGAATCGCAAACTCGGTGCCACTCGATGAACTGGATGCCGCACTCGTGATCGCGTCGACGGCGTCTTGCATGGTGACGTCGAGGTCCTCGGCACCGAGCTGTTCAGCGGACTCGTTGAAGACGCGCTGACCCGCGAGGGTCGCCGCCGCGGTGATCGTCGTGAGCTGTTCACGCCGGGAATCGAAGAGGTTGGTTCCGACGCTCCACGACATGTAGCCACCGATGATGAACACGGCAAGACCGGAGAGCAGCACGGTGATCGCGACGGTGCGCATCTGCAGCGAGGATCGCCACAGCTTCGCGAATCGCTCGACCCACGCGCGCCACTCGAAGTCGCGCATGGTGCTAGCTGGAACCGCCCGCGCGGTAGCCGACGCCACGCACGGTCATGACGATGCGCGGATTGTCGGGGTCTTCCTCGACCTTGGCGCGCAGGCGCTGCACGTGCACATTGACGAGCCGGGTATCGGCCTTGTTGTGGTAGCCCCACACCTGCTCGAGCAGCATTTCCCGCGTGAACACCTGCTGCGGCTTGAGGGCGAGCGCGAGCAACAACTCGAACTCGAGGGGGGTGAGGTTGATCTTGGTGTCACCCCGTCGCACCTCATGGCCGGCCACGTCGAGGGTCAGATCGCCTACCGTGAGCGATCCGGTCGTGTTCTCTGGGGTGGGACGCAGTCGGGTACGGATGCGTGCGACGAGCTCCTTCGGATTGAAGGGTTTGACCACGTAGTCGTCGGCCCCACTCTCCAGCCCCTTCACCACATCGGATGTGTCGCTCTTGGCGGTGAGCATGATGATCGGCACGCCGGACTCTTCGCGAATCCGCGCACACACCTCGATGCCGTCGATGCCGGGGAGCATGAGATCGAGCAGCACCAGGTCGGGACGCGAGGTATGAAAGGCGTCGAGCGCCGCCGATCCGTCTTCGCAGAATGACGGCTCGAAGCCCTCGGTGCGCAGCACGATTCCGATCATCTCCGCGAGCGCGGTGTCGTCGTCGACTACAAGAATTCGCGCGTTCACATGTCCTCGCAAAAAGTTCGTGGAGCTCCGCGACCCCGGTGGCGCTGAGCTTTCGCACAAGAGTAGTCGAGTGTGAAAGCATGAACAGGTACCCACGAAGAGAGGCGATCCGTGAGCGACAGCACCTCGTGGCAGCCGCCCGCCGCTCCCACGCCCGGCGATTCGGCCCCGGAAAGCCCCTTTGGCGCAGCCAACTGGGCACCACCGACGCCGGTCGGCACGGGCTGGACTCCCCCGCCCAAGCCCGGTCTGATTCCACTTCGGCCGCTCACGCTCGGCGGCATTCTCGGGGCATCCTTCCAGGTGCTGCGCAGGAATCCACGTCCCACGTTCGGCTTCGCCCTGCTGATCACGGGTCTGCTCGGAGTCGTGACGCTGCTCATCGTCGGCTTCGTGAGCTTCTTCGCGATCGCCCGTACGTCCAATGCCCTCGCAGAGGACGCCGACACCCTCGCGGCGGGTGCCTTCGCGTCGATCATCCTCGCCGCCCTCGTGCCCGCGATCTTCGCTCTCGTGAGCAACGCCATCCTGCAGGGCGTGATCGCCCTCGAGGTTGCGCGCGGCACGGTCGGTGAGAAGCTCAAGCTCAGCGGGCTCTGGCGCGCCGCCCGTGGCCGAATCGGCGCGCTCGTGGGCTGGTCCTTTCTGATCCTCGCGGTCGTGATCGCCGCGGCACTCGTCGTCGCACTGCTCATCGGTCTGCTCATCGCGTTCGGCGGTCAGGCAGGGGTCGTCGTGGGCGTGCTCCTGGCGATCGCGGTGGCGCTGGGCTCGGTGGTCGTGTACGCGTGGCTCGGCACCAAGCTCTCGCTCGTTCCCAGCATCCTCATGCTCGAGCGCTTGCCGCTACGGGCCGCAATCGGCCGATCCTGGACCCTGACGAATGACTTCTTCTGGCGCACCTTCGGAATCCAGATCCTCGTCGCCGCCATCCTCAACGTCGTCGCGAGCATCATCTCGACCCCGCTGCAGCTCGCTATCGTGTTCGGCACCTCCCTGATCAACCCGAACGGAATCGAGGAGGGCCTCATCGTCGCCGGGGTCGTGCTCTACCTCTTGACCCTCGTGGTGACCCTCATCTTCGGCGCGATCGCTGCGGTCGTGCAGGCGGCGACGACCGCTCTCATCTACATCGATCTGCGGATGCGCAAAGAGGGGCTTGACCTCGAACTCACGCGCTTCGTCGAGGCGCGCCAGGCGGGCGACACCTCGGTCGACAACCCCTACCTGGTGTCGTGATCCGACTGTTCCCTGTCGACGTTCCCGTCGATCCCGAACCGCCCGAAGCCCGGGATTGGCTGATCGACGAACTCTCGAAGCCCGTGTATCAGTCGGCGAAGCCCACACTGTTCGACCGCATTGCCGCGGCGATTCGGGACTGGATCGAGTCTTTGCAATTCGGTGACGTGCAAGGGCCGCCCGCTTTCGGCCTTGGCGTGGTCATCGCCCTGGTCGCGGTCGCCCTTGTCGTGGCATTCCTCATCTTCGGACTGCCGCGACTGAATCGTCGAAGTTCGGTGACCGGGTCGCTGTTCGGCGATGACGATTCCCGCACCGCCGCGATGATGCGCAGGGATGCCGAGACCTCCGCCCGGGCGGGCGACTATTCCGCCGCCGTCGTCGAGATGTTCCGCGCCATCGCGCGCGGGCTCGCAGAGCGCACGATCGTCACGACGACTCCAGGCACCACCGCGACCGGCTTCGCCAGCCGCACCGGCGAACTCTTCCCGGGCCTGACCGGGCGACTCACTAGCGGTGCAGCGATCTTCGACGAGGTTCGCTACCTCGGCCGCTCCGGCACCGCGGAGCAGTACCGGGCGATCGCCGACCTCGAATCCGAACTGCGAACCGCACGTCCCGCGCACGAGAAGGTCACGGCATGACGAGCGTGATCGAGCGCGGCGCCGACCAGCGCGTCATTACCCCCACCGTGCGCAAGACTGCGCTGCGCTGGCTGTTCTGGGTGGGCGCCGTGGTCTTTGCACTGCTCGTGGGACTCGTCACGGTGAGCCTCGCCGGCGGTGGTCAACAGGGTGAACCGCTCTCGCCCACCAACCCGGCACCCGGCGGCACGATGGCCCTCGCCGAGGTGCTTCGCCAGCAGGGGGTAGAGGTTGCCGTGACGGAATCCCTCGACGAGACGCGCGCGGCCATCACGTCGCCGGCCTCGACGACGCTCGTGATCCACGACCTGCAGCTCATCCTCGACGACGACCAGTTGGCGGATGCCGTGAGCCTCGCCGACCGTGTCATCCTCGTCGACCCCACCTTCGGCGAGCTGCAGGCGGTGGCGCCGGGTGTAGCGCAGGCGGGGTACCTCGATGACGATCCCGTTGGTGCGGACTGCTCGGTCGACGCGGTGCAGCGCGCGGGTGAGGTCTCCGTGGGCGGCTCGGGTTACCGCATCACCGACGAAGAGCTCGACGCGCTCGGGTGTCTCGGTAGCGCGGACGACGTCTACTCCGTCATCGAGATCGACGGCGGCCGCCTCACTCTTCTCGGGGCAACCGACGCGATCACCAACGAGAAGATCGTCAACTACGGCAACGCCGCGTTCGCGCTGGGACTGCTCGGCCAGGAGGCATCCCTCGTGTGGTACGTGCCCACGTTCCTCGACATCGCCGATGTGAGCGAGGAGACCCTGGGTACTCTGACGCCGGCGTGGGTCACGCCCGTACTCGCCCTCCTCACGATCACCGTTATCGTCGCCGCCATCTGGCGCGGACGCCGTTTCGGACCGCTCGTGATCGAGAACCTCCCCGTGACGGTGCGGGCGAGTGAAACCATGCTCGGTCGCGCGCGCCTGTACGAGCGTTCCTCGTCCCGGCTGCGAGCCCTCGACGCGCTGCGGGTCGGGTCGGTGCAACGGCTCGCAACCTCGTGCGGGTTACCCACGACCGCGACAGTCGATGACGTCATCGCGTCGTGCGCCGCGGTGACGGGACGCCAGGTGGCGGACATCCGGGGCCTATTGATTGGCCGCGAACCCGCGACCGATCGCGATCTCATGGTGCTCTCCGACGACTTACTCATCCTCGAACGCGACGTCGCCCGAGCGGTGCGACCGTGACCTGCACGACACGAAGGGAACAATCGACCCATGCCTGAGAAGATCACACCGGATGCCCAGCTGAGGGAGAACTTCGCTGCTTTGCGCACCGAGGTCGGCAAGGCCGTCGTCGGGCAGGATGCCGCGGTCACGGGCCTTACGATCGCGCTGCTCGCCGGTGGCCACGTGCTACTCGAGGGCGTGCCTGGTGTCGCCAAGACGCTTCTCGTTCGCACCCTCAGCCACGCTCTCAAGCTCGAAACCAAGCGGGTGCAGTTCACGCCAGACCTCATGCCGGGCGATGTCACGGGATCGCTCGTGTACGACTCCAAGGCGGGCGAGTTCGAGTTTCGACCGGGGCCCGTATTCACGAATATCCTGCTCGCGGACGAGATCAACCGCACGCCCCCAAAGACCCAGTCAGCTCTTCTCGAGGCGATGGAAGAGCGCCAGGTCTCCGTCGACGGCGAGACTCGCAAGCTGCCGGTCCCGTTCATGGTCGCCGCGACCATGAACCCCATCGAGTACGAGGGCACCTACACGCTGCCCGAGGCGCAGCTCGACCGCTTCCTACTCAAGCTCGTGCTCGATTTACCCGAACGTGAGAACGAGGTCGAGGTGCTCTCGCGCCACGCCGCCGGGTTCAACCCGCGCGACCTCGTCGCGGCGGGGGTCACCCCGGTTCTCGACGGGGCGCAACTCGCTGCCGCGCAGGCCGCGGTTGCGAAGGTCGGGGCATCCGACGATGTCATCGCCTACGCTGTCGACCTTGCCCGCGCCACGCGGCAGAGCCCCTCGGTCAAGCTCGGCGTGAGCCCACGCGGTGCTGTGGCCCTTCTCGCCGCCGCGAAAGCGTGGGCGTGGCTCAACGGATTCGACGCCATCACCCCTGATCACGTGCAGGCGATGGCGCTTCCGGTACTGCGTCATCGCATCCAACTGCGCCCCGAAGCCGAGTTGGAGGGCGTCTCGCCTGACGCGATTCTGCGCTCGATCCTCCAGCAAGTTCAGGTCCCGATCTAGCATGCGCGGCGGAACGGTGAGGATTGACGCGACGTGGCCGTAAGCGGCTGGTTCGTACTGCTCGTTGCGCTCGGCGTCGTGCCGATCGTGGTTACGGGCGAGCCCACAGTCTTCTGGATGTGGCTGCTCGGGTGCCTCGTTCTGCTGGCCATCGACCTCGCCGTCGCTGGATCCCCTCGGCGCGTGCGACTCGAGCGCGAATTGCCGTCGCGAGTTCGGTTGGGCGAGTCGGTCACGACCACGCTCTTCGTCACGAATGAGGGGCGCCGGCGCATCCGCGGAATCATTCGTGACGGCTGGCAGCCTTCCGCCGTCGCGACGCCGCGACGTGCCCGCGTCGACGTGCCCGCGGGCGAGCGACGCGCGGTGATGACGACGTTGACTCCGTTCCGTCGCGGGGAACGGCGGGCGGCCCACGTGACCGTGCGATCGTTCGGACCGCTGCGGCTCGCCGCGCGTCAGGCATCCATCGCCATGCCGGGTGCGATCACCGTGTTGCCTCCGTTCAATTCGCGCAAGCACCTGCCCTCGCGCCTCGCGCGCCTGCGCGAACTCGACGGCGCGACGAGCGTCATGGTGCGCGGACAGGGCACAGAGTTCGACAGCCTGCGCGATTACGTGCGCGGTGACGACGTGCGTTCGATCGACTGGCGCGCCACCGCACGCCGCAACGACCTCGTGGTGCGCACGTGGCGGCCCGAGCGAGATCGTCGCGTCGTGATCGTGATCGACAGTGGACGTACATCCGCGGCGCGTATCGACAATGAGCCGCGCATCGACACGGCGTTCGAGTCGGCACTGCTGCTAGCGGCACTCGCCTCGAGCGCCGGCGACCGGGTCGACCTGCTCATCTTCGACCGCAGAATTCGCGCACGAGTGCAGGGTGCGACCGGCGCGGAGCTTCTGTCGCGGATGGTCTCGAGCATGGCCCCCGTCGACCCCGAACTCATCGAGATGGACTGGACGGCCGTACCCGGCCTCGTGCGCTCGGTGACATCGCAGCACGCCCTCGTCGTGCTCGCGACGACCATCGATGCACCGGGTGCTTCGCACGGACTTCTGTCGGTATTGCCCCAACTCACGCGCAAGCACACGGTGGTCGTCTCGTCTGTGACCGACCCGACCGTGCTCGATGCAACGCGCGAACGCGCGAACCGAGACGAGGTGTACCGTGCCGCCGCGGCCGAGCGCGCGCTGCTCGACCAGTCACGTGTCGCGGCGGCCGTTCGGCAGCTCGGGGCGGACGTGGTGACGGGGGCACCGCAAGAACTCCCGCCCGCGCTCGCGGACAGATACATCGCTCTGAAGGCTGCGGGGCGGCTGTAAGGTCGAATTCGAAACGCTCACCGAACCGAAAGGGTTTGACCGTGTCGTCAAGCACACCAGTTGCCAACGCGGACGCCATCGACGCGTCCCCCACCCTCGTCAAGAAGCTCATCGCGGAGACGTTCGGAACGTTCCTGCTCGTCTTCGCGGTTATCGGCACCGCCATGAATGCCGCACTCGGTGCGGGTATCCTCGGCGTCGCGCTCTCGGTGGGACTCGCGGTGCTCGCGGGCGCCTACGCCGTCGGCCACATCTCGGGCGGACACTTCAACCCCGCTGTGACGATCGGCGCTGCCGCAGCCGGACGCTTCGCGTGGAACGATGTACTGCCCTACATCGCCGCTCAGCTCGTCGGTGGCGCGCTCGCCACGACACTGCTTCTGGCCATTCGGGCTGGTGCCCCCGGTGATGTGTTCGCGACCTTCACGGCGACCTCGAACGGCTACGACCTGCACTCACCCGGCGGATTCAACGTGGCCTCGGTGTTGCTTGCGGAAGCGCTGCTGACGGCACTCTTCGTCTACGTCATCCTGGGTGTGACCGACCGTCGCGCTCCGAGCGGGTTCGCACCGATCGCGATCGGCCTCGCCCTCACGGCGGTGCACCTCGTGCTCATCCCGATCAGCAACGCCTCCGTCAACCCTGCCCGCTCCATCGCCACCGCCATCTACGGCGGACCCGAGTCCCTCGGTCAGCTGTGGGCGTTCATCGTGGCTCCCATCATCGGGGGACTTATCGCCGGCTTCACCTACAACCTGCTGTTCGACCGCAAGCGGGTGTAACGAACGACGAGAGGATGCCCGGGGCCGCTGGCTCCGGGCATCCTCTCGTTTAATCGCGCGCGGCCGTCTCGATGTCCCCCGCGTCGGGCGTCGGCTGGGGGTGCGGGTGCCCCTCGGCGACGAGTTCGCGCGGCAGGGTGCGCATCGTCGTGAGCGGCGAGAACAGCACGAAGCTGAACGAGAACAGGCCCCCGACCACGGCGATCCAGAGGGTCGGGAGTAGCCCGAGCACCGTACCGAGCGCGCCCGCGATGAGGCTTGCGATCGGCATGACGCCCCACACGACGAATCGGATGGACGCGTTCATCCGGCCCAGCAGCCTCGGCGGGCATAGTCGCTGCCGCATCGTGACTTGCGTGATGTTGTAGACGAGTACCGCGTAGAGCGTGATGAACTCGCCGACCGCGAGGATCGGCAGGGCGATGGCCGGGAACACCGCTGCGAGCGGTAGCGAGGCGATGGCGATCGAGCCGACGATCGCCGAGACGACGATCGCGGTGCCCTCGCCGATGAGTCGCGTGACCCACGGCGTCGTGACGGCGCCGACGAGACCGCCGACTGCGCCCGCCGACATCGCGACGCCGAGTCCGACGGGACCGAGGTCGAGTTCGCGCAGGATGAGGATCGGGGCGAGGGTGAACGCGATTGTCGAGAACAGGTTGCTCGTGGCTGTCGTCCCGACGATGGCGCGCAGCAGTCGATGCGCGAAAACGAACCGCACCCCTTCGGCGATCTCTTTCGGAAGTGACTCTCGCTGGCTTGTGTCGACGGGCTGTTCGGTGTCCGCGATCCGCCAGATCGCGACGGCGGAGACCAGATAGCTGACCGCATCGGCGATGAGGAGAACGGGCGCTGACACGATCGTCAGGAGCGCGCCGGCGAGACCCGGCCCACCGATGCGCGCAACCTGCGCCGTGGCCTCGAGCTTCGAGTTCGCATCACCGATCTGTTCACCCGGCAGCAGGATCGGAATGTAGCTCTGGTACGAGACATCGAAGAACACCGTTGCTACGCCGACGATTGCTCCGACGATGTAGAGGTGCCACATCTCGAGCGATCCCGCGAACCACAGCACGGGAACCGATCCGAGCGCGACGACGCGTACGAGGTCGGCGGCGATCATGGTGCGACGTTTGAGCAGGCGGTCGACCCAGGCCCCAGCGGGCAGCCCGACGATGAGGAAGGCCGCGGTCTCCGCGGCATTCAGCGCGCCGATCTGCCACTCCGTGGCACCGAGCAGCGAGACGGCCAGCACGGGCAGCGCGAGCATGGTGAACTGTGCGCCCAGCTGGCTGACGCCTTGGCCGAGCCACAGCCAGCGGAAGTTCGGTGTGTGCAGCAATCGCGTGGTCATTGCGTCATCCTCACCAAGTCATTGAGGAATGTCAATCACTCATCGCTATCATGACGATATGCCCGTCACCGGTCGCCCGCTCCCCCCATCGGATGATGCGGGCGCCCGCTCGCGCGCCAAGGCGATCGCGACCCCCCTGCGCATGCGCATCCTGCGGCTCTGCCTGCACGAGGCGCGCACGAACAAGGAGATGGCCGAGGAGCTCGGCATCAATCCGGGTACCCTGCTGCACCACGTGCGCTCCCTCGCCAAGCACGGATTCCTCAGGGCGGAGGAGCCCCGCAGAGGATCGCGCGGAGCCCGCGAGGTGCCTTATCGGGCGACGGGCCTCAGCTGGCGGCACGAGGTGCCCGCCGTCGGGCCGCTGCTCATCGAGACCTTCCTCGCGGAGATCGACGGACTGCACCCCGACGACATCGTCGCGATGCGCATGGGACTCAAGCTCAACCCCGAGCATCGCGAGGAGCTCCTCGAGCGGGTACGCGCACTTATCGATGAGTACGCACAGAGAGACTCCGATCCGGATGGCGAGCCGATCTCGCTCTTCTTCGCCGAGCATCCTGATCGCGCAAAGCCCTGGCCAGGCGGGACGAACCTTTAGACCGCGGGCTCCATGCCGTGCCAGTACCGCACCCGCAGCGACTCCCCCGGCGCGTAGAACCGCACGTTGCCGAGTGCGTTCTCTGCAGCCAGGCCTCCCGGGGTCGCGGTCGCGGGCATCGCGAAGGCGAAGGCGTCTGTGTCTGCCGTGCGCTTGATCCAGCGCACGCTGTGGGTCAGGTCGGGTGAGTCGTGGCGCACGACGTCGGCTGAGCCATCGAGATGCCGCACCCTCGTCGTCACCCAACCCGCGTCGTCCCGGGCCGCGGGCACTCCCTGGATGAGCTGTGGTTCCACGCGTACACCCGGCTCGAGGAGGCGATCCATCGAGACTGTTCCATCGTCAAGACGCGACGTATCGAAGGGCACCCCGTCGAGGTCGACGTCCATTCGCGAGCTGATGCGCTCACCCACTCGCAGGGTCTCCTCGAGGTGCCCACCGGGCGCGGGGCGGAAATTCGTGTGCGCGAGGTACATGAGGGAGGTCGGGGCGTCGCCGAGATTCGTGAGAGACACCGAGCTCTCTAGCAGAGCAGAACCACGAGTCACGGTGAGCTCGATATCGGCCCGCACCGATGAGCCGATGCTCGCGGAACCCCGCACCGTGATGCTCGAGTCGTCGACCACGAGCTCGACGTTCTCGTGCGGGGCGAACGGCAGCTCACCGTGCACCGGGTGGGTGTCGAGAGCACCCGGAATGCCCATCGCGGTGCCGCCGCAGTGGATGAGGTACGCCCCGTTGCCCGCGTCGTAGTCGGTGTACCGCTCGGGCGGCACGGGCCGCTCGAACGGCGTCACCATCGCGAGCTCGCGGCCCCCCAGCCGGGCACGCCACACCTGCTGGCCGACGAACGGCAGTACCTCGATGTGTCCGACTGCGGACTCGATGCGGATCCCCGCGACGCCGGTCGCGTACGTGTGGAGGAAGGCGCGCAACTGTGGGCCAGAGACGAGCTCGGCGGGCTCGGGGTGGAAAATCGTGGGATCGAGGGGGATCGTGCGAGCGGTCATCCACTCACCAGTTGCTTGGCGCCGGCCTCGAACTCCTCGAGGTCGCCCGTCTCGCCGCCGCGCACCGCGCGACGGCCTACGACCCACTGGTAGACGAGAAACCCTGCGAGAGCAATGGTGCCGATGCCGATCTTGATGACCCACGGCCAGTCCTGGCGCGTCACGAATCCCTCGATGATGCCCGAGACGAAGAGGGCGAGGATGAGGCCGATGACGACCGTGAACAGCGCGCGACCCTCCTCGGCGAAGGCCGCGAGACGCGTACGCTGGCCTGGCGCGATCCAGGCCCAGAAGATGCGGAGCCCGGCAGCCCCCGCGACGAAGATCGAGTACAGCTCGAGTTGGCCGTGCGGGGCGATGTAGAGGAAGAACGCGTCGAGTCGGTCGAACTCGTTCATGACGGCGGCCGTGAGACCCAGGTTCTGCGCGTTCGAAAACAGCAGGTACGCCGGATACAGGCCCGTGAAGCCGAAGGCGATGCACTGGGCCGCGAGCCAGGCGTTGTTGGTCCAGACGAGGGCCGTGAACGACCCGCCCGAATACTCCGAGTAGTACTCGACGAATCTCTCGCTCGCGAAGGCTTCGCGCTCCGCCTCGGTGAGTCCGAGACTGGCGATCACGGCGGGGTTCGAGGATGCCCACCAGCCGTAGATGAACGCGACGAGCGCCGTCGCGAGGGTCACAGCGAGGCACAGCCATCGAATGCGGAACAGCGCGGCCGGCAGGTGGGCCAGAAAGAATCTCGGCAGCTGGCTGAGCACGTTGGAGGATGCCCCCGTAAAGCGCAGACGCGCCCGGCTCAGCGCGAGCGACAGCCGGTCGGCTTCGGCGGACTGACCGGTCGTCGTCTTCATCGCCGAGAGCTCTGTTGCCCCCGACTGGTAGTGATCGATCAGTTCGTCTGCCTCGACGCCACTGAACCGGCGCTGCTTGCCGAGCTGGGCAAGGCGGTTCCATTCTTCGCGATGTGCGGCGGAGTAGGCGTCGAGGTCCATCTGCTTAAATGATGTCATGGTCCGGGCGCAGCAGGTCGACGCGGTCTTCCACGAGGAGGATGCCCAGCAACTGGTCACCGGAGAGGCCGTCGCCCTCGACCTCCGCCCCGCGAGCTTCGTGCTGCGCGCCGCCGGTGCCGTCATCGACTACGTCGTCTATTTCGGCACGTACATCGGCCTCACATTGCTTTTCATCTACTACGCACTGCAGGCCGCACTCGACCAGGCGATCATCACGTCGGTCTCACTCACCGGCCTCGTGATCGCGATCGTCGTCATCCCGACCGCGGTCGAGCTCCTGACCCACGGCAAGTCCCTCGGCAAGCTCGCCATCGGGGGGCGGATCGTGCGCGACGACGGCGGCTCGATCGGTTTCCGTCACGCGTTCATCCGCGCCCTCGTCGGCGTCATCGAGATCTACATGACGTTCGGTGGAATCGCGGCTCTCACGGCGCTGCTCAACAGTCGAGCCAAGCGCATGGGCGACCTCATCGCGGGAACCTACAGCCAGAACGAGCGAGTTCCGAAAACAGTCGCGCCCGTGTTCGGTGTTCCCGTGGAGTTACTCGAGTGGGCGCGCACCGCGGACGTGGCCAAAATGCCGGATGCCCTGGCTCGCCGTGTCTCGCAGTTCCTCGCACAGGCGCACGGGTTCACCCCCGCGAGTCGCGATCGCCTCTCGCGCGAGCTGGCCAACGAGGTGTCGGTGTTCGTCTCGCCCGTGCCGCCCACGAGCCCCGAGCTCTTTCTCGCAGCGGTAACAGCGAAGCGCCGCGAACGGGAGTTCGCGGCGCTTGAGCTGCAGAGATCGGGGCTCGACCGGCTCGCCCCCGTTCTCGAGGGCATGCCGAGGGGATTCCCCGACCGCGGCTAGTAGCGGTAGTGGTCCACCTTGTAGGCGCGACGGCGGCGCATGCCGTCGCGCCATGAGCCGCGATCAGTAGCGGT
>CAYZHZ010000051.1:0-17113 GCA_964477625.1 uncultured Salinibacterium sp.
GGGACTTGAACCCCCACGCCCTATACGGGCACTAGCACCTCAAGCTAGCGCGTCTGCCATTTCCGCCATCCGCGCGCAGTGGCAGCTGCGAGGAAGCAACTACCGAGCTACGACAATAGCACCCTTGGAGGGGCGCTCGTACCCACGGCATAAGGTGGAGGGATGACGCCCCCCGAGCAACTCGAGGCCACCGCACGTATCGCACAGGACCTCATCCGGTTCGATACGACCAACTATGGCGAGGGACGATCCAACGGCGAGACCGATGCCGCGGAGTACCTTGGCGAACTGCTGTCTGGGATGGGTTTGACCCCCGAGTATGTGGATGCCGCCACTGGACGCACAAGTGTGATCGCCCGGGTGCCGGGGGCAGACGCGAGCAAGCCGGCTCTCGTCGTTCATGGCCACACCGACGTCGTCCCGGCCGATGCCACTAACTGGAGCGTCGACCCCTTCGGAGGCGTGATCCGCGATGGACTGCTGTGGGGGCGCGGTGCCGTCGACATGAAGAACATGGACGCGATGATCATCGCCGCGCTTCAGGACATCCTCGGCGCAGGTCGCCAGCCCTCCCGTGACCTCATCATCGCCTTCTTCTCAGACGAGGAGAACGGGGGAGTGTTCGGCGCTCACCACGTCGTAGAAACCCGCCCCGACCTCTTCGCGGGCGCGACCGAGGCCATCAGCGAGGTCGGTGGCTACTCGGTTCATCTCAACGGGACACGCGCCTACCTTCTGCAGACGGGGGAGAAGGCGCTCGTTTGGATCAAGCTCGTCGCACGCGGGGTCGCGGCACACGGCTCGCGCATCATCCACGACAACGCGGTGACGAAGCTTGCACGCGCTGTCGCGGCGATCGGAAGTGAACAGTGGCCGCTACACCTCACGGCGACGACCGAGCAGCTCATCACGGAACTCGCGCGACTCATGGAGGTTGACCCGCAGGTTGTCGGTCCTGACGAACTCGTGTTGTCGACGGGCACGCCAGCAGGCTTTATTCACGCCTCCCTGCACACCACAAGCAACCCCACGCTCCTCAAGGCGGGATACAAGCACAATGTGATCCCCGATACGGCAGAAGCCCTCATCGACATCCGAACGCACGCGGGCCAGGAAGATCTCGTACTCGATCGAATTCGGGAGATCGTCGGCGATGACATCGAGGTCGTCGTCATGCACCGCGATATCGGTCTGGAAAACCCGTTTGAGGGCTCGCTTGTCGACGCGATGGTTGCGTCGATTGGCGCGCACGACCCGGGTGCCCCCGTGCTCCCATACCTGCTGTCGGGAGGCACCGACAACAAGGCTCTCGCCAAGCTCGGAATAGCCGGATTTGGGTTCGCGCCGCTCCGATTGCCCGCTGACCTGGACTTCCCGGGCATGTTCCATGGGGTGGACGAGCGGGTGCCCCTCGACGCATTAGTCTTTGGCAGGCGAGTTCTCGGAGACCTTCTCCTGAACTACTAGTCCATCAAGGGGGTCGCCGTGGGTTTCATCGAGGCGATCATCCTCGGACTCGTCCAGGGTCTCACTGAGTTCTTGCCGATCTCATCGAGCGCTCACCTGCGAATCATCGGCGAGTTATTGCCGCGAGCCACCGATCCCGGCGCGACGTTCACCGCCATTACCCAGATCGGCACGGAACTCGCCGTCATCCTGTACTTCCGCAAAGACATTGCACGCATCATCGGCCGATGGTTCCGGCATTTCAAACGCAAGCACGGTGCGCATGCCGACTTTGTACCCAAGAACGACCCGGATGTTCGCCTCGGATGGCTCATCATCATCGGCACCATACCCATCGTCGTCGTGGGATATCTGTTCCAGGACACGATCCGTTCGGCATTCCGGTCGCTATGGCTAGTCGCGATCGTGCTCATCGTGTTCGGCATCATCCTCGGCATTGCCGACTTCCTAGGTAAGCGCACCAAAGCGATCAGCGAGATGAGCTATCGGGATGGCGTGCTCATCGGTCTCGCGCAGATGCTGGCCCTCATTCCCGGGGTGTCACGCTCGGGTGCGACCATGACGGCGGGGCTCTCGCTCGGCTACACCCGCCCCGCGGCCGCCCGATTCGGTTTCCTCCTGGCCATACCCGCGGTGTTCGGTAGTGGCCTTTACGAACTCGTGCACAGCTTTGGTGAACCTGAAGGTGCCTATGGGTACGCGGAGACGGCCGTTGCGACGGTCGTGGCATTCGGCGTCGGCTTCGCGGTCATCGCTTTCCTCATGCGCTACATCGAGAAGCGGTCGTTCCTTCCCTTCGTGATTTATCGCGTCGCACTCGGTTCGGTTCTGCTGGTTCTGCTCTCGGTCGGAGCGCTCAGCCCGACCTAGGAGTGGCCGAGACCGAGCATCCAGCGGCGAGCCCTAGGCTTGGTGGGTGCGTTCCTGGATTCGACCGGTTGTTCCGCGAGTACCGGGACATGGTGACCTCCCCAGGGTGTTCAATACCGCAACGGGTCAGATCGTAGAGACGCAGCCCATCGCTCTCGCAGGACTGTACGTGTGCGGCATAACCCCCTACGACGCGACCCACATCGGCCACGCCGCGACCTACCTTGCCTATGACACGCTCATCCGCCTGTGGCTCGATGCCGGGTACGACGTGAGCTATGTGCAGAACATCACCGACATTGACGATCCCCTGCTCGAGCGAGCGCTCGCGATCGGGGCCGATTGGCGTGAGCTCGCCGCGAGTGAAACCGAACTCTTCCGACGGGACATGTCTGCTCTCGGCGTCATTCCACCTGACCACTTCGTCGCCGTCACCGAGGTCATCGACGACATCGCCGTCGCGGTCGACCGCTTGCTCTCCATCGGAATCGCGTACCGACTCGAGAACGACATCTACTTCGACATCGCGGCCGCGAGCGCCGCGTCGGAATGGCATCTCGGCCAGGAGAGTGGATACGACCGAGAGACCATGCTCACGCTGTCCGCCGAACGCGGCGGGGATCCGGATCGCCCAGGCAAGCGGGATCCGCTCGACCCGCTGCTCTGGCGTGGTCGGCGCCCCGGCGAACCGTACTGGTTGTCACAGGTGGGCGAGGGCAGACCGGGGTGGCACATTGAGTGCTCGGTGATCGCGATCGAGTTGCTTGACCTCCCCATGACGGTCAACGGCGGCGGCATCGATCTCGCTTTTCCCCACCACGAATTCACCGCAGCCCACACGGCGAGCCTGACCGGCCACTCTCACGCTCATGCGTGGGTTCACAGCGCGCTCGTGGGCTACGAAGGCGAAAAGATGAGCAAGTCGCTGGGCAACCTCGTACTCGTGTCGTCACTGCGCGCGGAGCACGAGGACCCTCGCGCGATACGGCTCGCGATCCTGGCACACCACTACCGTTCAGGGTGGGAGTGGACGGCGCAGGCCATGACGGATGCCCGTGATCGTCTGGCTCGCTGGTCGGCGTGGGCCGAGCGCAGAGGAACATCGGATGCCCTCGTGAGCGAACTCCGCTCCATACTCGTGCACGACCTCGACACTCCCGCGGCTCTCGCGGCTGTCGACGCACGGGCCGAAGCCGAGGACTCGCCCCCGAGCGTGATCGAGCTCGCGATCATCCACTCTCTGTTGGGCGTTGACCTTCGCCCACGCGAGCTGGGCGACTAGTCCTTCGGACGCCAGGGCTCGTCGCCCGCGGCGCCAGCATCGGGCTTGTCCCCACCACGGCGCAGGTACCGCTCGAATTCCTGGGCGATCGCCTCGCCGCTCGCCTCGGGGGAGTCGACGGTGTCGCGCGCCTGCTCAAGCTGCTCGATGTACGACGCCATGTCGTCGTCATCGCCCGCGAGTGCGTCGATGCCGGTCTCCCACGCTCGAGCTTCCGTGACCAGGTCGCCTCGCGGAATAACGACGTCGATGATCTCCTCGAGTTTGTCGAGTAGGGCGAGAGTGGCCTTCGGCGATGGCGCGTTGTGAACGTAGTGCGGCACGGATGCCCAAATTGACATCGTCATGACGCCCGTGCGCTCGGCCGCGTCGCCGAGCACCGAAAGGATGCCCACAGGGCCCTCGTATCCGCTGCGCTCGATTCCTAGTTGAGCGCGCACGTCGGAGTTCTCGCTGCTCGTGAACACCGTGATCGGCCGCGAGTGTGGCACGTCGGCGAGCATGGCCCCGAGGAATACGACCGAAGAAATCTCGTTCGCCTCGATCACATCGAGGATCTCGCGCGTGAACGTCTTCCATCCGCGCGATGGCTCGGTACCGAGCAAAAGGTAGATGTTGTCGCCATTCGCGCCACTCACCTCAAGTTGGGCATCATCGGCGAGCCCCGGCGCTGGCGTGCGTCCCGGACGGGTGGGCCCGTAGACGGTCACGCCCGGCCAGACGAGTTGGCGGTTGCCTTCTTCATCGGCCGTGACAGAAGGGCGGTTGAACTGGTAGTCGAAGTAGTCCTCGGGGTCGACCTCGGCGATGGGGTAGAGATCGAGCAGCTCCTTGAGTGTGCGTACTGCACCACTGGCGGCCTCACCGGCATCGTTCCAGCCCTCGAAAGCGACGACGAGTAGCCGACCGCTCGCGAAGCGCGTGCCTGTCACGTGACTCCTTCTCGGTGCCGCCAGGGGGACGGAACCTCCCTCAAGGATAGAACTACGATGGTGCGTTGTGACCACCACGCCACCCGCCGCAGTCCTCTGGGACATGGACGGCACCCTCGTCGATACCGAGCCCTATTGGCTGACTGCGGAGCAAGAGCTCGTCATCTCGTGGGGCGGCGAGTGGACGCATGAAGACGGCCTCACTCTCGTGGGTTCTGGGCTGTGGCACACGGCTCGCGTTCTGCAGTCGCGCGGAGTCGGACTCGGCGAAGGCGAGATCATCGAGTTGCTCACCGACCGAGTCTTGGAGCAGCTCATTGCACAAGGCATACCGTGGCGGCCCGGAGCGCGCGAGTTGCTGACGGAGATCCGTCGAGCCGGTATCCCGACGGCGCTCGTCACGATGTCAATCTCGCGCATGGCTCGCCACGTGGCCGATCAGCTGGGGCCCGACGGCTTTGACCAGGTCGTTTCGGGTGACGAGGTCACGCACTCGAAGCCCCACCCTGAGCCCTACCTGAGGAGTGCCGAAATTCTGGGTGTCGACATCCGCGAGTGCGTCGCGATCGAGGACTCACAGCCCGGAATTGCCTCAGCCGTCGCGTCCGGCGCCACCGTCGTCGGCGTGCCATTCATGGGCGAGATGCCACCGATCGAGGGGTGGACGCTCTGGCCCACGCTCGCGGGCCGCACCCTCGCCGACCTTCGCGTCCTCATCGGAGCGCGAGCATGAGCGCCACGCGACGTCAGAGCGGACCGTTCCGCGTGGGAGATCGTGTGCAACTCACGGGTCCGAAGGGGCGCCTGAACACCGTGACGCTCGAGGTCGGAGGCGAGTTCCACACCCACCGCGGCGTGCTGAGTCACGATCTGCTCATCGGTCAGCCGGACGGGACGGTCGTGGAGAGCTCGAACGGCTTCGAATATCTGGCGCTGCGACCTCTGCTGTCAGACTTCGTCATGTCGATGCCACGGGGCGCGGCCATCATCTACCCGAAGGATGCCGCACAGATTCTCGCGAAAGCCGACATCTTCCCGGGCGCCACGGTCGTGGAGGCTGGCGTGGGCTCGGGCGCGCTCTCTCTCTGGCTCTTGCGTGCGATCGGCCCCGAGGGCACACTTACGTCATTCGAGCGTCGCGAAGAGTTCGCCGTTGTCGCTCAAGCAAACGTGACCGCGTTTCTCGGGGCGGCTCCGTCCCATTGGACCGTCGCGGTGGGGGACCTGCAGGAGACACTGCCGACGGCCCTCGATGCGGGGTCGGTGGATCGCATCATCCTCGACATGCTCGCACCGTGGGAGTGCATCACGGAATGCGCCGAGGCGCTCGTACCCGGCGGTGTGTTGTTGTGCTACATCGCCACGGTTACTCAGCTCTCTCGCGTCGCCGAAGCGATCAGGGCCTCCGGATCGTTCACCGAGCCTGATTCGAGCGAAACACTCGTGCGGGGATGGCACGTCGAGGGTCTCGCCGTTCGCCCCGATCATCGGATGGTCGGCCACACCGGGTTCTTGCTGACCGCGCGCCGCCTGGCGCCCGGCGCGGTGCTTCCCGCGCTCAAGCGTCGCGCCTCCAAAACCGAGTTCTCCGATGAGGACGTCGAACTCTGGACACCGGGGGCGCTTGGTGACCGCTCACAGAGCCCGAAGCGGCTGCGAAAGACGACTCGCGAGGCTCAGGCCGCAGCAAGGGCCGCGTCCGCCGACCAGTAGAGTTGTTCGGTGTTCACGAGAAGGAAGAGAGTGCCGGTGCGTAAGCTCCTGAGCGTCGTGGTTGGCGCAGGCCTAATGGTGTCCCTCGCAGCGTGTTCGTCGGCCCCCGTGGGGTTCGCGGGGTGCACGAGCCAGGGCAACTCTTCGCTCGTCACGGCAGACGGCGCGTTCCTTGCTGATCCCGCCGCGACGTTCCCGACCCCCCTCGTCGCGACATCGAACGATGTCCACGTCGTCTCGAAGGGTGATGGTGAGCGCGTCACCACGGAGGATGGCGTCAACATCACCGTGAGCCTCTACGACGGCAAGACCGGCGAACCCCTCATGACTCAAGGCGGGCCGATCACCCAGGTGCAGCTCCGCGTCTTCGTCACCGGCAACTTCCCGTTCACATCGGGGCTGTCGTGCGCGACCGTGGGCTCACGCGTCGTCACGACCGGACCGGCACCAGCAATCCTCGGCGACTCCGCGGAGGGACTCGGTCTTTCACAGTCCGACACAATCGTGGTCGTGACCGACATCGACGATGCGTTCATGGGGAAGGCGAATGGGGTCGATCAGATTCCCCAGTCCGGATACCCCGCGGTCGTGCTCGCGCCGAACGGTCGTCCGGGCATCACTTTCACCTCGGCACCGCCGCCCTCCGAGTTGCGCTTCGCCGCCCTCAAGCAAGGCAACGGAGTTGCCGTAGAAGAGGGCGACAGCATCATCGTGAACATGACGAGTTCCGTCTGGGATACCAAAGAGGTCTTCTCTTCGACGTGGGACACCGATGCACCGGGAACCATCACCGTCGCGAAGAACGATGGACAGAACAACGGCGTCGTGGAGGGTCTCGCCCAGGCCCTCGTTGGGCAGAAGGTCGGGTCGCAGGTGGTTGTCATCGTGCCACCGGAGCTCGGCTACGCCGCGGGCTCCGCTCCTGCAGGAGTCACCGAGACCTCGACACTGTTCTACGTTGTCGATATCCTCGCGATCGGATAGTCCACCAGCAGTACGACGACTGTTGCCACGGCCGGGTGGCGCTCAACGAATTAGGATCTCCTTCGTGCCCCCTGCCAGTTCCGCTGCCCGCGTTCCCGTCGAGGAGAGACTGTTTAGCCTCGTCCTCGCACTGCTCGCGACCGACGCCGGACTGACCAAGAACGAGATCTTGTCGACTGTTCAGGGTTATCGTCAGAAGTATTCCCACTCGGGGGACAACTCCAACCTTGAGCGCCAGTTCGAGCGCGATAAGGACGACATCCGCGAGCTCGGTGTTCCCTTGGAGACGCTTGAGACCCCGGGCCAGGCAGGTAACAACCAAAGCCTCCGGTACCGCATACCTCGCGGCGCCTATGAACTGCCCGCCGACATCACCTTCTCTCCCGAAGAGACGACACTGCTGAACCTGGCTGCGATGGTGTGGCGCGAAGGTTCTCTGTCGGCCGAGTCACGCCGCGCTCTCATCAAGCTTCGCTCACTCGGGGTCGCGACAACCGAGCCTGTGCTGGGATATGCGCCACGGGTGCGCGTGCGCGACGTCGCATTCGATCCTCTCAGTGCAGCTCTCGAACGCCACCTCATGGTGAGGTTCGCGTATCTCAAGCCGGGGGAGACCGATGCCCGTGTTCGCACCGTCGCGCCTCTCGCCCTGATTCAGCACCAGGGCCGATGGCATTTGTACGCCGACGAGCCGGAATCCGGCACGACCCGTACGTTTCTATTGCGCCGCATCGTCAGCTCGGTCACGATCACCTCGACGACTTTTCCCGCGCCTTCCGCCGACCAGAGCGAGCGAGCACTTGCCGAGCTCGAGGCCGTGTGGTCCTCCCGCGTGGCGGTCGTCGAGGTCGAGCCGGGTACTGACGCAGCCACGCGACTCGGCAAGCGACGAAGCACGGTGGCGACGGCATCCGGTGCGCTCGAACTGCACTATTCGGATATCAACATATTCGCCGACGAGCTCGCGAGTTTTGGTCCCGAGGTGCTCGTAATTTCGCCGCCCGATCTTCGGGATGCGGTGCGAGCACGACTTGAGCGAACGGCGGCCGACCATGGCTGACAAGACGCCGCCGCGGCACGCCCAGGACAAGCTCGCCTTCTTGTTGTCTCTCGTTCCGTACCTGATGGACCACGATCGCGTGAGCGTTGCCGAAGCTGCATCTCACTTCGGTGTGCCCGAGAGTCAGATCCGCGATGCCGTACGTCTCATCGGGGTCTCGGGTATTCCCGGCGAAACGACGATGTATCAGCACGGTGATTTGTTCGACATCGCCTGGGACGACTTTGAAGACAACGACCAGATCGTGCTCACCAACATGGTGGCGATTGATGACTCCCCGCGGTTCTCGGCGCGCGAGGCGGCCGCGCTCATCGCCGGGCTCCAGTACCTGTCAGCTCTGCCTGAACACGCCGATCGATCAGCGATCGCAACCCTCTCGTCGAAGCTCTCGCGTGGGGCATCCGCCGAGCCCAGCCAGGTGGCGGTCGAGGCGAGCGAGACGGATGCGACGCTCGCGCTCATCCGCGAATCCGTGGCCTCCGGCGTGCAGGTCGAATTCGACTACCGCAACTCTCGCGGTGAGGCAGAGCGACGCCGGGTGGATCCGTTACGCGTCGAATCTGTTGATGCTGACTGGTATCTGCGGGGTTGGTGCCACCTGCGAGAGGCGGTGCGCACCTTCCGGCTTGACCGCATCTCCGACCCCGTTCTGACGTCGGAGTCGATCACCCACGGGGCGCGCGATGTAGCTCTGCCCGACACCCTTTTCGAGGGAAGCGCGGATGATCTACTCGTGACTATTGACGTCTCTCCCGACGGAGTTCCGCTGCTGTCCGACTACATTCCGGAGGGCGCGACGAGCGAAACGGTAGACGGTCTCGTGCGCACAACGGTGCGGGTGTCTCACTATCACGGTCTCAAGCGACTCATCGCGAGTATGCCCGGAGTTGCTACCGTCGTCTCGCCGGACGAGGCTCGCGCGGTCGTCGCAGAGTGGGCGGCTGCGGGCGCAGCACGATACCAATGACCGAGTCGATGCCATGGTGGTCGTGGATCGCCATCTGGGGGTCGCTCGTGCTGGCACTTGTCATCATGCTCGGTCTCTGTGCGTGGTGGCTCTTCCGTAAGTTCCTGATTCTCCTCGACGACGTCTCGGAGCTGGCCGGAACTGCCGCCATACTCGACGCGGGGGAGTACGAGCACGTGCGTCCGGCGCTTGCCGTGCTGCAGCAGTTGCGCGAAGTGCGCGACCGCGAAGAAGCACGCAGAGCGCATCGGGCCGCGCGCCGAAACGATCGTCACGAGCGCCGGATGACGCGAGCCCGCCGCATCTCGTCGGTCGATGCATCCGACCAGCAGTGGCCCGCCGACTGGTACCGTTCATGACCGGAACGGTGATCCTCGTCGCGGTGGCTTTCGCCGTGCTTCTGTGGGTGCTCATCGTCGGACGCCGGCGTGCCCTTCGCACCATGCTCCTCACGACGGGGATGGAGACCTCAGGAAAATCGAAACTCGTGTGGCCGCACGGCCCACGCCGTGCACCGCGCATCGCGGTGACGTATGTCGATAGCGAGAAGGTCACGAGAACGGTGGTGAAGGTCGTCGCTAGCGCGGGGGACGGTGAGCTCATGAAGAAGCCCGCTCGTGTGGTCTTCCACCCGAGACGCACAGATCGAGACGACTACGTTCTGGTTGGCTTTGGAGCCCAGCCGGCGACCTGGTTCAGGGTCAACTTCATGCGTTCGCAGTGAGGTCACACCCGTGAACCAGAGTTCTCCATAGTGTTTCGCAGTGAACCTGCTACCATCAAACCACCCCACGCGCACCTACGAGAAAGTAGTTGATTCATATGTTTCAAGGACTGAGTGGCTGGCACCTGGTCATCATTCTCGCGGTCGTCCTCCTGCTGTTCGGTGCGCCGAAGCTTCCCGGTCTCGCCCGCAGCATCGGTCAGTCGATGCGAATCTTCCGCAGCGAAGTGAAGACCATGAAGGATGAGAACGGTAACGAGGTACTTGTCGACGAAGACGAAGCCGACGAAGAGCCGGCTCCCCAGGCGACGAAGGCACCCGTGAAGACGACGAAGTCGAGCACTGCCAAGTCCACGACTTCGAAGGCGTCGACCACTAAGGCTGCGCCGAAGAACTCCGCCTCGAAGTCCTAACGAACGTGGCCACCCGAACCGGTCGGTGGCGCAACAAGTCCGACGAGCGAATGTCGCTCGGCGACCACTTGCGCGAACTGCGTAAGCGTCTGGTCATCTCCGCGATCGCCATCCTTCTGGGTGCGATCGCGGGGTTCTTCCTGGCGCCGTTTGTGATCGATGGGCTTCGCGTGCCCATCAACCAGATCGCCGAAAATCGTAACGCCGAGATCGTGTACACGACGGTCACAGGAGCGTTCGACTTGCGCATCGCGATCTCTGTAACCATCGCGATCGTCATTGCAAGCCCAATCTGGCTCTATCAGGTCTTCGCGTTCCTCGTGCCCGGGCTGACGAGCAAGGAGAAGCGCTACACCTTCGGGTTCTTCTTCTCCGCGGTGCCGCTTTTCCTACTGGGTGCGGCGGCTGGGTGGTTTGTCTTCCCTCACATGGTCGAGTTGCTGACGTCGTTCTCCGCGGAACAAGAAGCTACGTACCTCGACGCGAAGATCTACTACGACTTCGTGATCAAGCTCGTGCTCGCCGTGGGAATCGCCTTCGTACTCCCCGTGTTCCTCGTGCTGCTGAATTTCGTGGGCGTGCTCTCAGCGAAGGCCATCATCAAAGGGTGGCGCGTCGCTATCCTCTGCATCTGCCTCTTCACCGCGATTGCCACCCCCGCCGCCGACGTGGTGTCGATGTTCTTGCTCGCCATCCCGATGGTGGTGCTCTTCTTCATCGCGGCGCTCATCGCTCACTTCCATGACCGTGCGAAGGCACGGCGCGAAGCGGAATTCGAGGCGTCGATCCCAGCGTGACCGGGTGCCGCGCGGCACTCGCTTAGGCTGGTCTCGATGACCGAACAACTCTCCCCGGCGGAGCGTTTCGCCGCGTCGCAACGGGGCCGCGGAACGCCCGTGCTCGAGGCTTTCCGTGCTCGACAGCGCTTCGACCTCGACGAGTTCCAGATCGAGGCGTGCGCTGTTGTGGAGCAGGGCAAGAGTGTACTCGTCGCAGCACCCACGGGTGCGGGAAAGACGATCATCGCCGAGTTTGCCATCTTCCGCGCCATGCAGGACTCGAGTTCCAAGGTCTTCTACACGGCCCCGATGAAGGCACTAAGCAACCAAAAGTTTCAGGAGCTCGTGGCCGAGTACGGTTCGGACGCGGTCGGCTTGCTCACTGGTGACACCAACATCAACTCCCATGCTCGCATCGTCGTCATGACGACGGAAGTGCTCCGCAACATGCTTTACGCCAACTCAGATCTCTTGCGCAATCTCGCCTGCGTTGTGATGGATGAGGTGCATTTCCTCGCCGATCGGTTCCGCGGGGCGGTGTGGGAAGAAGTCATCATCCATCTTCCTGAGCACGTGCGCATGGTGTCGCTCTCCGCGACAGTGTCCAACGCCGAGGAGTTCGGAGACTGGTTGCAGGCGGTGCGTGGTGACACCGAGGTCATCGTCTCCGAGGAACGACCGGTTCCCCTCGACCAGCACATCCTCATGCGCACGAAGCTCATCGACCTCTTCGATTCCTCGGGACTTGTCGCGACCCATCGGGTCAACCCCGAACTCGTTCAGATGGCCCGGTACGGCGGGCGTACCCTCAGCGCCAAACAGATGCGAGACGTCGGTCGATATCACTCTCGTGGTGGCCGGCCCGAGTCCCAGCGGATGAATCGCGAGGATGTTGTGCGCTTGCTCGAGCAGAAGAACCTGCTCCCCGCCATCTTCTTCATCTTCAGTCGCGTGGGGTGCGACCAGGCGGTCACGCACGTGCTGAGGTCGGGCATCCGCTTGACTACTCCTGCCGAACGTGACGAAATCCGGCTCATCGTGGAGGAGCGCTGCCGCACGCTGCTCGACGAGGATCTGGGCGTGCTCGGCTACTGGGATTGGCTGAGCGGACTCGAGCGTGGCGTCGCCGCCCACCACGCGGGGCTCCTTCCTGCGTTCAAGGAGGTCGTGGAGGAACTCTTTCAGAAGAAGCTCGTGAAGGTCGTGTTCGCGACCGAAACCCTCGCGCTCGGCATTAATATGCCCGCACGCACGGTCGTGCTCGAGAAGCTCGAGAAGTTCAACGGTGAAGCTCGCGTGCCGATAACACCGGGGGAGTACACCCAGCTCACCGGCCGCGCGGGGCGGCGCGGGATCGATGTCGAAGGCCACAGCGTCATCCAGTGGGTCGATGGGCTCGACCCCCAGGCCGTGGCATCGCTCGCATCGCGCCGCACCTACCCGCTCAACTCGAGCTTCAAGCCTACGTACAACATGGCTGTCAACCTCATCGAGCAATTCGGCCGCGACCGCACGCGCGAGATTCTGGAGTCGAGCTTCGCGCAGTTCCAGGCAGACAGGGCCGTGGTCGACCTCGCCCGCAAGGTTCGCTCACAGGAGCAATCGCTCGAGGGTTACAAGAAGTCGATGTCGTGCCATGTGGGCGACTTCGCCGAGTATTCAGGCATCCGACGCGAATTGAGCGACCTCGAGCGCAAGGGCATCTCGACCACGGCGAGCCGCGCGGAACGCGACCGTCGCCAGCGACAGCTCACCGAGTTGCGTCGGCGCATGAAGCAGCACCCCTGCCACGCATGCCCCGAGCGCGAGTCGCACGCGCGTTGGGCTGAGCGATACTGGCGTCTCAAGAAGGACACCGATCAGCTCAACGGGCAGATCCGCAGCCGGACGGGTGCGGTCGCCAAAGTATTCGACCGAGTCACTGAGGTACTCGTCAGGCTCGAGTACCTTGTGTCCGGCCACCACGGCCTTGAACTGAGCGCACACGGGCGGATGCTGCGGCGCATCTACGGCGAGCGAGACCTTCTCGTGGCCGAATCTCTCCGCCAAGGGTTCTGGTCGTCGCTGGATCCGGCGTCTCTCGCGGCAATGGCAACGACGCTCGTGTACGAGCCGCGCCGAGACGAGGGCCAACCCTCTGATCGGTCACTGCCGCGCGGCGCATTCCGTGAGGCGTTCGACCGCACGGGCACCCTGTGGGCCGAGCTCGACGACCTCGAGCGGGCACATCGGCTGCCAGGTACTCAGCCCCTCGCGACGGGTCTGGCGCTCGCGATGTTCCGCTGGGCCAGTGGAACCAGCCTCGACGCTGTTCTGCGCGAAGCGGACATGGCCGCGGGTGACTTCGTGCGCTGGACCAAGCAGACCATCGACCTGCTTGACCAGCTCTCGGTCGTTGCGGATGGTGAAGTGGGACGCACGGCGCGCAAGGCGCTCGACGCGATCCGGCGCGGGATCGTTGCCTACAGCTCGGTCGCCTAGGCTCATGCCCGTGATGCCCGAACCTATCGCGACGAAAGCGGTATTCCCGCTTTGGGCGGCTCTTATCGTCGCTGCAGGCGCCGGTCCCGTGCTCGATGGCGCCTTCCCGGATCGCGACATGTGGCCCCTAGCGTTCGTCGGCGTCGCCCTCATCCTCCTCACCCTCATCGGCCGGAGGCTCGGTAGCGCTCTCCTCGTCGGCTTCATCGCGGGCTGCGCGTTCTATTTCACCCACATTCAATGGGCGTCGCTCTTTCTCGGACCACTTCCGATGTCGGCGCTGGCCGTACTCCAGTCCCTGTTCTTCTCTGCGGGTGCTGGGGCCATCGCCCTGGCCTACCGCTGGATCCCACTCGCGTGGCCAGGGGTGTCAGGACGCCTCATCCTGCTACCGACTGCCGTCGCCGGCCTGTGGACGGCGCGAGAGGCGTGGTCGAGCGTGTGGCCGTACGGAGGCTTCGCCTGGGGGAGGGTGAGCCTCTCGCAGTCAGAGAGCCCCCTCTCTGCGCTGTTCGCGTGGCTCGGGATCTCGGGAGTCACCTTCGTGATCGTTGCATTCACGGCCCTCGCCCTCGAGGGCGTGCGTTTCGGTGGAATCTCTCGCCTCACGCGAGGTCTCGCGGTCGCCGTCGCGGCAGTTGTGCTTCTTACCTTCCCGTCTTTCCCGGTCGCTGTCGACGGAGCATTTCGGGTCGCGGCCGTGCAAGGAAATGGCAAAGCCGGCTACTTCGACGGTTCCCAGGCCAACGAGCTACTGCAGGCCCAGCTGGATGCCACCCTCCCGCTGTTCGGTGAGGAGGTCGACGTCGTGGTGTGGCCAGAGGGTACGACGTACCGTGACCCCCTCACCGATGACTACACCGCCGGGGTATTCGATTTTGTCTCCGAGCAGATGGATGCTCCGCTTGTCGCTCAGGGGGTGACCGAGCGCGACGGACTCTTCCACAACACCGCGGTCCTCTGGCGAGCCGGGGAGGGGGCGCTTGACCTCTACGACAAGAAGCATCCGGTGCCGTTCGGCGAGTACATTCCGGACCGCGCCTTCTGGAGACCCTTCGCTCCCGATCTCATCGATCTCATTCAGCGCGAGTACACGCCAGGAACCACTGACAACGTGTTCGACATCGACGGTGTAATCGCCGGAATCAACATCTGCTTCGACATCGTTGACGACCAGATCTTGGGGGACGCGGTGCGAGAGGGGGCCCAAGTCATCCTCGCCTCCTCGAACAACGCGGACTTCGGTCGAACCGACGAGAGCGTGCAGCAACTGGCGGTCGCACGTATTCGTGCTCTCGAGCTCGGCCGCAGTGTCGTGAACATCTCGACGGTCGGTGTCAGCGCGATGATCGCACCCGACGGGTCAACGATCGCCCAACTCCCGTGGTACGCGGCGGGCGCAATGGTCGAGAATGTTCCGCTCTCGTCGACCATCACTCCGGCGGTCTGGGGCGGACGCCAGCTGGAGTGGTTCGTCTCGCTATTCGGGTTGAGCGCTCTCATCCTCGCCGGCGTCGCAAGACCGCGCCGATCTCAGATCTGACTTATCGCTCCGATGCGCGACAACGGCCACCGCCGTGGGGGTGGGCGGTGGCCGTGGTACAGGGTGAGTGCTAGGCGGTCTTCTGTTGGCCGCGACGGGCGCGGAGGAATTCGAGCCGTTCTTGGAGCAGTTCTTCAAGCTCGGGACGGGTACGGCGTTCGAGGAGCATGTCCCAGTGGCTGCGTGGAACTTTGACGTCTGCTTCGTCGAGCTCGACAGGTACCCCGTCGCTAGTGAGCAGCACGCCCTCCTGGCCACTCTTCGGGGACTCCCACTGCTGGGGCACCTCGGCATCGGCGGCGAAAATCACCTCGAAGGTCGAGCCATCGGCCGAGCGGTAGACGCTCTTCTTTCGCGGGGAGAATTCGACGCCCACTTCGCTCTGTAAGCTCTGTGTTCCCAATCTCATCCCGCGCAAACTACGGTCTGCCATTGTGTGGCCTCCTTCTTGTCGCGATCGATACAGGTATAAACCACCAAGCTGGGCGAATCCTTTCAAGCGCGCTGCGCTCACAGGCAGTTCCCAGCGGTTTGGTGCCTAACGATCCTGGATGACATCGAGTGCCAGGTCGGCTCTGTCGGTAACGATGCCGTCCACCCCAAGGTCGAGGAGTTCGGCCATCCGCACAGGATCATTGACCGTCCAGACGTGGATCTCGACGCCCGCGCCGTGCAGGCGATCGATCATTCGGCGCGTAGTCACCCTGAGCCCGAGCGCCCGCTCGGGCACTTGAACAGCGACCACCCCACGGAGTGAGCCGCGCACGGCAGGGGAGAAGCCGACCTTTGCTCCGACGAGGGCGGTGGCGAATCGGCGCGCCGAAGCAGACGTCGCGACGTTAGGGAGGGCGCGGATGGCAGCGGCGCGACGTGCCTCGTTGAAAGACGTGACGAGCACTCGGTCGCTCGCGCGCAGCGACAAGATGGAATCAACGGTCGGTTCGACGGCTGCCCGCGCCTTCATGTCAATGTTGAAGCGAGTTTCGGGGAAGGTATCGAGTGCCTCGGCGAGCGAAGAGAACCCTTGGCCGTGGCCAAGATCGACCCTCCGAAGTTCAGCCATCGTGAGCTGCTCGACACGCACGTTCCTGCCCGCGACGCGCCGCAGGTCAGGATCGTGCGCGACCACCGCTATCCCATCGGCACTCACATGCACGTCAGTTTCGATGTAGGCGCATCCAATCGCGACGGCGCGAGCAAATGCGAGGAGCGTATTCTCGGGCGCCTCCAGAGCGAGCCCACGGTGTGCCAATACGCGCGGGCGCGCGGGGGAGAGGTAGGTCTCCTTCGGCCTACTTGGCCGGGGGAGTCTTGCCACCGAAGAAACCAGCGCTGATTCCCTTGAGGGCTTCAGTGAGCTCGGACGGGATGATCCACATCTTGTTCGAGTCGCCCTCGGCGAGCTTCGGGAGAGTCTGTAGGTACTGGTACGCGAGCAGCTGCGCGTCCGGGTTGCCGGCGTGGATAGCCCCGAAGACCGTCGTGATGGCTTCTGCCTCACCTTGAGCACGGAGCACCTGGGCCTTCGCTTCACCCTCCGCCTCGAGAATCGCCGCTTGGCGAGCACCCTCAGCAGTCAGGATTGCGGACTGCTTCGTACCCTCGGCCGTGAGGATGAGCGCGCGGCGGTCTCGCTCGGCGCGCATCTGCTTCTCCATCGAGTCCTGGATTGACAGGGGCGGGTCGATCGCCTTCAGCTCGACACGTCCGACTCGGATGCCCCACTTGCCCGTGGCCTCGTCCAGCACGACGCGAAGCTGGCCGTTGATGTTGTCACGGCTGGTGAGCGCCTCTTCGAGGTTGAGACCACCGACGACGTTACGCAGCGTCGTGGTGGTGAGCTGTTCGACGGCGCCGAGATAGTTTGCGATTTCGTACGTCGCAGCACGGGCATCCGT
>CAYZHZ010000052.1:0-17039 GCA_964477625.1 uncultured Salinibacterium sp.
GCGGGTGACGGAGTCTTCGGTCACGCTCACCGATGTGACGGGCGGCACCCACATTTATACGCGTGCGAGTTCCGGTGGGTACACGGCTCCCGTGGGAGAGTACGGTGTGCTGTCGCTGGATGCTGCGGGCCAGGTGATCCTCACCGAAGACGATGGCACTGTCTACTCTTTCACCGCGCAGGGCGAGGTCGGGTCGGTCACGACGCCCACGGATGCCCTCAAGCCCGCAACCCCCATCGTCGGTTACCGTCCGGGCACAGGCCAGGTCGACCGCATCTCAGACCCCCTGTCGGTGAACCCGGGGTCGAATCCCGCCACTTACAGCCGGGAGCTGCGCTTCATCTACGGGGGCGACACCGGTGTGAGCACGGGTCTGAGCGGCGCGGATGTCTCGAACAACGACCCGTGCCTCGTGCCTGCCGGGTTCTCGCCGCCTCCGGCCGGAATGCTCTGCCGCATCATCTACCCCGACCACATTCCGGGTGCCGCCGACACGACTCGACTGCTGTACGACGCGGGCGGCTACCTCGTGCGGATCGTCGACCCGGGTACGGCCCAGACGAGCTTCACCTACGGCCAGGGCGGCCGAGTGCAGTACATCGTCGACGCGTTCGGAATGGACTGGTGGGAGGCGAACAAGGCCACCCAGGGTGACTTCCTGTTGTACGGCGGTCGCACGGAGATCAATTACGACGCTTCAGGTCGAGTTCAGATCGTGCGGCTGCCTTCGCCGGACGGTCAACGTTCGGACACCTCTCGCGCCTACCGCCAATACAACTACGGCCCGGGCTATACCGAGGTCGTGCCGAGCGGAGGGCTGCCGCGCACGACGGTGCAGTACGACTCGGCGCTTCGCGAGACGGGGCTCGTGCGCGGCGGGCAGCTCGTGTCGACCAAGGAGTGGAACGCCAAGGATCAGGTGCTCTCCACTTCCACGATGTGGGGGACCAAGACGACGACGATCTACGACGGTCAGGACCGGGCAACCGACGCCTACGGGCCCGCGCCCGTCGCGTGCTTCGGCTCGGATCGTCGCCCCTTGACGTCGTGTCCGATCGTCCCCGCTCACTCGACGACGGCCTACGACGCGGGGCTCGTCGGCCTGCACGCCGCCTACTACGCGAACCCGTCGCTCTCGGGATCGCCGCGCGCGTTCGGGTTGGGCATCGGCGGTTCAGGCGGAGCTGTCGCGCGCGACTGGTCGACCAGCCCGCCCATCGACGGCATAGGTGCCGACAACTGGTCGCTACGACTCACTGGCCTCATCACCTACCCGACCGCGGGAACCTACGAGTTCCGCATGGTTGCCGACGACGGCACGGCGCTGTGGATCAACGACATGCGCATCGTGGATGACTGGTCGTCGGCAGACGCTCACACCTCCCTGTCAGCGCCGGGTGCGCCGGTCGTGGCAGGGCAGCGCGACCGCATCCGACTGCACTACCGCGAGGCGACTGGCTCCGCGAAGCTCGAGCTGCAGTGGAAGACCCCGGGATCGAGCACCTGGGCGACCGTGCCAGGCTCCGCTCTCGCCCCCGACTACGGCCTCGCCAACGGCGCGACCACAGAGGATTCGGCGCCGGCCGGCTCCGGTCTCGTCGACAGCCAGGTTCCCGACCTCGTGACCGCGCTCGATTACTCACTCCCCTGGGTGGGCGCGGTCACGGGCTCCACGATTGACCCGGACGGACTCGCCCTGCGCACGGCGACCAGCTACGAGTCGCCGGGCACGGCATGGCTGCGTCGAATCGACAAGCGGCTCCCCTCGGCGGAGGCTCAGTCGCTGCCCGCATCGAGCGCCGGGTCGACGTTCGAGTACTGGGGCGATCGCGAGAGCCTCGGCGCGTCGGTCTGCGGTCTGCCGGCCTCCACGCCGCAGTCGGGCATGCTCAAGCGTTCGACGGGTCCCGCGCCAGCCACGGGCTCAGCGGTCGTCACGGAGTACGTCTACGACGTGCGCGGTCGCGTCGTCGGCACCAAGCGTTCGGGCGATGCGACGTGGTCGTGCTCGATGTTCGACGCTCGGGGGCGGGTGGTGGCGTCATCCCTGTCCGCGTTCGGGTCGAGCCCCGCGCGCACGGTGACGTACACGCACGCTGCCGGTGGTGACCCGCTCGTATCGTGGGTTGAGGATGGTGCGGTCGCGGGCTCCCCGAATGGCTCGCGAATTACGACGCGAGTCGACGTCGCCGGTCGAGTTGTCTCGTACACGGACGTCTGGAACACGGTGACTGTGCCGACCTATGCCGCCAACAGTTATCGCGTTCAGTCGGTCTCGACGACGCCCGCGGGTGGTGCAGCGTCTGTGCAGGCCTTCACCTACAGCAGCTCGAATGGCATGGTGGAGTCGGTCTCTCTCGACGGCACTGTCGTCGCGGATCCGCTCGTGGGCTTTGACGCGCTCGTGAAGTCGGTGAGCTACCTCAATGGGTCGAAGCTCGCGTCGATCACGCGGGATGCGACGAACGCGACGTCGGCGATCTCGTGGACGTTCCCCGACGCGGCTCAGCCCGAAACGACCATCTCCGGAGCGAAGACGGCCGTGTATTCGGCGGGCTTCGAATCGGGCGTCGATGCGTGGACGGGCGGTGCCATTTCGACGGTCGCGCGCACTGGCGCCGGCTCGCTCGGTGCAACGCAGAGTTCGGCGACTCCGGTCATGCTGCGGCGCACCCTCACCGGTCTCACCCCGGGTCGTAGCTACACGATCGAGACCTCGATCGCGACGACGAAGACCGCGCCCGCAGAGACCCGCATCAACCTGGGTGTCATCACCTTCACCAACAACGTCGTGCTACCGCCGGCGACCGCGCAGGGTGTGACGTGGGTACCGGTGACGAATAGCTTCACCGCGACCTCGGCATCCCACACGGTCATGGTGGTGGCGACGTCGCACCCGACCAGTGGCGCCGGTGACGTCGTCATCGACGACCTCACGGTCTACCAGGATGCGTTCACACAGGTGGTCCCGGCGGGCATCCGTCCCCAGCCGTCGGTGTTCGATGCCGTCGTGCGCTCGCAGTCGGGGAGGATCATGCGCAGCGTGCTCACCGACGGATCGACCACTGAGACCTCGACGTACTCGTACGACGCGGCTGGCCGACTCGTGTCGGCGAGCATCCCACGCCATCAGCTGACCTATGAGTACGCGCAGTCGGGAGGCTGCGGCGCGAACCCGATGGCGGGCCGCAACGGCAACCGCACGTCGTTCTCTGACAGCAAGGATGGTGCTGCTGCAGCGACCGTCTCCTATTGCTACGACCATGCCGACCGGCTGACGTCTTTCACGGGAACGTCGAGCGTCACGTACGACGCGCACGGCAACACGACGGTTCTGGCGGATCAGACGCTCACCTACGACGTTGTCGACCGTCACCTCGCCACGATGCTCACCGACGGAACGGTCATCAGCTACGCGCGCGACGTGACCGGCCGCATCGTCTCCCGCACCGACGACCCACCCGGTGCGGCGCCGCCCACCACGATCCGGTACCTGTACGCGTCGGGTTCGCTCTTCGGAATCGCGTCGGGGTCGGGTGCGCTCATGGAGCGGTCGCTGTCCCTGCCTGGAGGCGTGATGCTGTCGATCTCGGCATCAG
The DNA here is from genome assembly GCA_964477625.1 of uncultured Salinibacterium sp. Lineage (GTDB taxonomy): Bacteria > Actinomycetota > Actinomycetes > Actinomycetales > Microbacteriaceae > Rhodoglobus. The sequence continues at coordinate 3,600 of CAYZHZ010000052.1, forward strand.
CCCAACGGTGGTCCTACCCGAATCTGCACGGCGATGTGATCGTGACGACGGATGCTACGGGCCTCCGCCTCGGCGCCCGCGCCACGTACGACCCCTTCGGTCAACCCATCGACCCGGCCACCGGTGACATCGGCACGAGCGCCGCGAACGACGCCGTGCCCGACAACTCGCCCGGCGACGCCGACTACGGCTGGGTGGGTTCGGCCCAGAAGCTGTACGAGCATCAGGGATCCATCGCGACCATCGAGATGGGCGTGCGTCAGTACGTGCCGTCGCTGGGCCGCTTCCTCTCTGTCGATCCGGTCGAGGGCGGTGTCACCAACTGCTACGACTACCCGCCCGACCCGATCAACAAGTTCGACCTCACGGGGTTGTTCACGGCAGACTCCGCGGAGAAGTGGTACGCGAACGATGCAGCCTATCGATCAGTCGTGAATCGCGCCAACCGCGGCGCCGCGAAGTTGAAGCCCTTGAGCTATGGACAGCGCCCGAGTAGTCCTTTTGCCCAGTTCTCGCCCGAACCCAAGCCGATACCTCTGAGTCCGCGGCCAATGCCTTCGCGACCTCCTACTACGACAGGCGGGCAGGGTGGGACAGATGCTGGCGCGGCACTCACGACTCGGTTGCAGGCCTGCGCGATTGTTTGTGCGGAGCTTGGGTCTGCATTTGACAACACCGGTAGACCACACCTCATTCTGGGAGCGGGGATCGGTCTGGATGTGGGAATCTCGGGCAAGATCGGCGGACAGCTGGGATTCTCCCAAGGCTGGGATGTCGGGGGAACCTGTTCGGCGTCCTTCTTTGGAACGGGAGGTTTCGTCGAAGCAGCCTTCGGGAGTTCCTTCTCAGTCGGCGGCGGCTGGTCACCGGGTCTACGAGCTGGGTGCTCGGCTGGGGTTGCGGATGTCTTCTAGGGTTACGGAGCTCGCGGTGGCAGGCATTCGCACGGAGCCGGATTTCATCCTCCCCTTGGGCTGCATGTTGATCGCGCTGTCCGTCTTCGAGTTCTTGCTGAGGCACCGTTGGGCAACGCGAAGTGTGGAAATTGTCGCGGCCCTGCACTGGAAGCGCCTGGCGCGCTTGTCCGAATCACAATGGTCTGTCCTTGCCGCACTTGCGGCTGGTATCCACGCGCTCGCGGGGATTGCGTGCGTGTTGATCGCAGCAATACCTGGGTGGCTTGCGGCGGTTTCCATCTGGATTCAGCTAGCAAATCGTGAATCAGAGGTGTTTTTTAGATCGAGTGCTGGCCATGTTGCAATCGCGTTCGTTGGCGCCTTCGCTATCGCCGTCTTTGCTCGCATGGCCTACCGCGTGCTCACTTACCACCGCGCTCGCGCTCGAGCGGAGGCAGCCGTCTCATACGAACGCGGTCTTGCCGCCCGTAGGTATGTCGCAACCATGCTCCCGCTCAGCGTTCTTGGCCTCGGGGTCGGATTAGCTTTCCTCCTGACTGGGGTGTCGGGTGTGTAGGCGGCGGATGAAGGTACTTCGTAACGGCAAATGCTCCGTCCACGTACGCCGCGATCTGCCTTCTGGGCGCACCAATAGCTGCGGACTAGCGAGGAAAGCGAGTGCTGGTCATGTACGGCCTCGGGATGGGAAAGGGTAACGGCTACCTGTGGACCTACTAGCCCTACGTCCGCATGCGCCGACAACCGGGAGGTGCGGTAATGCCTGCAACGGGTAACCCGCTCAGGGTCGCATCGCTGCTCCCCGCAACCTTCATTGGCTTGGGTGCATGCTTGGCCGTCGTCATTGGCCTCCTGTTCACGTTCTGGTGGTGGCCCGACGCCTTCTGGGGTGTCTCGTTCCTCGAGACGCTAAGAGAGGTAAAAGGCTCCACTGACATGGCTTTTGGGCTTGCCGCCTCTTGGGCGGTCGCTGGAGCGCTTGCGTGCGCGATTGGGGTCGCCAGGTTAAGAAGTCGACCTTGTGATGGCGCATCAAGGCTCCCAACGAGCGTCGCTCTTGCATTCGGACTTGCTTGCATGCGCTCGTGGCTGGTGGGCCTGGTTGTGGGCACCGTGATGTACGACGTCTTCCCTCGTCCGCCTGAAGTCAGTCCCGTATGGATCCTCGCAGGAGGGGGTTTTGTCGCAGTCGTTTGCGCACTCATTAGCGATGTGACCAAGAGATCGAGCAAAGCGGGCCGGTACCGGATTCTTCGGAATCTTGGAGCTGCCCTGGGTCACAAGGAAGGAGACGGATGAACACTCCCAGAGTTCCGATGCCCAGAAGCATCACTATCGCAATTTCGGGCCTGTACGTGTCAGCGGCTTTAGTGGTGATCGTGCCCTCGCTCGGTGTCGCAAGCGTGGGCGACTCAGACGCGCTGGGGGCACGCGTTGTCCTCGCGGTATTCGCATTCGTGTTCGGCGCGGTTCCCGGGATCGTGGCCACGGTCGCGCTAGTTCGTGGACGCACTTGGGCGCCTGTGGGAGTGACCATCGCAGCGGCCTGGTGCGCGTACCTGCTTGACGCTTGGGACCCGGTTCTCTCGGTGTTGGCGATGCTTGCCGCGACCTGCGCGATCGTCGCCGTCTGGACTCCGACCGCGAAGCAGTACGGAACCGAGGTACGAGCACGTCGGACCTCGGGTTTGCGATGAGCTACCTCACCACCCCAACCCCCACCTGTGGAAAACCCGCACCCCACATTCCGGATCCCCGCTTGACTGACCCCGGGAGGCCCATGTGACGCGGCGAGAGCAGATCAAGAGAATGATGGTGCAGATTCGACGGGCCATCTGGGAGTTGGATCCGGCGCAGATCACCTACGAGCGCGCGCCGCTCGCGGCCCACTACGACGTGATCGCCGCGAACATCTCGGGACGACTGTGTAAGGGGGAGTCGCTCCAGCTCGTCGCGGCGTGGGCGGCGCACGAGTTCGAGCGCAAGTGCGGGGTCGAGTGCACGACCGAGTCGATCATCCACGCGCTCGCGGGCGTCGATATCGTGCCGCCACCGAAGCCGCGCAAGCCGCGGGTCTATCCGAAGCGCCCGCCGACCGTCCAGCTGCCAGCCGACTACCGTCCGCCGTCGTCAGAGACGCGGCTACCTCCCGAGTAGTGCACGCTGTTCGTCCAGATCGTTCTCGACCATCATCCGCACGATCTCCTCGAACGGCACCTCGGGCTCCCAGCCGAGCACGCGTCGGGCTTTCGACGCGTCGCCGACGATGTCCATGACCTCGGCGGGGCGGAAGAATGCCGGGTCGACCTTCACGTACGGCTCCCAGTCGTCGATGCCAGCGGTCGCGAACGCGATGTCGAGGAAGTCGCGAATCGAGTGGGTGACTCCGGTCGCGATCACGAAGTCGTCGGCGACAGGCTGCTGCACCATCATCCACATGGCCTTCACGTAGTCGCCGGCGAAACCCCAGTCGCGGCGCGCGTCGAGGTTGCCGAGCGACACGCTCTCTTGCGCGCCGAGCACGATGCGGGCCACCGACTGGGTGATCTTGCGGGTCACGAACTCGGTTCCGCGACGCGGTGACTCATGGTTGAAGAGGATGCCCGACGAGGCGTGCAACCCGTACGACTCCCGATACGTCACCGTCATGTAGTGGGCGTAGACCTTCGAGACCCCGTAGGGGGAGCGTGGCCACAGAACGGTGTGCTCGGTCTGCGGAACCTCCTGCGCCTTACCGAACATCTCCGAACTCGACGCCTGGTAGAACCGCACCTTCGAGATGTCGTCGCCCGCGTACGCGCGGGTGGCCTCGAGCAGGTTGAGCGTGCCCTTTGCTGTGACGTCGGTGGTGCGTGACGCGCCCTCCCACGAGTTGCCGACCGACGAGAGCGCCCCCAGGTTGTAGATCTCGTCGGGCTGCGCCGCGGCGATCGCGCGGTGAAGGCTGAAGACATCGGTGAGGTCAGCGTCGAGCAGGTGAGCCTCGGGCAGCACCCGCTCGACCGTGGCGCGCTTCGGGTTCGAGAAGCCCGTGATGGTGCCGAACACCTCGTACCCTTCGGCGGTGAGCAGTTCACCGAGGTAGAGACCGTCTTGTCCTGAAATCCCGGTGATCAGTGCGCGCTTCATCGTGGCGCAAACCTATCAGGGGTGGCCGAACGCCGGGTCGGCAGCGCGTTCAGCTAGCCTCACGTGCACCGAACGCGCGACGGTACGCCTGCGGCGACGTCTTGAGCACCTTCACGAAGTGGTGTCGCATGACCGCCGCGGTTCCGAAGCCTGTTTCCTGTGCGATCTGTTCGAGACCGTTGTCGGTCTGCTCGAGCAGCAATTGGGCGCGGATGATGCGCTGGCGGTTCAACCAGGCCGCCGGCGTTGTTCCCATCTCCGCCCGAAATTTGCGCGCGAACGTGCGCGACGACATGAGCGCTCGCCGGGCGAGTTGCTCCACAGTGAGGTCCTCGGCAAGGTTCTCGAGCATCCACTCGGCGACGAGTGCGAAAGAGTCGCTCTTGCACTCCGCGACTGGGGCGTCGATGTACTGCGACTGTCCGCCGTCGCGCTGCGGAGGAACGACCATCCGGCGGGCGATGACGTTGGTGGCGGCGGCACCATGCTCGAGCCGCACGATGTGGAGCGCGGCGTCGATGCCCGCAGCGGTGCCGGCGGATGTGACGACCTTGCGGTCTTCCACGAAAAGAACATCGGGGTCGACGCGTGTCTGGGGGAATTCGCGCGCCAGACGGTCGGTGTGCATCCAGTGTGTCGTGGAGGCGCGACCGTCGAGGATGCCCGCCTGGGCGAGCGCGAATGCGCCCGAGCACACGCTGAGCACCCATGCTCCGCGCGCCTCGGCGTCTCGGATCACGGAGAGGAAGCGTTCGTCGATGCTCTCGATGTGGTGGGCGGGTACCGCGATGAGGTCGGCATCGGCCGCGGCATCCAAGCCGTTCTCGATGTGCATGTCGAAGCCCAGGCTCGTCGTGACCGGGCCAGGGTCGGCGGTGGCGACCACGAAGTCGAACGCGGGGCCGCCCGTGTCGCTGCGGTCGATGCCGAACACCTCGCACACGACGCCGAATTCGAATGGAGCGACGCCCGGGATGGCGAGCAACACGACCTTGCGCAAAATTCACGACTCCTTGGCAGAAAGGGACTGTGGATGGCAATGCTGCCACCCGTGGCCGGAACTCACAAGCCATAGATTTTCTGCCATACCTGCACGCGCGGGTCGGCACGCGCCACTAGCGTGGAAGCCATGACATGGCTCGTGACAGGTGGCGCTGGGTACATCGGATCGCACGTCGTGCGCGCACTGGGGGCCGCGGGCATGAGCACCGTCGTGCTCGATGACCTCTCGACCGGTCACGAGTCGTTCGTGCCCCGAGGCGTTCCATTCGTGCGTGAGTCGATCCTCGACGGCGGCGCGGTGCTCCAGGCGCTGCAGGATCACGGTGTCACCGGTGTCATCCATGTGGCCGGCTTCAAGTACGCGGGCGTCTCCGTCACGGAGCCGCTGCACACCTACGCCCAGAATGTCACCGGCACCGCGAGTCTGCTCGCGGCCATGGAGTCGGCGGGGGTCGATCGAATCGTCTTCTCATCGTCGGCCGCCGTCTACGGCACGCCCGACGTCGACCTCGTCACGGAGCAGACGCCCAAGAACCCCCAGTCGCCCTACGGTGAGTCCAAGCTCATCGGCGAATGGTTGCTGGCAGACCAGGGCGTGGCGCGTGGCCTTCGGCACACGAGTCTGCGCTACTTCAACGTCGTCGGGTCGGGGGATGCCGCTCTCTACGACTCCAGCCCGCACAACCTGTTCCCGCTCGTCTTCGCGGCGCTCGCCGAGGGACGCACCCCGCGAATCAACGGCGACGACTACCCGACGCCAGACGGCACCAACGTGCGCGACTACATCCACGTGAGCGACCTCGCACTCGCCCACGTCGCCGCGGCGCGACGTCTTGACGCGGGTGAATCCGTGGAGGCTGCGTACAACTTGGGGAGCGGAGACGGCGTCTCGGTGGGGGAGATCATGGCGACGGTTGCCCGGGTCACGGGCATCCCGTTCTCGCCGGAGATCGGCCCGCGCCGAGCGGGCGACCCGGCCCGCATTGTCGCGGCGGGCGACCTCGCGGCGCGCGACCTCGACTGGAAGATGCGTCACACGCTCTCGGAGATGGTCGAGACCCAATGGATAGCGACACGCGGGGTCACCCAACCCTCAGACGCTGGTTGACCCATTTATGATCCCTGACTTGACGCGAGCCTAACTACAACGGTGTAATTACTCCTAGCGCGTTGCGGCTATTTCAGCCGAACGTTGAGGGGAGTAGGAACGATGGCGAACAATGCGTATCGCGCCGGTGTTCCTGACGACTGGTTCGTCGACCCGGTTCGACTTGGTGTGCCTGGTGTACGCAAACCGGTCGATGACACCGTCGACGACAACCCCCTCGGCTGGCAGTCGGATTCGTTGTGCGCGCAGACCGACCCCGAGGCCTTCTTCCCAGAAAAGGGCGGGTCGACTCGCGACGCGAAGAAGATCTGCAGCTCATGCGAGGTTCGCGCGCAGTGCCTCGAGTACGCGCTCGAAAACGACGAACGCTTCGGCATCTGGGGCGGGCTTTCTGAGCGCGAGCGCCGCAAGCTGCGCAAGCGTGCCTAACGTGCGCGCGTAACCAGATTCATAGCTAAACGCCAGGTGTAGACCGGCGAGTCCACCCGGTTGGCGCGCCCTTCGCGGCATAGTGTCGATTCGATATGCAGCCGAGAGTCACCGCGATACTCGTCGCTCGCAATGGGGGACGGTACCTGCCGAGAACGCTCGCCGCGCTCGCGGCGCAGCTTCGTCGACCCGATGAGACGCTCTACGTCGATTCCAGTTCGTCTGACAACTCGGCGGAGCTGCTCATCGAGCACGCTCCCCACCAACTGATCACGACTCCCGGCAAGCGCACCTTCGGTGGGGCCGTGGCCCACGCCCTGCAGCTCGCCAACCCAGCCCAGAGCGACAACGAATGGCTCTGGCTGCTCGGTCACGACAACGCACCCGAGCCCGGCGCGCTCGCGGCGCTGTTGGGCGCCGTCGAGGTCGCCCCCTCGGTCGCGGTTGCGGGGCCGAAGCTCATGAGCTGGGAGCACCCCTCAGTCATCGAGAGCTTCGGCGAGACTCTCACCAAGTACGGGCGCTCGCTGACGGTCGTCTCCGGTGAACTCGATCAGGCCCAGCACGACATCCAGAGCGATCAACTCGGTGTTGCTGCTGGGGGAATGCTCGTGCGGCGTTCGGTCTGGGAGGCGCTCGGCGGCTTCGATCCTGGTCTTCCCAGCGCGGATGCCGCTCTCGACTTCTCCGTGCGCGCCCGCCTCGCTGGCCACCGCGTCGTCGGGGTACCGTCCGCTCGCGTTGCGACCGCTGGCCCACCGGAGCTCTTCGGTCGCAAGTCGCTCTCCGCCGGCGCACAGAATCGCGTCCGCCGGGCCGCGCAACTCCATCGCCGCATGGTCTACGCGCCCCCGCTCGCGGTTCCCTTGCACTGGCTCACTCTCGTGCCGCTCGCGATCCTGAGATCGCTCGGCCACCTCATCGGAAAACGTCCGGGTGCGGTCGGGGGCGAGCTCGCGGCGGGGATCGGGGCGGCGTTCGACGGCACCGTGGGGAGCGCGCGCAAGCACATCCGTCGCACCCGTCGTTTGGGCTGGGCGGCCGTGGGGGCTTTGCGGATGCCCTGGGCCGAGGTTCGGGAATTGCGTGCCCAGGAACGTGCCGCCGCATCCCCGAGCGGTGGCGTCGAGCGTGAGCGTCCCGGCTTCTTCGGGGGCGGAGGCGCGTGGGTCGTGCTCCTGGCCGCGATCATCGGCATCGTCGCGTGGGGTCGCGTAGTCGATTCACCCGCGCTGTCGGGGGGCGGACTGCTTCCCCTGAGCAGCACGCTCGGCGAGGTGTGGTCGCACATCGGGTACGGCTGGCGCTACATCGGTGCCGGGTTCATGGGCGCCGCTGATCCCTTCACCTATGTTCTGGCGGTGCTCAGCAGCGTCACGTTCTGGTCGCCCTCGTACAGCATCGTGCTGCTCTGGGTCGTCGCTATTCCGCTCTCCGCGCTCGCCGCCTGGTGGGCTGCGGCCCGATTCTCGACCCGCGCGTGGGCTCCGGCTATCGCCGCCCTCGCCTGGGCACTCGCGCCGCCCCTCCTCGCGTCTCTCGCCGGCGGGCACATCGGCGCTGTCATCGCTCACGTTCTGCTGCCGACGCTTCTGCTCGCGGTGGTCAATGGCGCGCGCAGCTGGTCGATGGCGGCGCTCGCCGCGCTGCTCTTCGCCGCGGTCACTGCAGCCTCCCCCGTACTCGCGCCGGTGCTGCTGGCTCTACTGCTCGCCTGGATGGCGGCGAACCCGACGCGCGTGCACCGCCTGCTGTGGATCCCGATTCCTGCCGCCGCGCTCTTCGCACCCCTGGTCGTTCAGCAGCTCTCGCGCGGAAACTGGCTTGCGCTGCTCGCCGACCCGGGCCGTCCGTTCCTCGTTACCCCCGCATCCGGCTTCTCCCTTGCCCTCGGCTCTCCCGAGCCGGGTCTTTCTGGGTGGGAGCCCTTCCTCGAATCGCTCGGGGTCGCCCCCGGCCTCGCCCCGCTCGTGACGGCTATCCTCCTCGCGCCACTCGCGGGCCTCGCCCTGCTTGCACTCTTCGTTCCTGGGTCGCGTCGTTCCATCCCCGCCATGGTCATCGCACTCCTCGGCTTCGGCACCGCGGTGTTCTCAACCCACGTCTTCGTTACCGTCGTCGGTTCCCAGGTCACCCCGATTTGGGCCGGCTCTGGCCTGAGCCTGTACTGGCTCGGACTGTGCGGTGCCCTCATGGTCGCCCTCGAGTCGCTCGGCAAGCGCGCGAGCCTCCCCGCCTTCGCGGCGGGCGTGGGGGTAGCCCTTGTCGCCGTTCCGCTCTTCATCGCCTCGGCGACGGGCGCCACCGACGTCGTCGAGAACAACGGTCGTCTCCTCCCGGCCTTCACGTCCGCGGAGGCGGCCGCCCGCCCGGATCTCGGGACCCTCGAGCTCACGGCGCAGTCCGACGGTGGAGTAGCGGTCACGGTGCACCGCGGTCTCGGTACGACGCTCGACGAGCAGTCCACGCTCGACGCCACCGACACGAGAGCCGACGACATGGATGACCGCCTGGCCGTTCTCGCCGGCAACATCGCTTCTCGCAGCGGGTTCGACATCGCTGCCGAGCTCGACGAGCTACAGATCGCCTTCGTTCTGCTCCCCGACGCGGACTCGGACGCTGCTGAGGCGGTGCGTCAGCGCGTCGCGGAGGCGCTCGACGGCAACCGCATCCTGAGCCCGATCGGTGAGACGGCCAACGGCTATCTCTGGTACTACTCGGCGATCGGCGACGGGGAGGCCCCGGGTGGGCCCTCGATCGTGGGCACGAACCTCGGCGTGGGCATCCTCATCGCCCAGGGTCTCGTGTTCGGCGTCGTGCTGCTGCTTGCCATTCCGACGACCCGTCGGCGCCGCGTGCGCTCGGCGAAGGTGGCGGGCGATGAGAACGCCCTCACCGAGGGGAACGACGATGAGTGATATTCGTGACGAGTTCGGCTCTGCCGACTTCGGTGCCCCTGACGTGCCAGAGGAACCAAACATTTTCCCCGAGCAGGATGACGACTACGAGAAGCCGAAGACGCCGATCACCGCGAAGCGCGTCGCGGTCGTCGGGGGGCGAGTCGTGGCTGGTGTCGTCGGCATTGGCGTCGCCGCCGTGACTATCGCTGCCGCCGCTCTCATCCCGCTCCCCGGCTTCACTGCGAGCCCTTCTAGTCAACTCATCACGCCCGTACCGACGGCGCAGCAACTCGTGTGCCCGGGCGCGATTCTGCGTCTCGCCGACGACGAGGGGGAGGGCGCGACGATCTCGTCGGCTATCGGTCGGCCCGTCGTGGATTCGGCATCGAATTCTGGCAGCGTCGACGCGGTTCCGCTCACCCAGTCGGATGCCGGTACCGGCGGTACCTCCGCCGCCCCGTTGCTCATCAGCACGCCCCCCAACCAGGACGACCCGTCCGCGATCCTTCTGAGTGGCGCGCAGGTGCAGGCCGCCAGTGAGGGCGACTTCGTGGGACTCACCGCGGGTGATTGCGGTGTCGTCTCGGGCGACCTGTGGCTCGCTGGCGGCTCCACCTCCGTCGGTCGCACGACTCTGCTCACCCTCAGTAACCCGACCGAGGTTCCGGCAACGGTCAACCTGGAGCTCTTCGGAGAGAACGGGCCGATCACCGCCCCCGGCACGAGCGGCATCGTGGTGCCGGCAAACGGCCAGCGGGTCATCTCCCTGGCGGGGTTCCAGCCCGACGTGGAGTCTCCCGTCGTGCACCTCACCTCATCCGGCGGTCAGGTTGTCGCGGCCCTCCAGCAGGCGACCGTGCGCGGTCTCGTCGCGGGCGGTCTCGACATTTTCGGTCCGACCGTCAGCCCGTCGACCCTCAACGTGATCCCCGGTCTGATCGTGAGCGATCTCGTCGCCGTGCAGGAACTCGCGGGCAACGGCGAGGCTTTCAACGACCTCAAGACGGTGCTGCGCCTGTACGCCCCCGGCGAGGGATCGGTTGCCGCAACCATCCGCGTCACCCCCGAAAACGGTGCGGGGGAGGGCGCGTCGTTTGCCTTCCAGCTCGACGCTGGTCGGGTCGTCGACCTTCCGGTCGGGGAGCTCGAGAACGGCAGCTACACGGTGTCGGTCGAGACGGATGCCCCCACGGTCGCCTCCGTGCGTGTCGCGACCGCCGTGGGGGAGCTCACCGACTTCGCGTGGCTCGTCGCCGCACCCGAGCTCACCGGGCCCGCGCAGGTAACGATCGCGGATGGCCCGAACCCGGTGCTGCACATCTCGAACCCGACGGATGCCGACATCACCGTTACCGCCGGGGACCTCTCGATCGACATCCCCGCGGGAGCGACCGTGTCGACACCCGTGGACCCGGGCGAGACGTACGTGCTCGGCGGTTTCGTGTCAATTCACGCCGCCGTGAGCTTCACCGACGCGGGCGGGGTGGCGAGCTACGCCGTGCACCCTCCCGGGGCTGGCTCGACGCCGGTGCTGATCTATCGCTAGACGCCTCTAGGGGTACTCGGCTCTACAGGTGACGGAAGCGCTCCGGCGCGAGGTCCCACGGATCCTTGCCGAGCAGTTCTGCGACCGCGCGGAACACGCAGCTCTCGACCATCATCCGCTTGTGCAGGTCGTCGTAGCGATGCAGTCGCGAGAGGCGCTCGATCGGCAGGCGGTAGAGCACGACTCGACGGTCGCGGGGGAAGACCCGCCACCGGTCGACGGCCGGACTCGTGCCGAGTTCCGCGGGCATCCCCGCCACCTCGAAGACGACGTCGGCGAGTTCTTCCGGCCACAGGTCTTTGAGGTACTCCGCCGTGGACGCGACCGACATGTCGAACACATCCGCTCGGCTGTGCAATAGCGGCAGGTGCGGTCCGGTGACGGCAGAACGGATGCCGCGACCGTGACGATCCCGCCAGCCCGGCCGGGCCGAGTGCTGGGGTCGTCGTGAAGGCTTTGCCACCACCCGATTCTACGCGGGAGCGGCCTCGCGACTCGCCTGCGAGGCACGCGCTCTCGCACGACTGCGAGTCGTAGTGTCGTCATCGAGATGATCGAATCGAGTGGTCGCCCGTGCAGCAAAGTCGCCTGCAACAGTGAAGCCGTGTCCACACTCACCTATGTCTACTCGGACTCCATGGCCGTTCTCGGACCGCTCAGCCAATCAGCGGAACCGCACAGCTACGACCTGTGTGAGCGGCATTCCGAGCGCCTCGTGGCCCCTCAGGGCTGGCAGGTTGTTCGCCATGTAGTTTTGGGGGCATGAGTCCTCAGATCGACCTCGCTCCGTTCGTCAAGGCCTACGACGTTCGGGGGCTCGTCGGGTCGCAACTGACCGATGAGGTCGTCACTGCACTGGCCGCCGGGTTCGTCGATGAGGTGGGTGCGGCCGGTCACGACGTCATCGTGGGTCATGACATGCGCGACTCGTCACCCCGTTTCGCCGCCGCTTTCGCGGTGGGTGCGGTCGCCCGCGGAGCCAACGTGGTCTCGATCGGACTGTGTTCCACCGACGAGACGTATTACGCCTCGGGGCACCTCAATGCCCCGGCGGCAATGTTCACGGCGAGCCACAACCCCGCGACGTATAACGGCATCAAGTTCTCTCGCGCGGGCGCTCAGGGCATCAGCTTCGACACCGGTCTCAAGGGCATCCGGGATCGCGCCCAGACCTACCTCGAGAGCGGGGTTACGTCGGTCGCGCAACCGGGCGAAATGCGGGAGACGGATGTTCTGGCCGAGTACTCCGCCTACCTCCGCTCCCTCGTCGACCTTTCCGGCATCCGCCCCATCCGCGTCGTCGTCGACGCGGGCAACGGAATGGGCGGCATGACGGTTCCTGCCGTGCTCGGCACGGCGGCGGGTCTGCCCGCCCTGCCGATCGAGATCATCCCGATGTACTTCGAGCTCGACGGAACCTTCCCCAACCACGAGGCCAATCCGCTCGACCCCGCCAACATCGTCGACCTGCAGAAGGCCGTCGTCGAGCACGGCGCCGACCTGGGCCTCGCCTTTGACGGGGATGCCGACCGCTGCTTCGTCGTCGACGAGAAGGGGGCCGCGATCACGCCGAGCGCCGTCGCGGCCATCGTTGCCCTGCGCGAGATTCGGCGGGTGAGGAAGTCGCAGCCCGAGGGCGAGATCGCGGTCATCCACAACCTCATCACTTCGCGCATCGTGCCCGAGACGATCGAAGACGCGGGTGCGGTCGCGGTGCGCACGAACGTCGGTCACTCGCTGATCAAGGATCAGATGGCGGCGACGGGCGCGATCTTTGGCGGTGAGCACTCGGCCCACTACTACTTCCGCGATTTTTGGGGTGCCGACAACGGCATGCTCGCGGCGATGCACCTGCTCGCCGAGTTCGGGTCGCAGCCCGGCGCGATCTCCGAGCTGGGTGCTCGCTACACGCCGTACGCGTTGAGCGGCGAGATCAACTCGACCGTCAAAGACGTGCCCGCGGCGTACACGAGAATCGTGGAGGCGTTCACGGGTATTGCCGACTTCGATGACCTCGACGGGCTCACCGTCACGGGCGACACGGCTCAGGATGAGCCGTTCTGGTGGTTCAACGTGCGACCGTCGAACACCGAGCCCCTGTTGCGCCTCAACGTCGAAGCTGAGACGCCCACCGAGATGGAGCGCATCCGCGACCAGGTGTTGGCCATCATCCGCGGTGGTTGAGTAGCGCGTAGCGCGTATTGCCGGTGGTTGAGTAGCGCGTAGCGCGTATCGAAACCCAAACTCTGCGAGACTGATTCGCATGACTTCCGTCTCCACAACTACGCTCCCGTTCAAGGTCGCCGACCTCTCGCTCGCCGAGGCGGGCCGTCACCAGATTCGCCTCGCCGAGAACGAAATGCCCGGCCTCATGGCCCTGCGCGAGGAATTCGGCCCCACGCAGCCGCTCAA
>CAYZHZ010000053.1:0-17006 GCA_964477625.1 uncultured Salinibacterium sp.
TGCCTCAACACCACGCGCGCCCGCATGCCCCGCAAGGTGGCGAGCGACAAGGTGCACGAGTTCTTCGGTTGGGTGCGTGAGCGCTCGGCGCTCGCGGTCGGCATTATCGAGTCGGCGACGAGTCGGGATGAGGCGTGGCAGTTCTTCACCCTCGGCCGCAGCATCGAGCGAGCCGACATGACCGCTCGTCTGCTTGCGACGCGCTCCCTGACCGAGGCGAGCGGACCGAGCTGGACCACCATCCTCCGCAGCTGCGGAGCGTACGAGGCCTACCTGCGCACGTACCGCGGCGTACCGAGCGCCCGCAACGCCGCCGAGTTCCTGCTTCTCGATCGCCTGTTCCCCCGCAGCATCATCTTCTCGGTCTCCCGCGCCGAGCAGTGCATGCGGGACATCGAGCCGCGCGCCGACCGGGTGGGGGTGAGCGATCAGGCTCAGCGGTTGCTCGGTCAGATCCGCAGCGAGCTCGAGTACCGCCCGATCGCGGAGATCCTCGAAGACCTCACGCTGCACATGGACAATGTGCAGGCGGCGACGAGCGCTGCGTCTGAGGCGATCCGTCAGCGGTACTTCCCGACGAACGCCGCGCCCAGCTGGGTGGGGGAGACCACGTGAACCGGCTGCGCATCAAACACATGACGGGCTTCCACTACGGCGGCGATGTCACCGCGAGCTACAACGAGGCCCGCATGCTTCCGGTGAGCTCGGATGGTCAGCTCGTGCTCTTCTCGAACCTCGAGATTCTCCCCATCTCGTCTCAGCACTCGTACGTCGACTACTGGGGTTCGCGCGTGTCGTCGTTCGAGATCCTCACACCGCACAAGGAGCTCTCGCTCAGTGCGACGAGCCTCGTCGAGGTGAGGCCGCGACTACACACCGTTGATGCCATTTCGTGGGCGGATCTCGCGGTTCAGTCGGCGCGCACGACCGAGACGGTGGAGCAGCTGGGGCAGACGAGACGCACTAATCCGCCCGATGAGGTCGCCGAACTCGCCCGATCGATCGCGGTGTCGAACGCGGATGCCTGCACTGCCGCCCTCGAGATCTGCACGGCCATCGGCGAGGCCATGGAGTACATGCAGGGCGTCACGGGCGTGCACTCCACGGCCGAGGAGGCGTGGGCCGTTCGCAAGGGCGTCTGCCAGGACATCACGCACCTCGCCCTGGGTGCGTTGCGTTCGGTCGGCATTCCGGCTCGGTACGTGTCGGGTTACCTGCACCCGAAGCCAAGCGCAGCGATCGGGGAGACCGTCGCGGGTGAGTCGCACGCGTGGGTCGAGTGGTTCTGTGGAGGCAGTTGGCGCGGCTTCGACCCCACCAACGGCATCGACATCGGCGATCGGCACGTGCTTGTGGGGCGCGGGCGCGATTACAACGATGTGCCGCCCCTGCGTGGCGTGTACGCGGGCCCGTTCGGGTCAACCCTTTTCGTGAAGGTCGAGATCACGCGCGAGTCGTAGCCGACCCCGCTCAGTCGCGCCATACTTCGACGACAACCTTGCCGCGCCGCTGGGGGTTGCGCAGTCGGCGCACGGCGTCGGCCGTGCGCTCGAGCGGGTACGTCTCGTCGATCACCGGCACGATCGCGCCCGATTCGATGAGAGGCGCGAGGTCGACGAGGTCGTGGCCGCGTGTCATGGCGACGACCGGCACGAGAGTCTGCGGGATGAAGCGTGTGAGGATGCCCGCCCACAGTTGCCGCTGAAAGCCCGCGAGCAGCTTTCCGCCGGCGCCCTCGCCGCCCACGAGTACCGCCGTGCCGCGCGGAGCCAGCAGAGCGCGCACCTCGCGCAGGCTCCGGTTGCCTCCGGTGTCGACGACGACGTCGTAGCCCGCACCGAGCGGCTCGCTCACGTAGTCGACCACGTGGTCGGCGCCATACCGCCTCGCGAGGTCGAGCTTGCTCGCTCGGGCCGCGCCCGTGACTTCGGCACCCCACGCCTTCGCGAGTTGCACGGCGAAGCCGCCGACGCCGCCGGCCGCGCCGAGCACGAGCACGCGGTCACCGGGCTTCACGCGGTCGCGCATGCCCTGGTAAGCGGTGATGAGCGAGGTGGGCAGGGCGGCCGACTCGCCGAAGGTCAGTCGAGCCGGTTTCGGTGCGAGGTTACGAGGCTTGGCGGTCGCGTAGTCGGCGAATGATCCGCTCGCCACTCCGTACACCTCGTCGCCCACGGCGAACTCGGTGACGGCCGACCCCACCGCGCTGACGACTCCCGCGACATCTCCACCGAGGGTAGTCTGCTTCGGGTTGGGGATGCCCATGGCGAGGCGCGCGAGCAGGGGCAGTCCGGTCATGAGATGCCAGGTCGCCTGGTCGACTCCGGCGGCTCGCACCTCGATGAGCAGCTCGTCGCTGGCGGGGGTGGGGATCGGCAGGTCGCTCAGGGTGAGTACGTCGGCCTCGCCGTAGACCGCTTGGGTGATTGCTCTCATGGGTTAGTCCTCGGGGTAGTGGAACACATCGTCGAGCGGTACGCCGAAGACGCGGGCGATCTGAAAGGCGAGTTCGAGCGACGGCGAGTACTTGCCCTGCTCGATCGCGATGACGGTCTGTCGCGTGACGCCGATGCGGTCGGCGAGTTCGGCTTGCGTCATCTCGCCGTGCGTGAAGCGCAGCACGCGGATGTCGTTGGTCACCTGGGTGGGCTTCACCATGCGGGCAGCCCCCTGCGGTAGGCGATGATCTTCGTGATCGAGCTCAGCAGCGCGGAGAGGAAGAAGCACAGGTAGAGCACGTTGGCGATCCAGAAGTACCCGAGTTGGAAGATCGCGAGCAGCATCGCCGCGACTCCCCCGATCACGAGGAACGCGTTGCCGACGTGGCTGCCGAAGCGGTCGATCTCGCGGTCACGCTGGTCGCGTCGGTCGTTCTTGGCGCCCGACACGATAGAGGTGATGATGTGGATGACGATGGATGCCACGATCGAGCCCCCGATCGTCCACAGCAGCGGCGGCACGTAGTCCACCTCGGTGATCGCGGTCGTCGCCGCCTGGCCGAGAACGGTCACGACGTAGATCGCATAGAAGACGACTGACACGAGCCCATAGATCCACGCGCTCTTCTCTTCGTACGCCATGGTTTCCTCCGGTGTAAAACATTCTTGACACCCGAAATGTAAACCATCCCAGACACCATGTCAACAATGTTGTACATCGCCGTCCGTCCGCGGCTCCACCCGCCCTCGAACTGACGCAAATCGACCTATCGGCGCCCGCACAGGTCGATTTGCGTCAGTTCGCCGAGCGACTGACGGGCGGCCCGGGGCGACCGGGCCTAGGAGGTGCGCTTGGCCGTGCCTTCCACGATCGCGATCTCTTGCGTCGCGAGCGCGCGATCGTGCGCGAGGTTGTGGTCGAACCGCAGCCGAAGTCCGAACCGCGTGTGGGGTGCGCGGCCCAGCCTCATCCCTCGACTCGACACAAGCCACACCACGGCGATGCCCGCGGCCGCGAGGCCCGACAGCGTCGCGATGCCGAGCGCCCAGCGCGGCCCGAGTGCGTTCGCGACCGCTCCCACAATGGGCGCGCCGACGGGCGTGCCGCCGGCGAAAATCGCCATGTAGAGCGCCATGACGCGCCCGCGCATCACGGGTGCGGTCGTCGTCTGAACGTAGGCATTGGCGGTCGTCATCATCGTGAGCGACGAAACGCCGACGACGACGAGGGATGCCGCGAAGCTCCAGTACGTCGGAGTTAACGCCGCCACCAGGGTCGCCGCCCCAAACGCCGCCGCGGCCACGACGACGATGCCGAACCGCGCGCGTTCCCGCCGGGCGGCGAGCAGTGACCCTGTCACCGCGCCCGCAGCCATGATCGACGACAGCAGACCGAACTCGGTCGCCCCGCGCCCGAACTCCACCGTCGCCATCGTGGAGATGAAGATGGGGAAATTGAACCCGAAGGTTCCCACGAGAAAGACCATGACGAGCACCACGAGCACGTCGGGCCTCGATCGCACGTACCGCAGTCCGTCGCGAATCTGTCCGCGCGCCTTGGCGAGCTTCTGGGTCGGGCGCAGGCGGGACGGCCGGATGAGCAGCAGTGAGGCGAGCACGCCCACGTACGACGCCGCGTTGATGAGGAACACCGGCCCGGCGCCGATGAGGGCGACGAGCACTCCCGCGATCGCGGGCCCGATGAGCCGCGCACTCTGGAACGAGGTCGAGTTGAGGGCGACGGCGTTGGGGAGGTCGGCGTCGGGCACGAGTTCGCTCACGAAGGCCTGCCGTGCGGGGGTGTCGATCGCGGTGACGATGCCGAGCAGCAGCGCGAACCCGTAGACGTGCCAGAGGGTCGCGGTGCCGGTGACGACGAGGATGCCCAGGCCCAGGGCCAATACGAGCGACGAGGCCTGCGTCCACATGAGCAGCCGTCGCCGATCGAACCGGTCGGCCATGAGCCCGGCCACGGGCATGAGCAGCAGAAGCGGCCCGAACTGCAGCGCCATGGTGACGCCGAGGGCGGCGGCGTCGTGGTCGGTCAACTCGGTGAGGACGATCCAGTCTTGCGCAGTGCGCTGCATCCAGGCGCCCGTGTTGGAGATGAGCGCGCCCGCAAACCACAACCGGTAGTTGGCGACGCGCAGCGATCGGAACATGGCACTCACGAGTCGGCGAGTCTCCTGAGGGTGGGGGCGATCGCGTACAGCGCGTCACGGTCGGCGGGCTCGAGCACGGCTAGCTGGCGGGCGAACCAGGCTTCGCGGCGCCGCCTGGTCTCGCGGGCGATCTCGAGGCCGGCATCCGTCGCCTCGATCACGACTTTGCGTCCGTCGTCGGGTGCGGCCCCGCGCACGACGAGCCCCGCGTCGACGAGGGCGTTGACGGTGCGGTTCATCGAGGGTGGTGTCACACGCTCGTGTTCGGCGAGTGAGGTGAGGGTCTGCGGCCCTTCCTTCCACAACACGAAGAGCACGGAGAGCTGCCCGTCGGTGACATCGGTGCCCGCGCGTTCAAGCCGCATTCGGCGGGCGAGGCGCATGACGGCGATTCTGAGGTCGTCGTTCAGCGAGTCATCCATATTCGCTTAGCATAGCGAATAATTAGTGATGCTAAACAATCGGGCCGGATGCTCCACCCCTCCGGGCGCGAAACTGCGGTCCCTCCCGCGCAGGCGGTGGAATAATCCCCCTGTGAACCCCGACGTCTCGCTCAGCCCCCTGTCCCCCGTATCGCTCGACGCAGATGTGCTCGTGATCGGAGCCATCGCATCCGAGGGCGGTGCAACGCTCCTGTCGTCTGAACCGATCCCCGGCATTCCCGCGGATCTTGCGGCCTTCGGCTTCTCGGGCAAAGCCGACGAACTCGTGCGGTTCCCCTCCCGCGACGGCAAGGCTCCCACCGTCGCGGTCATCGGCATGGGCGCGGTGGCCGACACCGTTGCTCTGCGCAACGCCGCCGGGTCGGCGGTGCGGCAGCTCGCCGGCGCCGCCTCGGTCATCATCGACTTCCCGCTCGACACCGAGGCCGATGCACTCGCCGTCGTCGAGGGCGCCACGCTCGGCGCGTACTCGTTCCCGAACTTTCGGGGTAAGACGAAGTCCAAGCAGAAGGCACCCGTGCAGAAGGTCATTGTCGCCACGTCTCTCACGGTCGATGCCGTCGCGCTCGAGCGCATTGCGGTTGTCGGTGACTCCGTGCGCCTGGTCAAAGACCTCATGAACACTCCGGGTGCGCAACTCTCCCCCCAGGGTTTCGCGGATGCCGCAATCGCTGCCGCCGACGGACTCAACGTGAGTGTGGAGGTCTGGGACGAGAACAAGCTCGCCGAGGAGCGGTGTGGCGGCATCATCGGCGTGGGTCAGGGATCCTCCCGAAAGCCCAGACTCGTCAAGGTCAGCTACGAGCCGAAGGATGCCGCTCAGCACCTCGCCTTCGTGGGCAAGGGCATCACGTTCGACACGGGCGGCTACGCGATAAAGCCGTGGGACGCCATGCTCACCATGCACCACGACATGGGCGGGGCCGCGGTACTGCTCGGCGTCACTCTCGCCGCGGCCAGGCTGGCGCTGCCTGTGCGCATCACCGCGTGGCTGTGCCTCGCAGAGAACATGGTCTCGAGCACCGCGATTCGACCCAACGACATTCTCACGATGCGCGACGGCACGACCGTGGAGGTGATCAACACCGACGCCGAGGGACGTCTCGTCATGGCCGATGGGCTCTCTCTCGCAAGCGAGCAGTACCCCGACGCCATCATCGACGTCGCGACGCTGACTGGTGCAGCGATCGTCTCCCTCGGGCGTCGCACGGCCGGCGTGATGGGCGACCCGGGTCTGGTTGCCCAGGTCGCGGCCGCGGGCAACGTCACCGGTGAGGCGCACTGGCCCATGCCGTTGCCCGCCGAGTTGCGGGGCCTGCTCGACTCCAAGTTCGCCGACCTCGCCAACATCAACGCTGCGGTTCGCGATGGCGGCATGCTCGTCGCGGGCATCTTCCTCAATGAGTTCGTCGGTGCCCAGCGCGACGGTTCGGGGAAGATTCCGTGGGTGCACCTCGACATCGCTGGAACGGGCACGAACAACGGGCCGGGCTACGGCGCTACCGGCGACGGCGGCACGGGAGCATCCGTGCGTACCCTCCTGACCGTCGTGGAGGAGTTCGCGACGATACGATAAGGCCAACAAGGAGGTCCGTTGGCAAAGTCGACTACGACCAGAACCGAGCACTCGTACATCGACTCGTTCGGTGTCGAGATCTTCTACTACGTGTGGCCCGCGGCGAAGCCGAAAGCTGTGCTGCAGCTCACGCACGGTCTCGGCGACCACGCCCTGCGTTACGACGCGGTCGCGAACGACCTCGTGAAGAAGGGCTACACGGTCTACGCCGACGACCACCGCGGTCACGGCAAGACCGGC
Source organism: uncultured Salinibacterium sp. (assembly GCA_964477625.1). Taxonomy (GTDB): domain Bacteria; phylum Actinomycetota; class Actinomycetes; order Actinomycetales; family Microbacteriaceae; genus Rhodoglobus. Next base: position 6,860 of record CAYZHZ010000053.1, read on the forward strand.
ATGCAGCAGCACGCCGGGGACGCGTCGAAGCTCGGCAAGCTGGGCCAGGGCGGTCTGCGGGCGGCTGAGCAGAACATCCGCGATCTCACCGCGATCATCAAGACCCAGAACCCGGGTCTGCCGGTCGCGCTTCTCGGTCACTCGTGGGGTTCGCTCATGGTGCAGTCGGTCATCAACACGCACTCGGCCGACTACGACGCGGTCGTGCTCACGGGCACCGCCTACCGCACGCTCACCGACATGAACGGCGGCAACCTCAACGCCAAGCACAAGCACCTCGGCACGACGGGCAACGAGTGGCTGAGTCGTGACCCGCAGGTCGCGATCGACTTTCGGGACGATCCACTCACCTTTTACGCCGCGGCACTGCAGCTCTTCGGGCTCGTCGACGGCCTACGCCTCCTGGGTCGCCCGGCCAAAAATCTCGAGAAGGATGTGCCCCTGCTCATCATGATCGGCAGCGAAGACACTCTCGGCGGAGAGAAATCGGTCGAGAAGCTCGCCGCCGCCTACGTGAAGCGCTCGCGACTCAACGACGTCGAGGCGATCGTATACCCCGGTGCTCGCCACGAGATTTTCAACGAGACCAATCGGGACGAGGTCATCGCCGACCTTGTGTCGTGGTTGGACGAGCGCCTGACTCGATGAGCTCCGTTTTCACGCACATCCTCGAGGGAACGTCCCCGGGGCGCTTCATTTGGGACGATGACGTCTGCTTCGCGATCCTCACGATCGAGCCGCGTCGCCCCGGCCACACGCTCGTCATCCCCAAAGAGGAGGTCGACCGCTGGACCGACCTCCCCGAGGAGGTCGCGATGCACATCTTCCGCGTCGGCCGCGTCATCGGCATGGCCGCACAGGAGGAGTGGGATGCCCCGCGCGTGGGCCTCATGTACGAGGGCTACGTCGTGCCGCACTCGCACCTGCACGTCTGGCCGTCGTGGACCGTGTACGAGTACAGCCACACCGGCATCGACCGAAACGCCAAACCCGTCGACTTGGATGATGCAGCCACTCGTCTGCGTTCCCGTCTGGTAGCCCAGGGCCACGCCCTCCACGTGCCGGCCCGGTGATTGAGCAGCCGCGAAGCGGCCTACCCCGGTGATTGAGTAGCCGCGAGTCGGCGTACCCCGGTGATTGAGTAGCCGCGAAGCGGCGTATCGAAATCCGCACGGTTAGGCTTACCTTATGCACGGCGAGTTCAAGGTCCCGGGAGGCAAGCTCGTCGTTGTCGACCTCGATGTGGTCGACAACACGATCACGAATTTCCGCCTCGCGGGCGACTTCTTTCTCGAGCCCGATTCGGCGCTCGATGTGATCAACGGCGCCATCAACGGCATCCACGCGGATGCCGAGCCGCGAGCTCTCGCAGACGCGATCCGTCGTGCCCTGCCCGACGACACGATCATGCTCGGCTTCTCGCCTGAGGCCATCGCCACGACGATCCGTCGGGCCCTGCAGAAGGCGACGACCTTCACGGACTACGAGTGGCAACTCATCCAGGGGCCTGCCCTCGACCCCGTCGTGCAGATGGCCCTCGATCAGGTGCTCGCCGAGGAGGTGGGCGAGGGTCGCCGCCAGCCGACCCTGCGCATCTGGGAGTGGGAGAAGCCCGCGGTCGTCATCGGCAGCTTCCAGTCGGTGAAGAATGAGGTCGACCCCGAGAACGCGAAGAAGTACGGTTTCGACGTCGTGCGCCGCATCTCGGGTGGCGGGGCGATGTTCATGGAGGCCGGATCCGTGATCACGTATTCGATCTACGCGCCGAGCGATCTCGTGCAGGGCATGAGTTTCGCGGACTCCTACGCTTTTCTCGATGAGTGGGTCATCGTCGCGCTGAAGTCACTCGGCATCGAGGCCAGTTACGTGCCCCTCAACGACATCGCGAGCCCCACGGGCAAAATCGGCGGTGCGGCTCAGAAGCGTCTCGGCGCGGGGGCGGTTCTCCACCACGTCACCATGAGCTACGACATGGACGGCGAGAAGATGGTGCAGGTGCTGCGCATCGGCCGCGAGAAGATGAGTGACAAGGGCACCAAGTCGGCGGCCAAGCGCGTCGACCCGCTCAAGAGCCAGACGGGCCTCGCTCGCGCGGAGATCATCGACCGCATGATCCAGACGTTCACGACCCTGTACAACCTCACGCCCGGCGCGATCACTCCGCAGGAGATGGCGCGCGCCGAGCAGCTCGTCGTCGAGAAATTCGGCACCGAGGAATGGCTGCAGCGGGTTCCGTGACCGCGGCCGTCAGGGGCCTCGTTCTCACGGTTTGCCTCGCCGTGCTACTCGTGGGGGGCATCATCGCTTCCTCGGTTATCGGCCAGCTCGCGGTCGCACCGGGGGAGGTCGCCGGGTCGCTGTTGCGCGCGCTCGGCATCCCCAACCCGTGGGTTCCCGCCGACCCGATCGTCGAGTCCACGCTGTGGGTGGTGCGGTTCCCGCGCATCGCGATGGCCCTGCTCGTCGGAGCCGCCCTCGCCGTCGCGGGCGCCGTGATGCAGGCGATCTTCGGCAACCCGCTCGCGGAGCCCGGCGTCGTGGGTGTGTCGTCGGGTGCGGCACTGGGGGCATCCGTCGCTATCGTGCTCGGCGTGACCGCTCTCGGGTCGGGCGCGATCGCGATCTTCGCCTTTCTGGGTGGACTCGGCGCGACCCTGCTCGTCTACCTGGTCTCGCGCGCGAACGGGCGCACCGAGGTCGTGACTCTGTTGCTCACCGGTATCGCGGTCAACGCCTTCGCCGGGGCCGGCCTCGCGTTTCTGCTCTTCATCGCGGATTCGGGCGGTCGCGAACAGATCGTGTTCTGGCAGCTGGGTTCGCTCAACGGCTCGCGCTGGGGTGAGGTGCTCATCGTCGCGGTCGTTGCCGTCATCGGCACGGTTGTCGCCGTCATCCTCGGTCGCCAATACGACCTGCTCGCCCTCGGGGAGCGCAATGCCCGCCATCTCGGTGTGAACGTCGAGGGGCTGCGCGTCGGATCGATCGTGCTCGTGGCGCTGCTCACCGGTGTCGCGGTCGCGTTCTGCGGCATCATCGCGTTCGTGGGGCTCGTGATACCGCACGTCATCCGCATGATCATCGGTCCCGCCCACCGTGCCCTCATCGTGGCCTCGGCGTTCGGCGGCGGGGCGCTCTTGGTGCTCTCCGACCTGCTCGCGCGCTCGGTCGTTGCGGGCGCCGACCTCCCCATCGGCCTGCTGACCTCCCTCATCGGTGGACCTTTCTTCTTCTACCTTCTGTTCCGCCAGCGCTCGAAGTCGGGAGGGTGGGCATGACGCGCGAAGACGCAGTGCCGCCCGCCGCTCTCATCGAGGCGACCGACGTGACGGTCGTGCTCGACGGATCCCCCGTGCTCGACGGTGTCTCCATCGCCGCGCGCGCGGGCGAGGTTCTTGTGCTCGTGGGACCGAACGGTGCGGGCAAGTCGACCTTGCTGGGCGTGCTGAGCGGTGAACGCGCGCCAGCCGCGGGCAGCGTTCGCATCGACGGGCGCGACGTGTCGGGCATCCGCGGTGCCGAACTCGCGCGGCTGCGCAGCGTGCTCACGCAAGAGAACACGGTGAGCTTCCCGTTCCGGGTCATCGAGGTCGTGGCGATGGGCCGCGCACCCTGGGCGCGCGAACCGGAGGGCTCATTCGACAACAAGGCGGTCGCAGACGCTTTGGATGCCGCTGACGTCGCGCACCTCTCCCACCGCCGGTACACGCAGCTGAGCGGCGGCGAAAAGGCTCGCGTCTCCCTCGCACGCGTACTCGCGCAGCAGTCCCGTGCCGTGCTGCTCGACGAACCGACGGCATCCCTCGACCTCCGCCACCAGGAGGACGTCATGCGCATCGCGCGCGATCTCGCCTCTCGCGGGCACGCGGTCGTCGTGGTGCTGCACGACCTGTCGCTCGCGAGCGCCTATGCTGACCGGCTTGCGCTGCTCTCGGGGGGCCGCCTCGAGGCCGTGGGTACGCCCGCCGAGGTGCTCACCGAGGAGCGGGTCTCCCGCGTCTACGGTCTGCCGGTGGCGCTGCACCTCGTCGCGGGTCGCCCCGTCGTCGTACCGGTGCGCTAGCCCGCCGCCGGTGGTTGAGTAGCCGCGCAGCGGCGTATCGAAACCTACCCCGCCGAACTCGCCGCGGCGAACCACGCGACACCGACGAGGTAACCCCCACCGGCCGCGACGGCGAGCACCACGAGGCTCAGCAGCCAGTCGATGCCGCTCGGGCTCACGGCATCCTCGGTGTTCGGTAGCCCCATCGAGAGCAGTGACCGCCGAGCCCTGTCACCCTCGCGAAACTGCGTGCCGGCGGCATTGCGCGATCCCAGGAACACGCGCTGGGCACTCGCGCGCAGTTCGAGCACGAGCGGCACGAGGCCCATGATGACGAACATGATGCCGATGCCCCACCCCACCGCGCCGCCGGCCATGAGGAAGGCGATGCCGAGTCCCACGAACAGGATCGGCCAGCCCCACGTCGTGAGCGGGGTGCCGAACCCCTGCGCGAAGTACAGGGAGATTCCGACGGCGATGAGGCCGCCCCAAATGCTCAACGGGGCGAAGGCGACGACGCTGTCGGGGCACTCGACCGCGATCTCGTACGGACCGCCGCTCGCGCACGATCCGCCGAGGCCCATGACGACCTGGCTCACGCTGTACAGCAGCGTGAAGCACAGGGCGAAGAGGAACCAGGATGCTGCCGAGCCGAGCACCCGCACGAGCGGTGTTTTCCGCCAGTTGTTCGTCATGGTGGAACACTAGTGGGATGCCGGCGAAACGACCCCCATTGCGCGTGCTCGAGGGCCGCTTCATCCGACTCGTCCCCCTCACCCGCGATGACCTGCCGGAGATGTTTGCGACGCTGGCCACCCCCGCGGTGTTCGCGGGTGGTTGGGGCGGCGGACCGGCGGGCTTGCAGGCGACCGAGGCGGAGTTCGTCGAGTGGGGTCGCACGCACTTTCGCTGGGACGACAACGTGTACGGCGCACGCATCCAGGGAGGGCCAGACGCCGACACCCTCATCGGCACGTCGACGATGACCGACTTCGACGAAGTGAACGAGCACACCCACATCGGCTGGACTGCCTGGGATCCCCGCACGTGGGGCACGGCAGTGAACCCCGAGGCGAAGTTGCTCATGCTCACCGAGGCGTTCGATCATGGCTTCGGTCGCGTGCGTCTGCAGGCCGACGACCGCAACGACCGCTCCCGTGCGGCGATCGTGAGGCTCGGCGCGACGTTCGAGGGCATCGTGCGCCGCGACAAGCGCCGCGCCGACGGCTCGTGGCGCGACACGGCACTGTTCTCGATCATCGTCGACGAGTGGCCGAGCGTGCGCGAGGGGCTCGAGCGGCGGCTCAGCGCTCTCGAGCCTCCGCTGGTTCTGGGTTCCGCAACGCCCGCGCGCTGAGCCCGTAGGCGACGAAGAGCGCCCACGCCGCGGCGACCGCCATCGCCCCCGCCTGCACGCCCGCGTGCTGCACCACGAATCCCGCGGCAAGTGCCCCGAGTGGGAAGGCGGCGAGGTAGCCCGCATTCTGCAGGCCCAGCACGCGCGCCCGGGCCGACTCGGGCACGCGCTCGGCGATGAGCACCGGGAACATCGGGTTCAGCAGGCCGTAGCCCAGACCCACGAACACGCCCGCGACCGTGATGACGCCGGGCACTGGCACGGCAGCGAACGCGGCCAGGCCCACGAACGAGGCGACGAGCGCGGCAACGAGGATGCTGCGCCGACGCCACCTCGCACTCACCCAGCCGTACAGCAGCGAGCCCCCGATGAGTCCCACGGCGAAGACCGCGAGCGTGAGCCCCAGCAGCGCGGGGGCATCGATCGACAGGAACACCACGGGCAGCACGACGGCCTGCAGCGGACTGATCACGAGCACCGACCCCACCCCGAGCACCGTGATCGCGAGCGCCGCGGGGGCCGAGCGCAGCGCCGCGAACCCGGCGCGCACGTGTCCGACGAGAGGTTGCGTCGAGGACTCGCGCTGGCCGTCGAGGGTGCGGGGGAGCAACGCCGTCAGCAGGCACGCGAGAGCGGAGCATCCGGCGATCAGCATGAGCACCGATGACGACGGCAGCAGCGCGAGGGCACCACCCGCGAGGGCCGGCCCGGCGAGGAACGATGCCCCGAACAGGGCTTGGCGAATCGCGGATGCCCGATCCGTCGTCATCCCCGAGCTGCGCGCGACCTCCGGCAGCATCGCCTGCCGCGCCGTCATGCCGGGCACATCGAAGAGCGCACCGAGAACGCCGAGCAGGATGAACCAGCCGAGGTCCAGCCCGAGTGTCGCATCCACGACATACAGCAGCACCACCGAGAGCGCGCTGCCCGCATCCGCCGCGACCGCGATCGTGCGTCGCCCGAGCCGGTCGGCGAGGGAACCACCCAGCACAGCCGCGATTAATGCGGGGGCGGCGGTGCACGCCGCGACGATGCCGGCGGCGGCGGCATCCTGCGTTCGCGCGAGCACGAGCCAGGGCAGCGCGAGACCCATCGCGGTGTTGCCGAGCAGGGAGACGAAATCGGCCGCGAACCAGACCACGGCCGTGCGAGACATGCAGCCAGCTTGTCGTAGATTTGCCTTCATGAACGAGATCGAGGCGACCGAGCAACTCACGAGCCTGCGTCAGAGCATCGACAACATCGACGCCGCCCTCGTGCATCTCCTCGCCGAACGCTTCAAGTTCACCCAGAGCGTCGGCCGGCTCAAGGCCGCAACCGGGATGCCCGCCTCCGACCCCGACCGCGAGGCCGTGCAGATCGCGCGCCTGCGGGCGCTCGCCGAAGAGTCGCATCTCGACCCCGCTTTCGCGGAGAAGTTCCTGAACTTCATCGTCGCTGAGGTCATCCACCACCACCGGTCGATTGCCTCCACGGGCACCATTCAGACCGTCGACGAGGCCTGACGAAATTTTTGTTGTGACCGCCGCGTCATAATCGCCGCTCCCCTGTCTTTAACAGGGTGGAGGCAGCGCCGTCTCGGGACCTTCCCGTGGGCGACTGACACATGATGTCCGTACCCGAGTTGCTCATCGCCGCGACTGGCTTCGTTGCCGGGGTGGCGGGCGCGATCGTGTCGCTCCTCATCTTCATCCGCCTGACCCGACCCCAGGGCAGGCACACGAACCCCTCCGCGTCACCTGCCCGAAGCCTCGCTGACAACGAGGATCCACTGCATGGCCCCGTTTCCCCCAGAACACGGCGTGGCACGCATAGTGGATCCGTTGCGGACGTCGTCGGCGGTCGGAACCATGCACGTGACGCGGAGGTCCAGCCTCTGCAGTAGCCCCGTCTGCGGGGATGGGGCTACTGCAGGGTTATCCTCGCTCGCGCAGCCGCTAGCCTCGCAAGGGTGACTTTCACTCCCCGCGAACTCCCCGACCTGACCGCGCGCACGATCGTCATTACCGGCGCTGGTCGTGGTGTCGGCTACTTCACCGCCGAGCGGTTGGCCGAGGCGGGCGCGCGCGTCGTGCTCGGCGTTCGATCCGATGAGCGGTGGGATGCTGCCTCCCGGTCGATCCTCGAGCGGGTGCCGTCGGCGCGGCTCGAGCGGGCCATCATCGACCTCTCGTCGCTCGACTCCATCGAGCGCGCCGCCGCGCACATCGCGACCCTCGGAGTCGTCGATGTACTCATCAACAACGCGGGACTGACGAGCGGAACCCGCACCCGTCGCGAGACGGTGGACGGCCTCGAGCTCATGGTCGGAACCAACCACGTCGGTGCCTTCGCGCTCACGGCGCGGCTGTGGCCGACTCTCGCTCCCGACGCGCGCATCGTGGGGCTCGGCAGCCTCAGCACGAAGCTCGCGCGGGCACGCCTCGACGACATGATGGGGGAGCGATCCTTCTCGCTCTCGCGCGCCTACGCAACCTCGAAGCATGCCGTGCACGCGTTCGCTCTCGAACTCGATCGACGGTTGCGCGCCTCGGGCAGCGCGCGCCGGTCGCTCCTCGCCCACCCCGGTTTCGCTCTCGACGGGCTCGCGTCCCCGAGGCCCGGGGTCACCGATCTGCAGTCACCCCGGCAGCGCGCGATCGAGCGCTCGCTGGGTCTGTTCGCGCAGGGCAAGGACGGCGGTGCGTGGCCGGTGGTGCGGGCATCCACCGCTCCGCTGGCTCAGGGCGGTCAGTTGTGGGGGCCGCGTCGGCTCGTGAAGGGTGAACCCACGCTGCAGCGGCCCGTGGCTCAGAGCGCCGACCCGGCATTCGGTGCCGAGGTGTGGCGGCTGTCGGAGGGCTGGGCGGGCCTGACGTTCGACCCGACCGGTGGTCGAGCTTAGTACTCGAGACCTACCGGTGGTCGAGCGTAGTCGAGACCGAGACCGGATCCCCTAGTACCCGACAACCGGCCCCAGGAATGACGGCAGCATCGCGCGGTGCGTCTCGCGCAACTCTTCGATGCCGACGGTGAACTGGTCCTGGATCTCGAGCGCTCCGCCGGAGTCGGTGACCCCGATGCGCAGCACGGGGAACCCGCGACCCTCACACAGCCCCACGAACTTCACGTCGTCTTCGCGCGGCACCGACACGAGCATCCGCCCGCCCGACTCGCTGAAGAGTGCTGTCGCCGAATCGACGCCGTCACGTTCCTCGATGCCGGAGAGCCACACCCGGGCACCCACGCCGAAGCGCAGCACGCTCTCCGCGAGGGCCTGACCGAGCCCGCCGTCGGCGAGGTCGTGCGCCGAGGCGATGAGCGACTGCTCGGCTCCCGCCGCGATGAGGGCGGCGAGGCGCTGCTCGGCCGCGAGGTCGACCTGCGGGGGCATCCCACCCAGGTGATCGTGGATGACGCCCGCCCACGCCGACCCGTCGAGCTCCTCCCGCGTCACGCCGAGCAGGTAGATGTTGTTGCCCTCGTCCTGCCACCCGCTCGGGATTCGTCGCGCGACATCGTCGATCACGCCGAGCACCGCCACCACCGGGGTCGGATGAATCGGCACGTCCCCCGTCTGGTTGTAGAACGAGACGTTGCCACCCGTCACGGGGATGTCCATCTCGAGGCACCCGTCGGCGAGCCCCTCGACGGCGCGACTGAACTGCCACATCACCTCGGGGTTCTCAGGGCTTCCGAAGTTGAGGCAGTCGCTCACTGCCACGGGGGTCGCGCCGGTCGCCGCGACGTTGCGGAACGCTTCGGCGAGCGCGAGCTGCGCGCCGCGGTAGGGGTCGAGCTGGCAGTAGCGTCCGTTGGCGTCGGTCGCGACCGCGAACCCGAGGCCGGACTCCTCATCGACGCGCACCATGCCGCCGTCGTCGGGAAAGCTCAGGGCCGTGTTGCCCATCACGTAGCGGTCGTACTGGTTGGTTATCCAGGTCTTGTCGCTCAGGTTGGGGCTGCCGAGCAGCGCCAAGAACTGTGCGCGCAGTTCCTCGCCGTCGCGGGGGCGGGCGAGTTTCGCCGTCGTATCGGCTTGCAGGGCATCCAACCAGGCGGGGTAGGCGACGGGGCGCTCGTAGACCGGGCCGTCGACCGCGACGGTGCGCGGCTCGACATTCACGATCTCCTCGCCGTGCCAGTTGATGATGAGGCGGCCCGTGTCGGTGACTTCCCCGAGCACGCTCGTCTCGACGTCCCACTTGGCGGTGACGGCGAGGAAGCCCTCGAGCTTCTCGGGGGTCACGATCGCCATCATGCGCTCCTGACTCTCCGACATGAGGATCTCCTCGGCCGTGAGGTTCGGGTCGCGCAGCAGCACCTTGTCGAGCTCGATGAACATGCCGCCGTCACCGTTGCTCGCGAGTTCAGAGGTGGCGCACGAGATGCCTGCGGCGCCCAGATCCTGGATGCCCTGCACAAGGTCCTGCGCGAAGAGTTCCAGGCAGCACTCGATGAGCACCTTCTCGGCGAACGGGTCGCCGACCTGCACGGCCGGACGCTTCGTCGGGCCGCCCTCAGAGAACGAGTCTGACGCGAGAATGGATGCCCCGCCGATGCCATCCCCACCAGTGCGCGCCCCGAACAGCACCACCTTGTTGCCCGCGCCGCGCGCGTTCGCCAGGTGCAGGTCCTCGTGGCGCAGCACCCCCACCGCGAGCGCGTTGACGAGGGGGTTGGCCTGGTAGACGGAGTCGAACCACGTCTCACCGCCGATGTTGGGCAGGCCGAGGCAGTTGCCGTAGAAAGAGATGCCGCTCACAACACCA
>CAYZHZ010000054.1:0-16852 GCA_964477625.1 uncultured Salinibacterium sp.
GTCCCGTTTCGGAGGGCAACAAGCGCAAGATTGCGCTCATGTGCGATGTGGATGAGGCGGCCGTCGTCAACGCCATTGACGTGCCGAGCATCTACGACATCCCCACCATGCTGCACAACCAGGGTCTCGACGCCTACATCATCGACCAGTTAGGTTTGCCCGCCGGTGAGGTCAACTGGGACGGCTGGAGCGACCTGCTCACAGCTGTGCACGAGCCAAAACACGAGATCTCGATCGGTCTCGTCGGCAAGTACATCGACCTACCCGATGCCTACCTCTCGGTCACGGAGGCGCTCAAGGCGGGCGGATTCGCGCACCAATCAAAGGTATTGATTCGCTGGGTTCCGTCTGACGAGTGCGAGACCGCGGAGGGTGCGGCGAAGATGCTCGCTGATCTCGACGGCATCCTCATTCCGGGCGGTTTCGGCGTTCGTGGCATCGAGGGCAAACTCGGTGCCCTCAAGTTCGCGCGCGAAAACGGCATCCCCACTCTTGGCCTGTGTCTCGGTCTGCAGTGCATGGTCATCGAGTACGCGCGGGATGTCGCGGGGCTGGCCGGCGCGTCGTCTTCGGAGTTCGACCCGGACACGGAATTCCCCGTCATCGCGACCATGGCCGAGCAGGTTGACATCATTGCCGGCGGGGATATGGGCGGCACCATGCGACTCGGACTGTACGAGGCCGCCCTTCAGCCTGGGTCGATCGTCGAATCGCTCTATGGGGCGCCGACGATCTCTGAACGCCACCGCCACCGCTACGAGGTCAACAACGCCTACCGTGAACAGATCGCGGATGCTGGTCTCGTTTTCTCCGGAATCTCACCGGACCGCACACTCGTCGAATTCGTGGAACTCCCGCGCGACGTGCACCCGTTCTATGTGGGGACGCAGGCGCACCCCGAGTTGCGGTCACGTCCAAACCACGCGCATCCGCTCTTCCGCGGGCTCGTCGGTGCCGCGCTGGAGCGGCAGAAGGCCAGTCGCCTCTTCGAGGTTCCCGAGCCCTCGGATGTCTGACACTCAGAGCCTGCAGGACGACGATGTTCACCTTCCGATCCACTCGTCGGAGGTGACGTTCGAAGGAAGAGTCTGGGACATTCGCCGCGAGACATTCGAACTGGATGACCACGCGATCACGCGGGATTTCGTTGACCACCCGGGAGCAGTCGCCGTCCTCGCGCTCGATGAGCGCGATCGTGTTCTTCTCATCAAGCAGTACCGTCACGCGGTGCGCCTGCGCGACTGGGAGCTGCCAGCGGGGTTACTTGATATCGCCGGAGAGTCTGCCCTGCTGGCCGCTCAGCGCGAGCTTGCCGAAGAGGCGGACCTCGTGGCCGAGAAGTGGGCCGTGCTCACCGACTTTCTCACCTCGCCAGGCGGGAGCAACGAGTGCATCCGCGTTTATCTGGCTCGCGGAGTCGGTGCCGCCACCGGAATCCACGAACGCACCGAGGAAGAGGCCGGAATCGAAGTGCGCTGGGTTCCCCTCGACGACGTGGTGGATGCCGTACTCGAACGCCGCGTTCAGAACTCGATCCTCGCCATCGCCTCCCTCGCCGCATCGGCCAGCAGGGCGCGTGGTTGGCAGACCCTCGGAGCTGCGGAATCACCATGGACCAGGCGCCCAACCCCCTGAGCTCGACGTCGCCCATCGCGCACGAGATCGACCGCTACCTCCGCCACCTGGCGATCGAACGAGGGCTCTCCGTCAACACCATCGCGGCTTATCGGCGCGATCTGGACTCGTACGCGGCGAGCCTCGCTCGTCGAAACGTCGTGAGCGTGGACGCGATCGTGGCTGCGGATGTGGCCGAGTTCTCCCATGAGTTGCGCACCCGGCCCGAGGGGGCGTTGGCCGCATCATCCGTCGGTCGTATGTTGTCGTCTGTACGTGGATTTCATCGATTCCTCGTCGAGGAGCAGCTCGTATCCATCGACGTATCTGCGGAGACCAAACCGCCGAAGCTCGGCATGCGTCTGCCTAAGGCGATTTCCATCGAGCAGATGGAGGCGGTTCTCGCTGCGACAGACGGCGACGAGATAGTGGCGCTGCGTGACAAGGCTCTGCTCGAGCTGCTCTACGCTACGGGCGCCCGTGTCTCTGAGGCAGTGGCGCTCAACGTCGATGATGTGATCGACGGTGACGTAGTCAGGCTCTTCGGTAAGGGGGGGAAGCAGCGGATCGTGCCTCTCGGCAGTTTCGCGCGATCCGCCATCGACGCGTATCTGGTCCGCGCTCGGCCCACATTCTCGATGCGGGGACGAGCGACACCGGCTCTCTTCTTGGGCGCGCGCGGCCACCGCGTATCCCGGCAGAACGCCTGGCTCATCATTCGCGCTGCAGCCGAGCGAGCACAGGTCGGGGTAGAGATCTCTCCGCACACTTTCCGCCATTCATTCGCGACCCACCTTCTCGCCGGCGGCGCGGACGTGCGCGTCGTGCAGGAGTTGCTCGGGCATTCGTCCGTCGCAACCACTCAGATCTACACACTTGTGACGGCAGACACCCTTCGAGACATGTACACGACCGCCCATCCACGCGCTCGCTAGGCACCCGAAACCTTCAACCTTTGGTTGACGTGAGCCTGCCGCGCACGAGCGCGTACAAAAGAAGACTCGCGAGCCATCGCCGTACACTCGTTGCATGAGTGTGCAGAGGGATGACGCGGCAGTCTTGTCGGGTCTCGAGGCACCGCTCGTCGGTCCGACCGGCCGGCCGCAGACAGACTTCCCCACGCCGCCGCCGTTGCGCGGTCACGGGCCGGCCCGCATCATCTCCCTGTGCAACCAGAAGGGCGGAGTCGGCAAGACCACGAGCACTATTAATCTGGGTGCGTCGCTCGCCGAGTACGGCCGCAAGGTTCTCGCAATCGACTTCGATCCCCAGGGTGCGCTCTCCGCGGGTCTCGGGGTGCCCACCCACGACGTACCGACGATCTACGACCTGCTCCTCGGCACGGTGAAGAACCCGGCCGAAGCGATCATCCACACGGCCACGCCGAATCTCGATGTCATCCCCGCCAACATTGACCTCTCGGCTGCCGAAGTGCACCTCGTCAACGAGGTTGCACGCGAGACGATTCTGGCGCGAGTGTTGCGCAAGGTCAGTGACCAGTACGACGTCATCCTCATCGACTGTCAGCCTTCACTCGGACTACTGACTGTCAACGCGCTCACCGCGGCGCACGGCGTGCTCATTCCCCTCGAATGCGAGTTCTTCGCACTCCGTGGTGTCGCACTTCTCGTCGAGACTATAGAGAAGGTGCGAGACCGGCTCAATCCCGCGATCGAGCTCGATGGAATTCTCGCGACAATGTTCGACGCTCGCACTCTGCACTCTCGTGAGGTGCTCGAGCGCGTCGTGGATACGTTCGGCGACAAGGTGCTCGAGACGGTCATTGGCCGCACGGTCAAGTTCCCCGACGCGAGCGTTGCCGGAGCACCCCTCACGATTTTCGCCCCCGAGCATTCTGCTGCCGACGCGTATCGCCAGCTTGCGAGAGAGTTGATCTCCCGTGGCGCAGTCGCCTAGCGAGGTCGGCGAGCTGGAGTCGGATGCTGCGGGCTTCTCCGTCAGCCTGAGCAACTTCAGCGGGCCGTTCGACCTGCTCCTGAGTCTCATCGCGAAGCATGAGCTCGACATCACGGAAGTGTCGCTCTCGCAGATCACCGACGAGTTCATCTCCTACTTGAAAAACTTGGACTCGGAGGAGGAACTCGATCAGGCGAGCGAGTTCCTCGTCGTCGCGGCGACCTTACTCGACCTCAAGGTCGCGGGCCTGCTCCCGCAGGGCGAACTCGTCGACGCGGAGGATGTCGCGTTACTTGAGGCCCGCGATCTGCTTTTCGCGCGCCTCCTGCAGTACCGCGCATTCAAGGAAGCCGCTCAGTGGTTCCAGACCCACCTCGATGCGGAGAGCACCCGGCACGTCCGATCGGTGCGCCTCGAGGAGAAATTCCGCAAGCAAACCCCCGAGCTCGTATGGACTCTCACGCCCGAGGACTTCGCGGCGATCGCGATGCTCGCCTTCGCGCCTCGCGAGATTCCGAGCGTGGGTCTTGATCATTTGCATGCGCCACTCGTGAGCATTCGGGAGCAAGCGGCCCATGTCGTCGCACTCCTGCGTCGAGGCGAGCCCCTGACCTTTCGTCAGCTGGTCGCCGGGGCGGACCAGAAAGGTGTCGTGATCGCGCGCTTCCTTGCCGTGCTCGAGCTCTATCGCGGGGCGGCAGTCGGCTTTGAGCAGCTCGAGCCGCTAGGCGAGCTGACCATCCGATGGACCGCCGAGCACTGGTCGGATGACAGCCTCGCCAACCTGGGAGCAGATTATGGAAACTGAGCGCGCCCTCGAGGCGATACTCATGGTGGCCGACGAACCGCAGAGCCTGGTATCGCTCGCCACGGCGCTGAGTGTGCCCGTCGCCGCGGTGAGGCAATCGATCGAGCGGTTGGTCGACGACTTCGACGGCGCCAACGGCGGAGTACGTCGCGGTTTCGAACTCCGGGAGGTGGGAGGTGGATGGCGCATCTACGTGCGCACCGAGTTCGACGAGGTGGTGCGGGACTTTGTCTTGACCCAGAACCCGACCAAGTTGAGCCAGGCGGCGCTTGAAACCCTCGCTGTGATCGCCTACAAACAGCCGATAAGTCGCGGGGCGATCGCGTCGATCCGCGCGGTCAACGTTGATTCCGTGGTGAGGACTCTTCTCGGTCGCGGCCTCATCACCGAGGCCTTTACCGACACCGAGACCGGAGCGATCCACTACGAGACGACTGACCTGTTGCTCACCCAACTCGGCATCAACTCCATCGAGGAACTCCCGCACATTTCACCGCTTCTCTCCGACGGTACGGACGGTTTCGATGAACGGTGAGAATCCCGAGGGGGATCGGTTGCAAAAGGTCATGGCTGCGGCGGGAGTTGCGTCCCGCCGCGTATCCGAAGACCTCATCGCCGCTGGTCGCGTCACCGTCAACGGTGTGACGGTCGACGAGCCGGGGCGCAGGGTGCTGCCGACTGATCGAATCGCCGTCGATGGCACGCCCATCCAGACGGACACGACTAAGCGCTACCTCATGCTCAACAAGCCCGTCGGCGTCGTGAGTTCACTCGCTGACGAATCTGGGCGACCCGACCTTCGCCAGTTCACACGAGACTTTGACGAGCGCCTGTTCAACGTGGGACGACTGGACGCCCAGACTTCGGGCTTGCTCTTGCTCACTAATGACGGCGAGCTCGCTCACGTTCTCGCGCATCCGTCGTTCGGGGTCTCGAAGACGTACATCGCGAAGGTGTCGGGGGCAGTATCTGCGCAGACCATCGCGCGACTCACCAAGGGAGTCGAGCTCGACGACGGGCCAATAGTCGCAGACCGCGCGCGCCTTCTCGGCGCTCCCTCGCGCGGGGTGTCCATGGTCGAGGTGACGTTGCACTCCGGGCGCAACCGCATAGTTCGTCGGATGCTCGATGCCGTCGGTCATCCAGTCGTCGAGTTGGTGCGTCGCCAGTTTGGCCCGCTGCACCTCGGCACTTTGCAGTCGGGCCACGTTCGTGACCTGACTAAGGTGGAACTCGGCCAGTTGCTGACCATCTCGCGGGGCGAAAAGCCTGACGAGGGTGCTGACGAGGAGGGCGAGGCGACCCGTGGCTGAGCGACGTCTGGCGGGACCTGTCCGCATCGTGGGCTCTGGGCTGCTCGGCACGAGCATCGGGCTCGCCCTGCGCGATCACGGTGTCGATGTCATCCTCGACGATATGTCTCCGTCGAGTCTCACCCTCGCAGTCGACTACGGCGCAGGCAGGTTGCCCCAGCCTGACGACCGGCCCGAACTGATCGTCGTCTGTGTTCCGCCCGATGTCACAGCACGGGTCGTCGCAGCAGAGCTCGCGGCGTACCCTCACGCGCTCGTGACAGATGTCGCCAGCGTGAAGGTTGCCCCGCTCGAGGAGCTTCGCGCCTCCGGATCAGACCTGTCTCGCTACATCGGTTCGCACCCCATGGCCGGACGCGAACGCAGTGGCGCAATAGCCGCGCGCGCGGACCTGTTCATCGGACGTCCCTGGGTGATCGCTGGTCACGACGGGATCAGCTACCGGCGAGCGGCCCCCGTCGAACAATTGGCTCTCGACCTCGGCGCGCTACCGATCGAGATGGATGCCGCCGAGCACGACCGCAACGTTGCACTCGTATCTCACGCCCCGCAACTCGTCGCAAGTCTTCTGGCTCGCAGACTGGGCGCCGCGACGGACTCGGCCGTGTCCCTCGCCGGCCAGGGTCTGCGCGACACAACTCGAATCGCGTCGAGCGACCCCGAATTGTGGGTGCAGATTCTCGCCGCCAACTCGGCCACAGTTGCGCAGATCCTCACTGCGATGCGCGCCGACCTCGATACGGTTATCGCCGCTTTGGAAGCTCCCGATGCACCGGGATCCCGTAGGGCCATCGCGGAGACGCTCGCCGGAGGAAACGCTGGAGTCTCCCGCATTCCCGGAAAGCACGGGCAGGCCGGACATTTCAGTCAGATTGTCGTGATGATCGACGACAAGCCGGGTGAGCTCGCTCGGCTGTTGACCGAGATCGGTGAGGCTGGCGTCAACATGGAGGACCTGCGGCTGGAGCATTCGCCCGGTGCGCAGATCGGACTCGCCGAGATCTCGGTGCTTCCGGAAGTGGAAGAAGGACTCGTCGCCGAACTCGAGGCGCGCGGGTGGAAAATCGCAGGAGCATTCGCATGAGCGTGATAGTCGTTGCAATCGATGGGCCGGCCGGGAGCGGAAAGTCGAGCGTGTCCAAGCAGGCCGCGCGCCAGCTCGCGCTCGCCTATCTCGACACGGGCGCCGCATATCGTGCCTTGGCCTGGCGCTGTCTCGAGGAAGGCATCGATACTTACGGTCCTGCCGACATTGTCGAGTCGCTTCCGACCTTCGAGTGCTCCATCGGAACCGATCCCGACAAGTATTTCGTGCGTGTGGGCTCGGAAGACGTTACCGAGGACATCCGCGAGCCTCGGGTGAGTGCCATCGTGAGTGCGGTCGCGAGGGTACCTGAGGTGCGCACCTACATGGTCGAGCTGTTCAGAAGCATCATCCGCTCAGCCGAACGCCCCGGGATCATCGTGGAGGGTCGCGACATCACGACCGTCGTTGCGCCAGATGCGCAGACCCGGATTCTGCTCACCGCGAGCGAGGAAGCTAGGATGGGCAGGCGTTCTGCCGAGCTCGCCGGCGTCTCAGCCGAGAAGACAGCCAAGGACCTCAGTGCTCGCGATGCTCAGGATTCCCGCGTCGTGGACTTCATGAACGCCGCAGACGGAGTCACGACGGTTGACTCCACCGAACTCGACTTCGACGCGACTGTCGCCGCCGTCGTGGGGCTCATCACGGCGAACCCCCAAACGTAAGGACGTTTCATGGCAGACGAGACAGACGATTTCCCCGAGCTCGACTCGGCGCTCGTCGAGCGACTGTCCTCGATTGACGAATCTGAAGCGGCGCAGCGCGCGAGCTCACTTCGTGCGGGTCTCAGTGACTACGAACTAGATGCCGATGACCTCGACATTCTTGAGGCTGCGACGGACGATGTCGACGCCATTACCTACCTGCCCGCCCTCCCGGTGCTCGCGATCGTCGGCCGGCCCAACGTGGGTAAGTCAGCGCTGGTGAACCGCATCATCGGTCGCCGTGAGGCGGTCGTCGAGGACACTCCCGGCGTGACTCGAGACCGGGTCAACTACAAGGGAGAGTGGGGCGAGCGGCGCTTCACAATTGTCGACACCGGCGGCTGGGAGCCGGACGCCAAGGGCATCAACGCATCTGTAGCAGCACAAGCTGAAATCGCGATCGAACTAGCGGACGCTGTGCTTTTCGTCGTCGACGCGACGGTAGGTGCGACCTCTACCGACGAACACGTGGTGCGCATGCTCCGCTCGACGAAGAAGCCCGTCATCCTCGTTGCCAACAAGGTCGATACAGCTCATCAGGAACCGGACGCGGCGGCCTTGTGGTCTCTCGGACTGGGGGAGCCCTGGCCCGTGTCGGCCGTGCACGGGCGCGGTGTGGCCGACTTGCTCGACCACGTCATGACGGTTCTGCCCGAGATCTCCGCCGTTGCCAAAGAAGAGGTGGGCGGGCCGCGTCGCGTCGCCATCCTCGGTAGACCGAACGTGGGAAAGTCGAGCCTTCTGAACAAGACCGCGGGGGAGGAGCGGGTCGTCGTCAACGAACTGGCGGGAACGACTCGCGACCCCGTTGACGAGCAGATTGAGCTGGGCGGTCGGTTCTGGCGATTCATCGATACGGCGGGCATCCGCCGTCGGGTCAATCTCGCGCAGGGCGCTGACTTCTATGCGACGCTGCGAACGTCCGCGGCGCTTGAACGCGCGGAGGTCGCCGTCGTCGTACTCGACGTCACGGAGCCGATCAGTGTGCAAGACCTCAAGATCATCGATCTCGTGCTCGAGGCGGGCCGTGCGCTCGTGCTCGCCTACAACAAGTGGGATTTGCTGGACGACGAACGTCGAATCTATCTCGAGCGCGAAATCGAACAAGACCTTTCCCACGTCACGTGGGCCCCTCGCGTCAACATCTCGGCGAAAACTGGGCGCCACCTCGAGAAGCTTGTTCCCGCACTCGAGCTGGCGCTCGACTCGTGGGACACTCGCATCCCCACGGGCAAGTTCAACGCCCTCCTCGCCGAACTCACTGCCGAGCACCCGCACCCGCTGCGGGGCGGAAAGCAGCCGCGTATCCTATTCGGCACTCAGGCGGCGTCGCGTCCCCCGACATTTGTTCTGTTCACCACGGGATTCCTCGACCCCCAGTACCGGCGGTTCATTATGCGTCGCCTGCGCGAGATCTTTGGGTTTGAGGGCACACCGATTAACGTCAATGTGCGAGTGCGCGAGAAACGCAAGCGGTAGACGTTTAGTGCGCCATCTCGCCGCCTGCGGGCGAATGCGCTAGGTCGGGCTTCGGCACGAAGAATGCGGCGACGATGGCGAAGAGCGAAATGATCGCGCCCGCCATAAAAGCCGTGTGGATGCCCGTGGCGAGGGCAGTCACGTCGCTCGCGCCGGCCGCGCTCGCCGTGACCTTGCCGATCGTCAGGAGCGCGATGAAGAGCGCCGTGCCTGCAGCACCCGCGAGTTGCTGAACCGTGCCGATAGTCGCGGACCCGTGAGAGTACAGCCGCGGCTGCAGTGAACCGAGCGATGTAGTGAACAGCGGAGTGAACATAAACGCGAGTCCAACGCTCAGAAGAATGTGGAGCGCGAGGACGACACCCCACGGCGTCGTCTCCCCGTAGGAGGTCATCGCCCAGAGTGCGATGCTGACGGCGATCGATCCAGGAACGATCAGTGGACGGGGCCCGACTCGGTCGAACAGGCGACCGATGAACGGACCGGCAAGTCCCATCATGAGGCTTCCTGGGACGAGCAGAAGTCCGCTGAATGCGGGCTCGAGTCCGAGCACGTCTTGTGTGTAGATCGGCAGGATGATGATCGTGCCGAAGAGGGCTCCCATCATGATCACCATGAGGATGATGGAGACGGTGAAACCGCGCGACGTGAAGGTGCGCAGATCGAGGAATGCGGCGTCGAGCCGCTGAAGCGACAGCTGTCGCACGACGAACCCTGCGAGCGCAAAGCCACCGATCGTGAGCGGGATCCATGGCGCCATCAGCTCGTGTCCGGATACTGCCTCGCCGAGACTCGACAGACCGAAGATGAGGCCACCGAAGGCGAAGGCCGAGAGCACGACCGAGAGGGCGTCGAGCGGGACCTTGCGCGGCTCGCCGATGTTCTGCACTCGTGCTGCGCCGAGTACGAGAGCAAAGATCGCGATCGGGAGCACGAGGATGAAGATGAAGCGCCACTCGAGGCTCTGCACGATGAGGCCACCGACGGCGGGACCGACGGCGGGAGCGACTGACATGACGATCGAGATGTTGCCCATCGTCTTCCCGCGAGCGTGCGGCGGAACCAGAGTCATGACAGTCGTCATGAGGAGGGGCATCATTATCGCCGTGCCGCTCGCCTGCACGATTCGCCCGGCCAGGAGAATCTCGAATCCGGGCGCGATCGCCGCGATCGCCGTACCGAGCGAGAAGAGGCTCATCGCCAGAATGAAGACCGTGCGGGTCGAGAGCCGCTGCATGAGGAAGCCCGTGGTCGGGATGACGACGGCCATCGTGAGCATGAACGCGGTCGAGAGCCACTGCGCGGTGCTCTCCTGAATCTCGAGGGCGATCATGATCTGCGGGATCGCAACACCGATGATCGTCTCGTTGAGGAAAACGACGAAGGTCGCGACCAGCATGAGGCGGATCACGAGGTTATTGCGACCCAGATTCTCCGGCGCGTGGTGATCGCTGGGTCCGACGATGGGGGATTCGGTTGTCGGCGTGCTGGAATCAGCCATGGGAGTCCCATTCGTCAGGGGGTGTGGAGTGCGCGGTGGAGCGACCGCGAGGAAGTAAACGTTGTGAACATACTGCCGTATTCCACCGACATTCGATCGAGATGAATCCCGAGTGCACGTTCGCCCTCCGTGAACAAGGTAAGCTTTTCGAGTTGTCACGGGCTGTGGCGCAGCTTGGTAGCGCACTTGACTGGGGGTCAAGGGGTCGCAGGTTCAAATCCTGTCAGCCCGACACAGGGGCCGTCCTGATTACTGTCCAGGAAACTGGATGCAGGACGGCCCATTTTCATGTCCGCGAACGCCCGCGGTGCTCAGAATCGTTCGAGGCGTGCTCACAGCGAGGTCGAGCCGGCGGCGTGGTCGAGTTCGGGCGCTTCCGGCCGTTTACAGGAACGACGAATAGCCCCTCTGCCGGTCGGCGGGGGCTATTCGCGGTGCTGTTCAGTTCGGAGGCGTGACGCGGTCAGGTGTGCGTCGGGAGTGCTCCGTCCGACTTCTTGGCGCGTGCAGTGCGCTTCTTCAGCTTGCGCTCTTCGAGTTCGGCTTTGCGTCGCTCGATGTACTCCGGGTCTCGGAGTCCGAAGGGAACGGTTCCCGTGTACGGGTTGTAGAACATCGTGTCGCGTCGACGCCCGACGACTGGCTTGTCTCGGTCGACAGGTCCCTCGATCTGGCGCTGGCGCCGGTCGTGGAGGAACGCGGCGATCTTCGCGATGTTGAACACGGTGATCAGGATGGTCGAGAAGAAGGCAGCCGCCGCGAATCCACGCGCCGGTCGGCGGGATGCCTCGGAGAGATCGGTGTCGATCGCGGCCTTCATCTGCGCGTTGGTCGACTCGATGAGGTTGCGAGCGTGCCCGTGAAAAGCTTCCCACTCAGGGCTTCCGTACTCGAACGCCTGCTCGTCACGGACCAGCTCGCGCGTGTCGACGGTGATGCCGTGGGCCTTCTTGCAGATCTCATCGAGGAAGTCCGGCGCCTCCTCGACGTCAGGTCGGACCTTGTTGCGGGTGGCGTCCTTGTGCATCTCCACGATGGGGCAGGTGACTGTCGGCGAGATGCCGCGGGCGGGGCACTGAACTCGTGCGGTGCCGTTGGTGTCGGCCTTCTGCTTGACGCGGACTTGGAAGTGCTTGCGCTCATCCCGTCGCATCGCGAACGTCGCGTCGTCGATGGCGCCGGAGCGCACGTCGGCGACAGCCGTTAGCAGGTGCGTGGGCGTGCTGGGGCAGTAGAGGCGTCCGTCGACGAAGAGTGCACCCTTGACGTTCGTCCGGGGCTGGCCGATGCGATCGACCCGGTAGTCCGTGGAGGGCATGTATCCGAGCTTGCGAGTGGGGTAGTGAAGTCGCTCGGGAAGAGCGTTCGCGAAATACGCCTTGTCGGCGTCGACGACACCCGGGATGTTGTCGTCGCCGAGGGCGGAGCGCATCAGCGTGATGGCTTCTTCGGAGACGCCGATGTTCGGCAGGCTTAGGGTGGCTGCCGCGATGATGCGGGGGAACGCCGATTCGTCGGGCATGCTCGCGTCGACTCGGGCGGCGAGGTTGAGCGTCCAACCCCACTCCAAACCTTGACCGCTGCCTGGGTTGCTTGGCGAGGTCAGGTCGACCGTCCCCCGGGAAGGCTTGAGATCTGGGCGATCTCCGGTCTTCGGGTACCAGCCGGCATACGGGTCGACCGGGCCCGGGGTCAGCGCGCGCCCATCCTGCAGCGCCCGCAGCTCGGTGGCGACGTCGTCCTCGAGCCGGTTGCGGGAGTATCCCTTCTTTGTGGGTGGGGCGAGGAACGTCTGGTCGATGGTGAGGTCCATCTTCCGACCCGCGCGGCGGATGTCACGGGGCTGCTCGCGGTAGGTCATCTGCACGAAGCAGTTCATGAACTCATCCAGACGCGCCTTCTTGATCTCTGCGTTGACCGGGTCATGAGCGAGCAGCGCCTGCTGGACCTCCAGCATCGTCATCGACTCGTGCCGGGTCGTCGGGAACGGGTCCATCACGTCCAGGATGTGGCGTCGGAACGTGCTGCGGACGTTCTCTTCCCAGCGGAGAGCGGCGGCATGCTTGCTGATGAACCAGGGCGCGGGCTGGGCGAGTCCAAGTCGGGTGCGCATGTCGTCGCTGATGCGGTGATGCAGCAGCTTCGCGACTTCGCGGATGAGCAACGATTCCCCGAGACCCGCCAGCAGCAGGAACGCAACCACAACCGCTTCCGCCGTTATCGCAGACGGTCGTCCACCACGGATCGGGTCGTATCCGTCCTCGCGGCGCCAGGTCTCGAGCCGGTCAAGCACACCGCTGTTTCGCACGCGCTGGATGGCGGTGTCCACCAGCTTGTCGGAGATCTCGGACTTCACCTTGCCGCGCGAGTCGACCTCGTCGGGGGTGATGCCGCCGTAGAGCTCCTCATCCGAGACGATGCGAACGCTGCCGGTCGTGCGGATCTCGCCGATTCGGTCGCCGACGGGCTGGACGCCGTTGCTGATGGCGCTCATCGTGCAGCCGCCTCGGCGATGCGCGCGAAGTAGATCGCGTCAACGGTTGGGCGGGCGTAGCCGACGTAGTTGTCGAGCGCACGGACGGTCTTGAAACCACCGGCGCGGCAGAGCACGTCGGTCGGTAGCCCGGCTTCGAGCTGCAGGATGAACCACGAGCGGCGAAGGTCGCGCACGCTGGGACGGAGCGGCGCCGGGTGATCGTCAAGGAAGCGGTGAACGCACCGCGGCGGGTACTCCCCGTCTCGGAACCCGCGGAAGATGAGACCTCCACTGCGTCCCTCGATCGCTGACAACAGCGAGGGCGCCCAGACGCGGCGAACCGCGGTGATGCGCTCTCGGACGCCGCGCACCTTGAGGAGTACGAGCTCCTCGGCGACGCGGTACTCCACGTCCTCAACGCGTGCTTCGGCGATCTCCTCGAGCGTCAGGCCAGCGCCAGCGCTGAGCGCCAGGATCGCGGCAGCGTTCCGGCGAGCGTGGTCCGTTGTCAGGCCGCGCGACCACGAGTACAGCGACGGGATCTCAGTGTCAGTCAGAACCTTCGCCGAATGCTTCGGCGGAGCCGACGTCACCCGCGGAATCTCAACGCCTTCGAGCTCGCGGGCGATCTTGGCCAGCTGGCACGAGACTCCCCACCGGTAGGCGAGGCTCTTCTGGGTCATGACGGCAGTGCGAAGGTACCGGTCGACGTGATGCGGGGTGTAGACGGTGCCTACGGTCAGGTCTGGGCAAGCGATGGCGTGGACCCAGCCGACGAAGCCGCTCGTCATGGAGTTCACGCGGCGCACGCCATCGAAGGTGCGTGCCTTCATCCGGACCGTGGTCTCGGCGACGAATCCGCGAATCGGCGCCGACTGCGAGGCCGTCAGTCCGACCGGCGTGTAGTTCGCCGTCAGCCGCCACGCCCACTCCGGGATCGTAGAGTCCAGCTCGCGCGCACGGTCGAAGGTGATGTTGGGGGAGTCAATGACTCGGTCTTTTGTTCTCATGCACACCGTGTGCGCGGCGACCTCCGCGAACCTGCGCGCCCAAACCAGCGCCTCGCGGATTACCACTCGCCGCCTGGTGAGAGAAAACCCAGATCAGAGCCCACATGCCTCGAATGCGCTTCCTTGGCATGACCCCCGAAGTGGGGGCAAAATGGGCGCAATCTGTCGAGCGAAGCGAGCGTCGACAGTCCCGAAATGCGGAGAAGACGCGCCGGATTCGTGCCGGCAGCGAGGTGATGGACGAGGAACGTGGTCCGCATCCGCGCCGGTCGGATGTCTAGGTCGGTGCGTCCGCGAAGCAGGAAGTCAGTGACCTGTCCATGCGCGGCGGCGTGGCGCAGCGGCCGGAAGAGGTACCCGTTCGAGCGTTGAGTCAGCACTCGAGACAGCGGTCCTCGCCAGGAGTCGAGTACCGGCACTTCGCGTGCTCGATTCCCGCCGACTTCTACGACGAGTCGACCGTCGATGGTCCATGCGATGTCGCGAGCGTCGACGGAGAGGAGTTCCTTCGTTGACAGGCCGGCGCCGAGCCCGAGCGTGAGCAGAGCGAGTGCATCCAGTCGCCGATGCTCCGTCGCCTGCGCGATCGCCCAACTGTGAAGTGCCGCGACCTCGACGCTTGAGTAGGGAGGCGTGGGCATCGCGCGGTGGATCGGCCGACGCGCCCTCGAAGCTTCGGCCGGCGCGAGAACCTCGAGCATCCGCCAGAGCGTGCTGCGCGTCGTCGCGCGGCTGCGTGGCAGGTATTGCTGCATCCCGCGCGCGATGAACTCCTCGATCGTTGCTCCCCGGAAGACGCGCTCTACGGTCAGTTCGTCTCCGCGCACCTGATAGGCCCACATCGCCATCGGCGTGACCGCGGCATACATCGCTTCCGGCGTTCGGTCGATCCGGCCCTCGCACCGCGCGACCACGTCGAGCACGAACGGGCCGAGGAGGTGCCAGTAGGGCAGCGCGAGCACGGGGATGTACGCACGCGCATCCCATTGCTCACTCCGGCGGCCTGGCACCCACGTCTCCTCTCGATTGCGGGATCAGACCCTACGAATCGAGTGAGCACTGGATCCACCGATCCAGTGACAAACCGCGCATAGACCTCTTGGACGAGCATCCGCTCGCCAGAAAGCGATGCGATGCCTGACGATCTCGACCTGCTCCTACTCGCCGCTACCGCGCGAGCGTCCGTGAACGGGCTGCTCGACGACGCGTCCCACCAGTACGCACTCGCTGACGTCCGCGTCGCGTCCGATGTCTCTGATGGGCTTCTGCGGCGCACGCGCAATTGGGTGCTGCGTCTCCACGCCTACGAGCAGTTCTGGTACGAGCACGGCCGCGCGCCGCGCGAACGCACCCGGGACAGCGCCAACCTCCCCGGCGATGAGCGTCGCTTAGGTGAGTGGTCGGGGCGACAGCGCCGGTTCGAACACGGCCTCACGGAGTACCAACGCGCTCGCCTCGACGTGTCGCCAGCCTTCGACTGGGACCCTTGGGACGCGCAGTGGCAGCGCAACTTGGCTGCGTGCGGGGAGCTCCTCGCACGAAGTGGACGCCTGCCCTTCTTGAGCGCCGAGAGTCGCAGCGAGCACGCGCTCGCACGGTGGCTCGGCCGGCAACTCAGAGCGAACCAATCGCGTCGTCTTGCTCCGACGCGACAGAAGGCACTCGCTGAACTCCTTGCCGCATCCCGATCCGATATCGCGGTAAGGGATGGGCGGTGGCTGCCGCATCGCGAATCCACCGAGTCATCGACTTAGCCCGGCCAAACGCTCGCTACCTGTCTGTGCCGCTCCCTACGGTCGACTTCGACCAACTCAACGGAGGAGACATGCCTGTACTCAGAATGCTCGACGGAGAGCTTGAGCTCTTTGAACAATCTCTTCTCCAGCCTGACGCGGTGCGCTACCTCTGGAAGAACGCCGGCTCGCAGTTCGGCGTGATCTTCACCGTCCACGAGCTCGAAGCGCTGCTTGGGCGGATCGGAAGCAACCCGAGGTGGGACTGGGTCTGGCTACGCAAAGAGTTCGATGACCGTCGCTGGACTCAGGCATGCGGGCGCGCCGACGATGGGCTCGTCGTTGAGGTCAACGGGCCGAAGCTCGTAGCTCGGTTGGGAGCCCGGCGCCGTCCGTTAGTGAACATCGGAACGGAGTCCTGGCCGTATTCGGCGGCCGCTGCCGAGACACACTCGATCCACGGAGCAGCAGAGGTGCAATTTCGATGGCTTGACGACGAGACGGTCGGAAGCCGGTACGAGACTCGAAAGGCGAGCCGAATGGTGCCGCGCCTCGGATAAACACTCATGACTCCGTAGCCAGCGGTGCGGTAGCCGCGACGTCGCGATCACTAAGCTGGATCCACAGCAAGTTCAGCGACACCGAGACAGGGCGAGCATGACCGAAGACGAGGCTCGCGCCGTCGCGAGGGCTCTAGCGATTGACGGTGCCGAGCCGATGACGCTCGCTGAACTCGAGCAACATCTCGCCAAAGCGGCCGACTTGCTCCGCGGGAGCGTCGACCAGGCGGATTTCAAGCAGTTCATTTTTCCGCTGATGTTCTTCAAGCGGATTAGCGATGTGTACCTCGAGGAATACAAGTCCGCTCTCGATGAATCGGGGGGTGACAAAGAGTTCGCAGCTTTCGCCGAGAACCATCGGTTTGACATTCCAGTCGGTGCGCTGTGGGAGGACGTTCGTCGACGCACCGAAAACGTCGGCACCGCACTTGTCAAAGCGTTCCGCGAAATCGAGCAGGCTAACCCCGACAAGCTCTACGGGATCTTCGGCAACGCCCCTTGGACGAACAAGGAGAAGCTGCCCGACCGCAAGTTGCTCGACCTGATCGAGCATTTCAGCACCAAGCCGCTCACGAACGCGGCCGTCGCCCCGGACGTCTTCGGCAACGCCTACGAGTACCTCATCAAGCGGTTCGCCGACCAGTCGAACAAGA
>CAYZHZ010000055.1:0-16814 GCA_964477625.1 uncultured Salinibacterium sp.
CGAAGCCGCCTGACCAAGCACAACGGTCTGGATGTGCGGACGGATGTACTGCATCGTGTCGTAGATCGCCGTCATCGCCGTGAAGGAACCGCCCGGCGAGTTGATGTACATGACGATGTCGCGGTCGGGATCCTGGCTCTCGAGCACGAGGAGTTGGGCCATGACGTCATCCGCTGAGGCGTCGTCGATCTGTACTCCGAGGAAGATGATGCGGTCCTCGAAAAGCTTGGCGTACGGATCCTGTCGCTTGTACCCGTAGGCGGTGCGCTCCTCGAAGGTCGGGAGAATGTAGCGTGACTCTGCTGGGCTCTTCGCGGCCGTGCCGAAGGTGAAGTCGTTCATGGTCAGCCCTTCTTTCCGGTGGCGTCGGCATCGGTGACGGAATCGTCCGTGCCCCCGCCGCCCACGACGTCCGATGCGAACTCGCGCAGGTGATCCACGAAACCGTACTCGAGGGCTTCCTGCGCCGTGAACCAGTTGTCGCGGTCGTTGTCGATGAGGATCTGCTCGACCGACTTGCCCGTCTGCTCGGCCGTGAGCTCGGCCATCCTCTTCTTCATGTCGAGGATGACGCCAGCCTGCGTCTGGATGTCTGC
This sequence comes from uncultured Salinibacterium sp., assembly GCA_964477625.1. GTDB lineage: Bacteria > Actinomycetota > Actinomycetes > Actinomycetales > Microbacteriaceae > Rhodoglobus. The sequence goes on from CAYZHZ010000055.1 coordinate 597, forward strand.
CGCGGTGCCGCCAAAGCCGCCCGAGGGCTGGTGCAGCAGAACGCGCGCGTTGGGGGTGATGTAGCGCTTGCCCTTGGTTCCCGACGAAAGCAGGAACTGTCCCATCGACGCCGCGAGGCCGATGCCGACGGTCACGATGTCGTTCGGGACGAACTTCATCGTGTCGTAAATGGCCATGCCCGCGGTGATCGATCCACCGGGCGAGTTGACATACAGGAAGATGTCGCGTTCGGGATCTTCCGCTGCGAGCATCAGGATCTTCGCGCAGATCTCGTTGGCGTTCTCGTCGCGCACCTCTGAACCCAGCCAGATGATGCGGTCCTTGAGGAGTTGGTCGAAGATACTTGAGACCAATGCCGGTTGGGCCATTGTTAGCGCTCCGTTTCAGTTATCGCTTGGTGTCGAATCTACTGGAGCGGTCCCGGCGAATCGGCCCTGTTCGCTGGGGGCAGACGGCGGTGTGTTGCTGCGCGACTACTTGTGGTCGTGTCCGTAGTGCTCGTGGTTCGGCTTGCGTCCGTGAGAGTCCGCTCCGGAACCACCGTGCGAGCCCTCGCCCTCGGGCGCTGCGGCCTCGATGAACTCGCTGTCGTCTCCCCCGAGCAGCGGTGCGGTGAACGCCGAAACATCCACCGCCTTGCCCTTCGAGTCGACGACCTTGGCCTTGTCGAGCACGACGGCGAGCGCCTTCGAGCGAGCGACCTCAGCGATCATCGCCGGGATCTGACCGTTCTTGTCGAGAATCTGGATGAATTCGCCAGGCTCCATCCCGTACTGAGCGGCACCCTGAATGAGATAGCTCGTGAGCTCGTTCTGGCTCACCTTGATTTCTTCGGCCTCGACGATGGAGTCGAGAAGGATCTGCGAGCGGAAAGTCTTCTCGCTGGACTCGACGACCTCAGCGCGGTGCACATCGTCTTCGAGACGGTTCTCGTTCTCGAGGTGACGGTGCACCTCCTCTTCGACGAGCTTGGCAGGAACCGGGATGTCGACGGACTTGAGCAGCTCGTCCACAATCTGGTCACGGGCCTGCGCACCCTGACCGAACGCCTTGGAGCGCTCTACCTGGGCTTTGATGTCGGCCTTGAGTTCCTTGATGGTGTCGAACTGGCTCGCAATCTGGGCAAAGTCGTCGTCGGCCTCGGGGAGCTCGCGCTCTTTGACCGAAAGAAGCGACACGGAGATAAGGGCCTTCTCTCCCTCGTGGTCGCCACCGAGAAGGGTCGACTCGAATGTCGTGTCCTCCCCCGCGCTGAGCCCATCGAGGGCCTCGTCAATTCCCTCAATGAGCTCGCCGGATCCCACCTCGTACGAAATACTCGAGGCTGAATCGACCTCGTTGTCACCAATCTTGGCAACGAGATCGAGCTGTGCGAAGTCGCCCTTCTTCGCGGGGCGGTCGACTGTGACGAGTGTGCCGAAACGGCTGCGCAGGTTGTCCAGTTCGTCCTTGACGTCGTCCGCCGAGACCTCGATAGCGTCGACGGTCAGCTTCAGGCCCTCGAGCTTGGGCATCGTGAACTCGGGTCGGACGTCCACCTCGACAACTAACTCAAGGTCGCCTGAGAAGTCCTTGACCTCGGGCCAGGTCTTGATGTCCGCTTCCGGGCGGCCAAGCACACGGATCTTCTCTTCGGTGACTGCCTGGCGGTAGAACTTGTCGAGACCGTCACTGACAGCATGGTTGAGAATTTCTTCGCGGCCGACGCGCTGGTCGATGAGCTGCGGCGGCACCTTGCCCTTACGGAAGCCGGGGATGTTCACCTGCGAGCCAATGTGCTCGTACGCGTGATCGATGCTGGGCTTCAGCTCTTCGGGCGTCACCGAGATGTTCAGCTTGACTCGAGTCGGGCTGAGCTTCTCAATCGTGGTCTTCACGGTGTGGTTCTCCTGTTAGTGGTCGTGATTGTCATGCTGTCGGGGCGACAGGATTTGAACCTGCGGCCTCTCGGTCCCAAACCGAGCGCTCTACCAAGCTGAGCTACGCCCCGCACGATACGCGGTGCAACCGAATTAGCTTACCCTTCGGCGAGAACGATGATTCGGTCGCCCTCGGCGAATGCACGAGAGTCGGTCTTCAGCGGGTTGACGACCACGCCATAGCCCTTCTCGCTGTTGCGGGCATCCGCGATCGTTCGGTAGCCGATCGCCGTCTCACCACGCTGGCGTGCAGCTTCGAGCACAGTGTAGAAGTCGACGCTCGTGCCAGGGGCAACATAGGACTCCACCGGGTTCAGGTAGATCTCGCTTCCGACACTGGAGAACAAGTCGTCGAACACCGCAGTGAGCTTGCGATTCTCCGAGACCTGGGAGAGCACGAGGCTGATGAGTTTATCGCTGACGATGAAGTCATCTGCATTGGTGACCTCGGCGAGCTCGCGGTTGCGATCGTCGAGCATCTCGCTCACGATGTTCAAGTCGGCCGCGGTGCGCTCTTCAATATCGCGCAATTGCAGCAGGGTAATGAGCGTCTTACTGTCGGCTCGCTGCGGATCCAGATGCTTGTAGGCGAGCACGATGATGTGGTCGTACTTCTCCACCTCGAGCGAGTCGAGCAGCGCGCGGGATGTGGCGTCACCGCGTTGGAAAGCGACAGAGATGTTGGAGAACGACGGGAAGTGCGGCTCCTCGACCTCAGCAAGCACGGTCACGGCGGATCCCTTCGACACATACTCATCGAGTTCCTGCAGCATCAGCTGAAGACCGTCGTTGTATCCGAGCACGAGGGTGCGCTCCGCCTGAGGTGGGACCCCGGCCACGGCGCTCACCGAGGTAACGTCGGGAACACCCGGCTGCGCCAACCGGATCGCGCTATCGTCCTCGGCGATGACGATGAGCTGGTCACCCTCCTCGTAGATTGCCGTGTGGGTGGGGTTGAGCTGCGGCACGCCAGCCTTCACCATTCCCATGACGGTGGAGTCGGCGAAGGCGAGTTGGGTCTCGAAGTACGACGTGCCGTAGAGGCTCGGCTGCTCGGTGAAGTAGATCTCGTCGCCCTCGAAGTCGAGTAGCTCCGAATACACCACGCTCAGACCGGACTGGCGGCAGGATTGCACGGTGATGCGACCGATGAGTTCGCCACCGAGTACCCAGTGCGCCTCATCCTTGCCGACCAGGTTCGCGGCCTCGAGGTTCTCGGGATTTTCGAGCTCCCCGACGATATGGAACCGCTCGGGGCCACGATGCGGGTTGTTGGTGAGGGCGAGGGCGGTCTTGATGACGTCGAGGTCGGGCTCCGGGCTGCCCTCAGGCGACAGCAGGATGATGCTGCGCGCGCGAGACGGGTTCGCGACCTCGAGCTCGGTCAGGTCCATCGGGTCTCCGGTGCGGCAGATCACGCGCGTCTTGCCGGTGTTGCCCACCTGCGCGCGAATCTCGTCCTCCATCTCGACCTTGTCTTTGTCTGCCAGCACGACGATGACCGACTTGCCGCGCGACTCGTTCGCGGTACAGATTTCGCTGACGATCGGGAAGACCTTGCTCGACCACCCCAGGATCAGGGTGTGATCGGACTCGAGCACTTTCGAGCGGCCCTTGCGCAATTCCTCGACCTTGGAGTCGAACGCCCCCGAAATGATGCCGATGAGGCTCGCCACGATGATGAGTCCACCGATCGTGATGATGAGCATGAGGATGCGGAACAGCCACCCTTGGTCGCCCCCCATCGTTCCTGGATCGAGCGTGCGCATGAGGCCGCCCCAGAAGATGTCGAACGGCGTGAAGTCTTCACTGAACTGGTTGTACTTGTCTGGGATGAGCGTCAGAACGAGCCACGTTATCGCCCCCACAACGACCACGAGCACGACGGTCGCCACGCCCAAGAGCGCCATAAGGGCGATCGTGCCCTTCGCCATCCAGTTGTCGAACCAGTAGCGGAACCGCTCACCGAAAGTGGGCTTGGTCATGTGTGGCACATCCTCCGGCGTCAGGTACAGTAAATCCCGGACGTCGCGCCTTCACAGGTGTGCTCCGGGGATGTAGCTCAATGGTAGAGCCTCAGTCTTCCAAACTGATTACGCGGGTTCGATTCCCGTCATCCCCTCCAATTCGTCTCCGTGCGCTAGCGTCGTGGGCCATGAACTTCGATGCGCTGTGGGACGCGACGTGGGGCGTTGTACCCGACGGGCACTCGTTGCGCGAACGATTCCCCGAGCGCTGGGTACGGTTCCACAGCTTGCCAAGCGGGAAGCGCTACGCGACGACCACGGCGGAGGCCGTCGAGGTGCGGCGACGGCATCTCGACGTGCTCGCCGAGCTGCGGACATCCGGCTCCCCTCTCGTCGTGATCGCGCAGGACTACGCCCCGGGCGACGGGTTTGCGGGATGGGTCGCACGTGCGCTGCCGGCTGCCGAGCTGTGGCGGGCCGTTCCATCAACAGATCGCGAACCGGAGTCGACCTATTGGATCGGCACCCACTTCGACCTTGAGACTTTGCTCGAGGCCGTCGCAGGGGGCGACACGGGGTCGGTCATCATCGCCGACGAGACTCTCGAGTGGTTGTATCACCCCTACGACGGCGGGGCGGACGTCATCACGGCAACCACTGCCGAGCGTGACGATCTGGCGACCCGTCACGTCGAGTGGCGGTCGTCGCGAACGGACGGTCTCTAGCCTGTCACGACGCGCGCGTGATGAGGGTGGCGAGGGCGTCGTGACCGGCTTGCGAAAAGTGCTCGTGGTCTGGCGAAAGCAGCGCGCCGCCGGGCGTGCGACCCGTCGCACCATTGATCGCGCGATAGACGTCGAGACACGTGAAGCCGACGGGCTTTGCCGCGTCGCACTGCGCCTTATTCCACTCGGTCACGATCGAGACGAGACGCGAAGTCGTGGCGGCGTCGATCGTGCCGTACTCGGGGTTGCCGAGGAATGAGTTGAATAGTGTCATCGCCAACCGCGATTCGGCGTCGGGGCTCAGCGTCGCGATCGTATCGAAGAGGTCGGAGTACCGTTCCCCAAAGATCGTGATGGTCTCTGTGATGCATGCGGGCGTGTACGTCGCGATGACGGCGAGCTGTTCCCGCGGCGTGGTCGCGGGTCCCCCCGGGCATCCCTCCCCTTCCCAGGGCGGACCTTCCTCTCGACCGACGGAGACGATGACGATCTCCGCCGCCTCGAGGTCTTCCTTGATCGCGTCGTCCCGCCCCAAAGCCAGGGAGAGCGCGGTGAGGTCGGTGCCGGGTTTGGTGTGGTCGACGACCTCGATCTTTTCGCCGAGCTGACCCTTGAGGGTCACGGCGAGCTGCTGCACGAAGCTGGTGCACCCCGAACAGTCGACTGGCTTCTCACTCGCGCGAGAATCCCCCAGAACCACGATCGTGAAGACGTCGGGTTCCGGGGTCGGGGTGGCGGTCGCGGTCGTGGTGACCAGCGGAGTCGGCGACGGGGTCTGCACGACCTCGGCGCTCGGAGCGCACGCCGCGGTCAATGCCACGACGACCAACGCGACGAGAGAATTGCGGATGATGCGCATCGACATGTGCCGAATCGTATCGGTCACCGGCTTCCCCGTCTGCCCCAGCACGGGTCAGCGGATGGCGCGAGCAATTACTTCTCGCGCGGCGGCGCCCTCGGGCATCGGCAGGATCGGGTAGTTGTGGATCATCCCCGCGCCCACCTGGTAATCAAGCGCGATCCCCTCCTCGGCGGCCCGCGCGACGAGGCGCTCGGCGTCGGCGTTGAGAATGTCGCGGGTCCCGCTGAACATCGTGATCGGCCCGAGGCCGGAAAGCGATCCGTGAAGGGGGCTGACGAGTGGATCGTCCACCGCGAGTTCCCCGCGGTAGAGCGAGCCCGCCGCGCGCGTACCCGGGACTGCGAGCCACGGATCCCGCGGGGCGATCTCCGCGAGTCGGGGATCTGTGCCGCTGATGTCGAGCCACGGAGAGATCAACACGATCGAACGGAGCGGTGCGACGCCGCGGTCACGCAGCACCATCGCGGTTGCGAGACTCATTCCTCCTCCCGACGAATCCCCCACCACGCTCACGTTCGCCGGCCCGACCTCACTGACGAGATTCTCGACGATGTCGGCGAGACGCGGCACGATCGTCGACGCCACACCGCGCGGCGCAAGCGGCATGATGGGCACGACCACTGTCACCCCAGCGTCGATCGCGAGTGAGGCCACTAGCGTCCAGTGCACGGGGTCGATCTCAAAGACATAGCAGCCGCCGTGCAGGTACACGACGTGACCGGTGGGTCGGGCATCCTTCGGTCGAATCGTGAAGACCGGCCAGCCGTCGACATCACGACGTTCAACATCGACCCGCCGCGACAGACTTGCGGGAGGCGCGAAGGACGCCGGATGATGCTGCAGCCGCTCGATCTGTCGCAACGTGCGCTCAGCGCTACTGAATCGCCACTTCGAACCTCGCAGGGTGATGACGAGGGGTGCGAGCCGACTCAGGACGCTCGCCATGGACGGTAAGTCAGCCGTCGACGCGCTTGAGAACGTGTACGGGGATGGCCAGACCGAGGCTCGACAGGAGGATGCCGCCGATGAATACCACGCCCTCGAAGCCGGGAACGTAGAACGCAGAACCCATGACATACAGGCCGAGCACGAACGCGACAAGGGAGATGACGAAGGCGATGATCTTCACAGCCCCATCTTATCCACGCCACGGGGCACCCCGGCCCAGCGTCTAGAGGTTCCCGCTAGCCTGAACCTCGAAACCACCGGGGAGCAGCAACTCAATGGCAGAGCAGTCCTACCTTCCGTATGTCGGTCACGTTCTCTTTCCGCGGCGCCCCGACGACCTGACGAGCGCTGCCCAGTGTCCGGCGTGCTTCACCCCCCTGATCGGCACGGTATGCGCGGTGTGCGGGCTTGATCTGGGGAATCCACTCGCGTCGGAGCTCCGCGCGATATCGCTCGAGAGCGCCGCAGCACTCGACCGGCGACTCGAGATCATCGGGCGCATCAGGTACGAGTCGGCGCGCGCGGCTGCCGCGCACCCGGCCGTCCCTGCCGTGCCCGCTAACGAAGCGCCCGCACCAGCCGACACTGGCCTCACGGCGACGGCCGTCACGGCTCCTTCTCCCTCGGCAGCCCCCACGATGCCTGCCCAGGATTCTGCACCCCGACGCCACTTTGGTGTGCAGGTCATCCTTCTCATCGTCGGAGTCTCTCTGCTGGCGGTCGGCGCGATCTTCTTCCTCGTGTACGCGTTCATCACTTTCGGCCTGGTGTGGCGATCGATCATCATCCTCGCTGTCACCGTGGCGGCATTCGTCGGCTCCTCGCTCCTGAAGAAGCGGCACCTTGGGGCAACCGCCGAGGCCATCGCCGCACTCGCCGTCGTCTTCGTCTATCTCGACGCGTTCGCCCTGCGCGCCAACGATCTCTTCAGCACCGCCGGGGTGGATGCCACGCTCTACTGGGGCGTCGTGCTCGTGCTCTCGGCCATCGGTTTCGTGATCTGGAGCACGGTCACGCGACTGCGCCTGCCAAGCCTCGTGGGTTTCGCTGCATTCGCCCCGGGAGTCGCGCTCGTCGTTGCGGGCGTCATGGAGCCGGCGGATGAGAGCGTGCGCGTATTCACTTCGTTCGTCGCTCTCGCCCTCGCCGGGCTCATCCACCCGGTCGCGGGGGCGCGTCGACTCGAACGCGTCATTCCTCTCTCCATCGCCGTGCTTGGTCTGCTCGTGGCGACGTTTGTGTCGTTCTTTCTGGTGTGGGACGACGACTGGGCTGCGACGGTCGGGCTCGCCATCACCGCGGCGGTCTCCTTCGTTCATGTGGCAGTGCTGCTGCGGGCCCATGCGCTGCGGGGTTTCCAGTACGTTTTCGCCGCACTTGGCGGAGTGGTCGCGGCCGTCTGCTTCGTGCCCGCCGGATTCCGCATGAATTCCACCGAGTTCATGGTGATCGTGCCCGTGGCCGCTGCCACCGCGATCGCGCTCGCGCTCGAACTGCTGTCGCGACGCAGCACTACTTCGCACGTCGTCGTCGCGGCGCGGGTCTCCGCAGCGGCGGCGGCCGCTGTAGCCGCGTGCACCGCCATCGTTGCGCTCGTCATCTCCTTCGGATCGGTTTCCGGCACAGTCGCGCTCGCCATTCCGAGATGGACGGAACCGGCGACGCTCATCGCGGAGCCCACCACCCCACAGATCTGGTCCGTGCTCGCGCTCGCCGCCGTGAGCATGCTTCTCGCGATTTTCTGGGCCATGTCGTCGCTACTCGCGCGCCGTACTCCAGTGCTTCTGTGGGCTGCCGCGACGACGGCCGTCGTGGCCGCACCGCTCGCGTCTGTACTCTGGCTCGTCGTTGCACTGTGGTTCGCGCTCGCGGCGGCAGGGATAGCGGCACTCATCGCTTTACGGGATCGCGGCATTCGCACGCTCGTCCCGATCGCCGTGGGTGCCGGCGCCTCACTCGTTCTCGCCTATGCGACCTCCTGGGCGAGCTTCGACCTCTGGTGGATCGGAACGCTCGCGGCGATCGTGCTCCTGCTTGCCGCGCGACTCACGACTCCGGTCCCTGCGGGCCGAGCCGTGCTGCTCGCTCTCGCGATCGGCGTAGCTTTCGCGGGGGTCGGGTCGGCATTCTGGCACCTCAATGACACCGCGTGGGGTGGAGCAGGGGCGCCCGTCGACTCGACCCACGCGGTCGGCGCACTCGCGACGGCACTGCTCGCGATCGCTGCACTCGTGCGCGGGCGTTGTGTGTCAGTACTCGACATTCGTGTCGTGTTCTGGCTGTCGTTTGTCGCGACTGTCGTCACTGCGGTCATCAGTTGGGTGCTCGCGGCTGTCGGAGATCGGAGCGACCTGGCCAGACTCGTGCTGCCCGAGTTCACCACGAGCGCCACGCTCGCCGTCGGCGCGTTGCTCGCACTTGCGCTCTGGATTGTGGCACCCCGTACCGCGGCATTCGCGGTCGAACGAGTTGCCGCCTCCGTGTCGATCGCCCCCGCGGTGGCCTGGCTCGTCGACTCAGCGATCCGACTCGTCGACCTTCCGACGTTCGTCAGCTCGATCGCCCCCGTCAGCGCGACCGTGCTTGTCGCCGCGGCATCACTCCTGATCTCGACAACACGTGCGTCTGACACAGCCCGGGTCGCGCGCGACATCGGCATCGCTCTCGTCGCGGCGCCCGCGCTCGTTTCTTCCGTCTCCACGCGGTCGTCCGAAGCGTGGCTCGTGCTCGTGCTCGGCGGAATCACAGTGCTCCTGGTCGCCATCTCGCGGGACGGACTCGTTGGTTCGACGTCGCCCCGCGAGCACCTCGGGTGGCTCGCGCTCGCACTCGCTACCGCGGGTCTGTGGTGGCGCCTCGGAGACTCGCAGGTGCGGCACGTCGAGCCTTACGTGCTGCCCCTGGCCGGAGCCCTGCTCGCGATCGCCGCGCTCGCCTGGCGTGCGGCGCGCCCCGCGCCGAGCACGACGGCGCCCCTCATCGCGCTCGGTGGACTCCTCGTTGCCATTCTGCCGATCGCGGGCTACTCGACGGCGGGAGCCGCGACTCGAACCTTCGCCGTGGTCGCACTCAGCGCCGCGCTCCTCCTTCTGGGGAGCTTCACGGCTGGCTCCCCCGCGCTGCGGCCCTACCTCGATGTCGCGGCGATCGCGGGTGCCGCCGGGGTCATCGTTGGCGGATTCGGGCGGGCCGTCGCCATCGCCGCCACTCGGGAGAAGGGTGACTACTCCGCCGATCTCTGGCTCGCGATCGCGTTCGCGGTGGTGTTCGTCGCGGCATTCGGACAGTCCCGACTCGCCACCGGTAGTCGGGTTCGCACTGCCGTGAGTCTGGGGACCAGCATCTTCGCGATGATCGCAGTGCTCGGGATCGAGCTCTTCCTCAGCACGCCGGATGCGGTGGGTGCGACACGGATTCTCGCCGTTGTGGGGGTGTTCTGCATCATCCACGTGCTTGCGTTCCTTATCGACAGGGTGCCTCTCTCGAGGCTCCTGAGCTGGGTCGCGATCGCGCTCGCCGCGGTAGCAGCCGCGGCAGGAGTGGCTATCGGCGCTGTCGAGCCACTGGAGTGGGTATCCCTCCCCATCGCCGGGGCGCTGATCGTGACGGGATCGATCCACCTGGCTCGTGCGCCGCAGTCCCGCAGCTGGCCGTGGCTCGCGCCAGGTCTCGGCGTACTGCTTGTGCCATCCCTCCTCACGACATTCGTCGAGCAGCCCCTGTGGCGGCTTGTCGGGCTCGGAGTTGTGTGCGTAGTCGTGATCGTCGTCGGCGCTCTACGCGGACTACAGGCGCCACTCATCATTGGATCGGTTGTTGTGCTCGTTCACGCGCTTCGAACGTTCGCTCCCGCGATCCGCACGGTGTATGAGCTCACCGAGTGGTGGGTGTGGGCCGTGATCGGCGGCGCGATCGTTCTCTTCCTCGGCCTCACGTTCGAGAAACGCGTGCGTGATTTTCGGAGCGCAACGACTCGACTGTCGAGCCTTCGCTAACCGATATACCCCCACCCTTGGGGGTTAATGGGGTACATTTCTGTCCTCTATCCTGGGGACATGTCACACACGCTTACCCCGAGCGCAACGGTTACCGCGCCCGTCGGTTGGTATCCCGACCCGGCAGGATCAAGCAGGCTGCGCCTGTGGTCCGGCAGCTCCTGGACTAATCAGCTGCGAACGCGTGGCCCGCTTGCACAACCCGAATTCCGATACACCTCTGGCGGGACCATCGTGCAGCAGGTCGACTACTGACCTAGCGCTGCAACCACGCGAGCACCGCGAGCACCCGTCGATGATCGGTGCCCGAGTCATCCAGCCCGAGCTTCTGGAAGATCGACGTCACGTTCTTCTCGACCGCGCCCGTGCCGATGACCAACTGAGCGCCGATCGCGGCATTAGTGCGCCCCTCCGCCATGAGCGCCATGACCTCGCGCTCGCGCGGGGTCAGCGTAGCGAGGGGATCCTGACGCCGCCCCAGCAGTTGAGCCACGACCTCCGGGTCGAGTACGGTTCCCCCCGCCGCGATGCGCTCGACAGCGTCCCGCAACTCGGCGAGAGAGGCCACGCGGTCCTTCAGCAAATACCCGATACCCCCTGCACCTGACGACAACAGGTCCTGCGCGTAGGCAACCTCGACATACTGAGAGAGCAACAGGATGCCCACACTCGGGCTCGTCGCGCGCGCGCTGATCGCCGCGCGAACCCCCTCGTCGCGGAACGTCGGCGGCATACGCACATCGAGCACGATGAGGTCGGGAGCGACCGATTCCAGCTCGCGGAGCATCGACTCGGCATCTCCGAACGACCCCACGACATCGAACCCTGCCTCGACGAGCACGCGCACGAGTCCCTCGCGCAGCAACACGGAATCGTCGGCGACGACGACCCGCAATGCTGTGCTCACATCGTTCATGCTAGGCGGGCGAGGTCGATGCAACAGGAATCGGTAGGCGAGCCACGAGCAAGGTGGGACCACCGACGGGGCTCGAAACCTCGAGCGTTCCTCCCAGGCCCCGCAGCCGCTCGTGCAGCCCGGCGATCCCGTGCCCTGCCACCGAGATCGCGCCGCCCGTGCCATTGTCGGCGACGAAGACGTCGAGGGTCGCCAGGTCAGCGGACAGCGCGACGCGTACCTCGATGTCGGTGGAGTGTGAGTGCTTTCCGGCGTTCATGAGCGCCTCGCTCGCGAAGAAATAGGCATTGCGTTCGATCTCCTGAGGAAGCGAGATATTCGGCGGGAGCTCGTCGATCACACGAGCCGGAATCGGGCTACGGACTGCGGCAGATTCGAGCGCAGCCACGAGACCGCGATCGAGCAGGATGGGAGGGGCGAAGCCACGGGAGAGCGCGCGCAACTCCTCAAGCGCGTCGCGCGACTGCTGCATCGCCTCCGCGATAAGACCACGAGCCTTCTCCGGGTCGGAGTCGAGCTGCCGCTGGGCGGCGGCGAGGTCCATTTGCAGGCGCACGAGCCGCTGCTGCGGACCGTCGTGAATGTCGCGCTCGAGTCGACGGAGCGAGTGACCCTCCGCGGAAAGGGCTGCTCCGCGGGACTCGGCGAGGGAGCGAACCTCTTGCTGCAGGGCATCCGATCGCCACGCCCCCAGCAGCCCGCGCGCGACGAGCCAGTGCAGCGAAACGAGTGCCCGAGTCACGAAGGGCAGCGTCACGACGAAGACGGCGCCCACGATGAGCGTGAGGATGCTGTCGGCGAGTCGGGGGTCTGTCGGCACCACACCGAGACCGCTCAACAACCAGACCGAGAAGGAAAAGTCACGAGCGTCATCGGGGATGAACGAATCCCAGAACCAATAGGTGACGCCACCAACGCCCGTAGCCACCCACGTAATCGTGATCGTCCAGGTCACAGTAGTGATGACGAAGTCCACGATCATGACATGAAGCAGGTACAACCAGTAGTGACCATTGCCCAGCACCGCGCGCAGCCACCCGAAGAACCCGGTGCGAGCGCGATCGTCTTGCCAGTCGGGTCGTGGGATCGGCCGACGGCCCGTGAAACGAAGCAGGGCGAGATCAAGCACCCCGAAGCCCCGCGAGACGTACAGTGCTGCGATGAGAAGCACTACACCGATGAAGAACGTGACGAGCGTGCCGATGCCCGCCGAGAACAGACCCACGGTGACGCCGAATCCGACGAGTGAGATGGGGAAAGCCACGAGCAGGTAGAGCAGTTCGCGGGGCATCGAACGCCACAGGCTGCCATAGAGGCTGGCCGAGCGCGGTGCGGTGTCTATCGTCATAGTGGTCTTCCTCATTGTGATGGGTGCCCCATTAGCCTCGCCACCAGGAGCCGCGCAAGCCATGCGGCTGCCTTCCCAACCCACACGCGGGATAACCCCCGTGACGGCCGGTAAGCGTTGCCTCAGCTTGCTTGAAGGAATTCTGGTGCCTGCGTAGCGTTGACAACGGCACACAGAAGGGCACACACCATGTCAGAAACCAAAGCCGTTCCTCAAACTTCAGCCGACCCCGACGTCACCTCGGGTGTCGCTCAGTTTCTCGGTCCCGTCGTCACCGACCTCACCGCCCTCTCGGTGGATGGCAAGCAAGCCCATTGGCACGTTCGTGGCGCAAACTTCCAGGCTGTTCACGAGCTCCTCGACACTGTCGTGGACCACGCGCGCGACTATGCCGACACGGCAGCCGAGCGCGTCGTCGCTCTGGGACTGCCCATCGACGCCCGCATCCAGACGGTGGGTGCCAAGGCGACCACGCCGACAATGACCGCCGGCTTTCAGCAGTCCGACAAGATCATCGCCGAGGTCATCGCCGCGATCGACGCGACCCTCGTCACCGTTCGCACGGCGGTCGACGAACTCGCCGAACTCGACCCGGTGAGCCAGGACGTCGTCATCGAGATCGCGCGCGGTCTGGAAAAGGACCGCTGGTTCCTGTTCGCGCACATCGCGACGAAGTAGCCCTCTTAGTGCGGGAAGGTCCCGGTCTCGCGGCCGGGACCTTCCCCGTTAGGGATCAGAGCGCGTCGTACGTGAACCGTCCCCCGAGCACGGTCGCCGCGACCGGCATCTCGCGCAGCTCGTCCGCACTCGCCGTGGCGGGGTCGAGATCGATCACAGCGAGGTCGCCCGGCGCCCCGACCTCGATGCGTGATTTCGTCGACGCGGCGAGCGCCTCGTGCACGGTCACGCGCTGTTCAGGGTGCCATGCGTCCGCTCCCCCACGAGACCGTGAGACTGCTGCGGCGATGCCGAGCCAGGGATCGAGCGGTGAGACAGGAGCGTCCGATCCGAACAGAAGTGTCGCCCCGGCGTCGAGCAGGGCGCGGAAGGCATAGGCACGATCGGTGAGACCGGACCAGAGGCGATCGGCCACGTCGCGATCATCCATCGAGTGTTCGGGCTGAACGCTTGCCTCGATGCCTAGCCGACCGAATCGAGCGAAGTCGTCGGCTGCGACCAGTTGTGCGTGCTCGATGCGCCCACCCGACACCTCCGCGGCTTCAAAGGCATCCAGCACGATCGAGTTGGCGCGGTCACCGATCGCGTGCAATGTCGAGCGGATGCCAGCCTCCCCCGCCTTTTTCACGAGGGCGATGAGCTCGTCGAGTGGCACCGTGAGTTGACCGACGTTGCCGGGTTCGCCCGGATACTCCTTGTGCATGAAAGCGGTGCGCGTATTGAGTGATCCGTCGGAGAGCACCTTGAACAACCCGACCGAGATCAGATCGTCAATGCGATCCCCCGTGCGCAGCCCCTCCGCGATGGCTCGGTCGAGGTGCTGCGTGTAAATCATGAAATCAACGCGCAGTGAGTCATGACCGTGCGCCACCCGTCGGCGCCACGACTCGAGGTTCCACGCCATTTCGAAGTCCTGGATTCCGACAACCCCGCGACGTGCGGCAGCCGATGCGGCCTCGCGACCCCACGCGTCGATCGTGTCGTCGGGGAACGCCCCGAGCTTGCCCTCGACCTCGAACGCATCATCCTCGGTGAGCAAACCGGTCGGATGCCCGGCGTGACCGTACATCGCGAGTGCCGCCGAATTGAGCCACACACAGTGCAGATCCCCGCTCACGAGCACGACGGGGAGGCCACCCGAGACCCGGTCGAGGTCGGCCACGTTGGGGGCGTCGGGCCAGGCCGCGTCGCGAAATCCCGAACCGATCACCAGGCCCGCGCGACCCACGCCGCGGTCGATTGCGTCCCCGATCAATCCCGCGGCTACCCGGGCGGAGGTCGCCGACGCGAGGTCGACTCGCTGGGAGGTCAGCGCCCATTGGGTGAAGTGCACGTGGTGATCCCATAGTCCGGGAACGAGGTGGCGACCGCCGAGATCGATGCCTGAGCCCAGGTCTGCGCCCACTTCGGCGATGACACCGTCCACGATGCGAACGTCGGTAGTTCGGCCATCCACCCGGGCGTTAGTCAGAATCACGAGAGTGCACCCTCCGCATTTCGCGCGCGAGTTCGGGCGACGAGTAGTTGTCTCCTGACTGCAACTCGCCAACGATGCGATCGACCACGTGCTCGGCCTTGTTCTGGCTGAGCTTGGCGCGGGCGTCGAAGCGCTCGACGCGCAGCCGCAGGCCGACAGTGCCTTTGGCTATGCGGCGAGCGGCCTCTTCGTCGGTGTCGAGCAACACCGGGTGGGGCATCCGTGATTCAAAGTGCTCGACGAGATCGCCCAAGACTCGGAAGTTCTCCTCATCGGTCAGCACCTCGGGGGTTCCATAGAGGTGCGCCGTGACGTGGTTCCATGTGGGCACGAAGTCGCCCTGGTCGTACCAACCCGGTGAAACGTAGCCGTGTGCACCCTGAACAATCACGAGGATCTCGTGTTCGCCGAGTTCGTGCAGCTGGTCGTCGGGCCGCCCGAAGTGACTCACGATGCTGATGCCCTCGACGTCTTCCTCGAGGATCACCGGATAATGCGACGCCACGAGCCCGTTGGCCGTGTGCGACACGAAGGTCGCCCACGGGTTCTCGCGCACGAGTCGCCTGACCTCTTCCGGATCAGTCAGCAGGTAGCGGGGGGTGTGCCTCATGTGATCCTCTTCCTCAGGCCTGGTCGACTGGGCACCAATAGAGTTTGCGTCCGCCGATCTCCTCCATCACGATCGGCGTGCCGCACACGCGGCAGGGCAGGCCAGTGCGGTGATACACCCAATGGCGGTCGGATCGACTGGCCATCGCGCCGTCGTAAACCTTCTTGCTGAGCCCGTCCATCGTCATCATCTGACCGGTTTTGACGCCGATCTTGAGCAGTTTCGCCCAGTCCTTCCACAGCGCGCGCACGGTCTCCTCGGGGAGGTCCCGGCCTGGGGTGTGCGGGTTCAGGCGGGCGCGGAACAGCAGCTCGGCGCGATAGACGTTGCCGATCCCACTCACGACAGACTGGTCCATGAGCAACAGGCAGATCGGGGTGGGTTTGCGCCGTATCGTCGCGACGAATTCGTCTTCTGCGGCGCGGCCCTTGTCGACGAGCGGATCGGGACCGAGTCGGTCGATCACCGCCTGGACTCCGGCCGAGTCGATGACCTCACACGCCGTCGGTCCGCGCAGGTCGGCACACGTCGTTTCGGTGAGCAGACGCACCCGCACCGCACCGATGGGCTCGGGCGGGAAGGTCTCGAATTCAGCACCGAGAACCTCCTGCTCGGCCATCCGCAGCCGCGTGCGTCGCGGCGCCCCGATCGACGAGAGTGAGTCCTCGAACGCTCCCACGACCGTTCCGCGCTGATTGGTTTGCCCCATGCGCCCTCCCGCCGAGGCGGTGGTCGCGTCGGCCGTGATATCCCCGGCGAAGTCCCACGCGCC
>CAYZHZ010000056.1:0-1563 GCA_964477625.1 uncultured Salinibacterium sp.
ACGAGCTTGCCGTCGACGAGGATGTGGCGGTGCACGATCATCTGGCGGGCCTGAGCAGTCGTGCGAGCGATGGCCGAACGAACGAGGATCGCGTCGAGACGCATCTCGAGCTGCTCGACGAGATTCTCACCGGTCAGGCCGGCCGACTTGCGAGCCTCTTCGAACTGGATCTTGAGCTGCGCCTCGCGGATGCCGTACTGGGCGCGCAGGCGCTGCTTCTCGCGCAGACGCACCGCGTAGTCGCTGTCTTGCTTGCGCTTGGTGCGCCCGTGCTCACCCGGAGCGTACGGGCGCTTCTCGAGGTACTTCGCCGCCTTCGGCGTCAGGGCGATCCCGAGCGCGCGAGAGAGGCGGGTCTTGCTGCGAGTACGTGACTTGGTAGACACGGTGTCCTTTTCTGTCTGTGTAACGGATGGAACGAAGAGCTCGAGCGCACGCGTGCACACGCAAAAACTGCTTCGTGAAAGTTGAGGGAGTGGCCTTGCGGAACCCGATCGGCTACAGATCGATGGACCTCGGCAGTGGGATTCGTTGCAGCCGCGCGCGAAACCCCTAGCCTTAGGCGGGATCTACGGTACCACGAACGATCGCCCGAAGCTTATCGAGGCGGGCGGCGACATCACGCTCGTAACCGTTGTTCGTGGGCCGGTAGTAGCTTGTTCCCGCGAGCTCATCGGGAAGGTATTGCTGCTCGACAACGCCGAACTCGGAATCGTGTGAGTACTTGTAGCCCTTGCCGTGCCCGAGGCGTTTGGCTCCGGGGTAGTGAGCGTCTCTGAGGTGCATCGGTACACGCCCGATCTTGCCCGCACGAACATCCGCGATCGCCTCATCGAGCGCCTTGTAGGACGCGTTCGATTTAGGTGCCGTCGCGAGGTAGACGACCGCCTCGGCGAGCAGGATGCGCCCCTCGGGCATTCCGATGAGTTGAACTCCCTCGGCCGCCGCCACCGCGATCGGTAGCGCCTGCGGATCCGCCATTCCGATGTCCTCCGCCGCACTGATCATCACGCGACGGGCAATGAACCGCGGGTCTTCGCCCGCCTCGATCATGCGGGCGAGGAAGTGCAGTGCGGCATCCACGTCGGATCCGCGCACCGACTTGATGAAGGCGCTGATGACGTCGTAGTGCTCGTCGCCCTGCCGGTCGTACCGCAACAGGGCCCGATCGACGGCGAGGGAGACGATGTCGGCCGTGATGACCGGTGTCGCATCATCCGCCGCCGAACTCGCCGCGAGTGCTGCCGCTTCGAGGGCCGTGAGGGCGCGACGCGCATCGCCCGAGGCGAGGCGGATGATGGCGGCCCTGCCCTCGTCATCGAGCTCCACCGCGCCGCCGAGGCCGTGCGGCGCCGAGAGGGCACGATCGATCACGAGCCCGAGGTCGTCCTCATCGAGCAGTTGCAATGTGAGCAGCAGCGAGCGGGACAGCAGCGGAGCGATCACCGAGAACGACGGATTCTCTGTGGTCGCCGCGATAAGGATGACCCACCCGTTCTCGACCCCCGGGAGCAGCGCGTCTTGCTGCGCCTGCGTGAAGCGATGGATCTCGTCGAGAAAGAG
>CAYZHZ010000056.1:1573-16334 GCA_964477625.1 uncultured Salinibacterium sp.
AGGTCCCTACTCGACAGCGCCTCGTCCATGACCTGGCGCACGTCCTTCACGCCCGCAGTGACGGCAGAGAGCTCGACAAATTTGCGCCCCGAGCTCTGGGCGATCGCCTTGGCCAGGGTCGTTTTGCCGGTGCCGGGCGGACCCCACAAGATGATCGAGACCGAACCCTGCTGCGCGTCCCCGCTTGCCGCAAGAGAGACGAGAGGTGAGCCGGGAGTCAACAGATGCTTCTGACCGACCACCTCGTCGAGCGCGCGAGGGCGCATGCGCACGGCGAGTGGTGTCGATCCCGTGCGGATCCCGGGCTGCCCGTCCATAGGCGCAATGCTAACCGCCGCCACCGATCACGGGATTGGCCCGCCGAGCACGAAGCGTCGTAAAGTTCACTCTGTCCCCGCGAGCAATTTAGAGGAGCACCGTGGCAAGCAAGAACACCGAGCGCGAGGCACGCGAGGCGCGTGAACGACTCCGTCGCTACAACGCTCGACAGACGGTGCACGAAGGCCAGATCTCGCGGCGCAAGCGAGACAACCTCTTTGCGGTCGGCGGCATTATCGTCATCGCCGCTCTCGCGGCTGTATCTCAGATCTTCTACTTCAATGGCGGTCCGGGCACACCTACCCCGGCCCCCTCGGCCAGCGCGACGCTCGAACCTGAGGCCGGCACCGGCTCGAACATCGGGAACGTGCCCGACCCATCCTTTGCCGAAGGCACGGTCTTCACAGGGACGCTCGTCTTCAACGACACCGTGACTCTCGAGGTCATCCTCGATGGCAATCTGGCACCTCAGGCCGTTGCCTCGATCGCCGCCGATTCCCTCACGGGCTACTACGTCGGCAAGACCTGCCACCGTCTCGTGCAAAGCGATACCGCGAACCTCATCCAGTGCGGCTCGCTCGATGGCACCGGCGCCACCGACCCGTCATACAGTTACGGTCCCATCGAGAACGCCCCCGCCGACGGCGTGTACGCTGCGGGCACCATCGCGATCGCGCGGGCGGGGAACGACGCCTACAGCAACGGACGCCAGTTCTTCATCGTCACAAAAGACACCACCCTCCCCGAAGACTCGGCGGGCGGCTACACCGTGATTGGCCAGGTCACGAGCGGTCTTGACGCGCTCACGGCTCAGATCACCGACGCTGGCGCGGTCGGCGGCGTCGCAGACGGCGCGCCCAGCGTGTCGACGACCATAACCAGCTTCACGATCCAGTAACGCGATCCCCCTGTTTTGCCGGTTGCCATAAGCTGGTGCCCGGCCTCACAGCGGTGGCCGGAGAACAGCAAGGGTGAATGACGTGGCGGAAGACCAGGCCCCGTGGGGTCGCGTTGACGAAACGGGCACAGTGTACGTGCGCGAGGAGTCCGGCGAGCGCGCCGTCGGGCAGTACCCGGACGGGACGCCCGAAGAGGCCCTCGCCTATTTCGAGCGCAAGTTCACCGAGCTCGCGGGCCAGGTGACCCTGGTCGAGCAACGCGCGAAGCGTGGAGCCCCGGCCGCCGACATCGCGAAGACCGTCAAGACACTCTCGGCCGCTATCGAGAACGCGAACGCCGTCGGAAACCTCGCCGCCCTGCGCTCTCGCATCGAGGCGCTCGGCGGTACCGTTTCCGAGCTCACCGAGAAGCAGACCGAGGAGAGCAAGGCCGCCGTCGCGGCGGCCTTGGCCGAACGAGAGTCCATCGTGGTAGAGGCCGAGACTCTGGCGGCGCTGGATCCCGCAAAGGCGCAGTGGAAGCAGGTCACCGCCTCCCTCGACGACATCTTCGCCCGCTGGCAAAAGCACCAGGCCGAGGGGCCACGCCTGCCGAAGAACGAGGCCAACGAGCTGTGGAAGCGATTCCGCACCGCTCGGACGACGATCGACACCCATCGCAAGGCGTTCTTCGCCGAACTGGACAGCGTGCACCGCGACGCCCGCGCCGCAAAGCAGGCGCTCGTAGAGAGGGCACAGGCCCTTGTGGGCAAGGGCGCGGACGGCATCCCCGAGTATCGCGCCCTCCTCGATCGGTGGAAGGCTGCCGGGCGTGCCGGCAAGAAATTCGATGACGCGCTGTGGGCGTCGTTTAAGGATGCCGGCGACGCGCTTTATGCGGCCAAGTCTGAAATCGACGCAAAGGATAACGTCGAATACCAGGCGAACCTCGAACTCAAGCTCGAACTTCTCGCCGAAGCTGAACCGTTGCTCACCGCCACTGACCGCGTCTCCGCCAAGGAGAAACTCCTGTCAATCCAGAAGCGCTGGGACAAGATCGGCAAGGTTCCACGAGATCACGTCAAGCTTGTCGAGGACCGGCTGCGCAAGGTGGAGAGTGCCGTTCGCAAGCTCGACGAAGAGCACTGGCAGAAGAACAATCCGGAGCGCCAGGAGCGATCGGATGGGTTCCTCGGACAGTTGAACGAGGCCATCGCCAAGCTCGAGAGAGAACTCTCCGAGGCACAGACGGGTGGCGACACGAAGAAGATCACGGCTGCGCAGGAAGCACTGGACGCACGCAAGGCGTGGCTCTCCGCTTTCGACAAGTAGCGACTTGTCCACCGATCCCACCGTTCAATCCTTGATCGGCTGCGGATATCGGACACTGGACGAGTGAGTCGACTCCCGCCAATACTGTCCAGCCACGACCTTCCGGAGGTCGAGCTCAACGCGGCTCGACTCGACGGCGAGGTCTTCCGAGTGGGTGATGCCTACGCACCCGTAGACGAGATTGCGCGCGAGAGACACCGCGCCGCTGCCGTCAGCATCGGCATTCCCGTGCGACTCATTGCCGAGCAGCACACGGCGGCGTGGGTGTGGGGTGCCCTGTCGGCACCACCGCGTCATCATAGGTTCTGCGTCGAGGTGGGAGCGCGTGTGCGGGTGCCGGGCGTGCCCTGGATGTCCGTGCGCGAAGTCGTCCTGACAGACGCCGACCTTGCGACAATCGGCAGTCTCCGTCTTACCACCCCGCTGAGAACCGCCGTCGACCTCGCGCGATTCAGCACTGAGTTCGGCGTATCGGAGGCGCAGGTAGTTCGCGAGTTGCTCGCGATAGGACAGATCGACGAGACGCAGTGGCGTCGTCATATTGAGTCACGACGGAATCTGCCGAACAAGCGCCAGGCAATCGAGCGCCTTAGCCGATGCGGATGACCCGGGTACCCGCGGCGAGATCATGGGGCCCGCGTCGCTCACGGTGGAAGAGCACGAAACCGACATACACGAGGGGTATCACGTCGGCGAGGATAAGGCCCACTAGGACCCAGGCGGGGACAACGAGTGAACCGGCCGACACCGTCGCAATCGTCTGCCAGATGAAGAAATGTGCGACCTCCCACGGAAGCAGCTTGACGACCGTGCGCACCAGAACCCGCCACGGTGCCGGCGCTCCCGTCGACTTCTCGTCGACGACCCGCAATCCCATGACACGCTTACCGACAGTTGCGTGACGCGATGATGCCTCACACGCGAAGAGGTAGACGCCGACGGGAAGGACAAGCAGCAAAAAACCGAGAAGTTGCGCTCCACCCACCCCGAGCGCGAGCCAATTGGTGGACTGCCCGGTGATAGCCCAGGTGATGACCGTGGAGAGCGTGAGCAGAGCCATCCACGCGAGAATCAGCGCGTAGTCGATCAGTAGGGCCAGGATGCGCCGGCCGAACGAGGGTCGCATTATCCGCTATTGACCCGATAAACGTCGTACACCGCATCAATGCGACGAACGGCATTGAGCACGCGGTCAAGATGGGTGGTATCCCCCATCTCGAAGACGAAGCGGCTCAGCGCTAGGCGATCGCTCGAGGTCGAGACGGTCGCCGACAGGATGTTGACGTGGTTCTCGCTGAGAACACGAGTCACGTCGGAAAGCAGCCCCGCCCGATCAAGCGCCTCTACCTGAATCTGCACCAGGAAGACTGACTTGGATGTCGCAGCCCACTCCACCTCGACGATGCGCTCGGGCTCGTTGAGTAGTGACCGAACGTTGTTGCAATCACTGCGGTGAACCGACACGCCCGCGCCCCGCGTGACGAATCCGACGATGTCGTCCCCGGGAACTGGTGTGCAGCACTTGGCGAGTTTGACGAGGATGTCCGGGGCACCGCGAACGAGGACGCCCGAATCGCTGTTCTTGAGTGCCTTGCTGCGCCCCTTGGGAGTGAACTCGATGTCCGAGTCCTCGGTCTCCGCCTCCGAGTGCAACGTCGCGAGCACCTTCTCGATGACGGACTGCGTCGACACGTGCCCCTCGCCGACGGCGGCGTAGAGCGCCGTGACGTCGTCGTAGCGCATCTGCGCGGCGACCTCGGCGAATGAGCCCTGACTCACGAGCTTCTGAAGGGGCAGATTCTGCTTGCGAATGGCGCGAGCAATCGCGTCCTTGCCCTGCTCGATCGCTTCGTCGCGTCGCTCCTTGGTGAACCACGCACGGATCTTGTTGCGGGCGCGAGTGCTCTTGACGAAATTGAGCCAGCCCTGGCTCGGCGCGGCGTCGGGGTTTTTGGAGGTGAAAACCTCAACGGAGTCGCCGCTGTTGAGTGTGCTCTCAAGTGGCACCAGTCGACCGTTGACCTTTGCACCCATGGTGCGGTGCCCAACTTCGGTGTGCACCGCGTAGGCGAAGTCCACGGGAGTCGCGCCCGCCGGAAGGCCAATGACCTTGCCTTGAGGCGTAAAGACGTAGACCTCTTTCGCTCCGATCTCAAAACGCAGCGAATCAAGGAACTCGCCCGGGTCCTCGGTCTCGGCCTGCCAATCGGTGATGTGTGCGAGCCACGCCATGTCGGCATCGTCGCGCGGTGTGCCCGACTCGTCGCCCTTGCCACCGTTGACGCGATCCTTGTACTTCCAGTGTGCGGCGACGCCGAACTCGGCGCGCTGATGCATCTCCTGGGTGCGAATCTGGATCTCCACGGCGCGACCCTGAGGACCAATCACTGTCGTGTGGAGTGACTGGTAGAGGTTGAACTTCGGGGTGGCGATGTAGTCCTTGAACCGGCCAGGAATGGGATTCCACCGTGCATGAATGGATCCGAGCACTGCGTAGCAGTCGCGAACGGAATTCACGAGCACGCGAATGCCCACAAGATCGTAGATCTCATCGAAGTCGCGCCCCCGCACGATCATCTTCTGATAGATCGAGTAGTACTGCTTCGGGCGCCCCGCCACGATTCCTTTGATCTTCGATGCCTTGAGGTCGTCTCCGACCGCGTCGATAACCTGCTGAACGAACTCTTCGCGCTGGGGGGTTCGCTGCTTGACAAGACTTTCGATCTCGACGTACAGCTTGGGATGAAGTACCGCGAACGACAGGTCCTCGAGCTCGAGCTTGATGGCCTGGATTCCGAGTCGGTGCGCGAGCGGGGCGTAGATCTCGAGGGTCTCCTGCGCCTTGCGGGTCGCCGAGGCCTGCTCGACGAATCCCCACGTACGCGCGTTGTGGAGCCGATCAGCGAGCTTGATGACGAGCACGCGAATGTCTTTGGACATCGCAACGATCATCTTGCGCACCGTCTCGGCCTGAGCGCTGTCCCCGTACTTGAGCTTGTCGAGTTTCGTCACGCCATCGACGAGCATGGCGATCTCGTCTCCGAAGTCACGCCTCACGAGATCGAGCGAGTATTCGGTGTCTTCGACCGTGTCGTGGAGGAGCGCCGCCGCGATCGTCTTCGCCCCAATACCCAGGTCGGCGAGGATCTGCGCCACCGCAACGGGGTGCGTGATGTAGGGCTCGCCGCTCTTACGCACCTGGCCGGAGTGCGCGCGCTCCGCCGCCGTGTAGGCACGCTCGATGAGTGCCAGATCGGCCTTGGGATGATGCGTACGCACCGTTTTGATGAGCCGGTCGACCGCGCCGGCGGGCTGGGCTCGCGAAAATATGCGTGGCAGCAGGGTGCGCAATGAGGCGGTGTTCTGCGTCGTCTCCGTCACGCGACCACCTCCTGCACCCAATTCTACTTAGGCGCGCGCCGGCACCACGTCGAAGCCCGCGGCCTGCCAGGCGTTCATGCCGCCCGCGACATTGACGGCGTCGTACCCCTCGAGGAGGAGATATTGCGTAACCCGATCGGACCGCACCCCGCCCTGACAAATGACGAGCCACTGGATGTCCTGGGACAATGTGCTCGCGCGCTCCTGAAACTCCGACATCGGTATGAGGCGTGCGTCCGGTGCGTGACCGGCATCCCACTCGTACTGCTCGCGCACATCGAGGAGCTGGGCTCCCGCGGCCATCAGCGCTGGGACAGCGTCGACCTCGACGCTGGGTGTCGGTTCGAACTCAGGCACGAGCTACTTGCTTGTCGATGCGAGTGCGCGGTTAGCGAGCACCTTCTTGGTGTGCGCCTTGATCGCCGGCTCGTTCTCTCGCAGCTGCGAGTACAGCGGCGCCGCAATGAAGATCGTGGAGTAGGTGCCCACGACGATTCCGATGAACAGCGCGAGCGAGATGTCACGCAGCGTTCCTGCACCCAGCACGTACGCGCCGATGAAGAGGATAGAGGCAACCGGGAGTGCCGCGACGACACCCGTGTTGATCGAACGGACGAGCGTTTGGTTTACACCGAGGTTGACCGATTCGGCGAAGGTGCGCTTCGACTCGTTCCCGTCCTCCGCGGTGTTTTCCCGAACCTTGTCGAAGACCACGACCGTGTCATAGAGGGAGTACCCCAGGATGGTGAGGAATCCGATGACCGCGGCGGGAGTGATCTCAAAACCGAAGATGCCGTAGATACCGACGGTGATGATGATGTCGTGAAGCAGGGAGACATTGGCCGCCGCCGACATCTTCCAGGTTCGGAAGTAGATCGCCATGAAGAGAGCAGCGACGATCACGAACACGATGAGGGCCCGAACTGCCGCGGTCGTAATATCCGCACCCCAGGTCGGGCCGATGAACGATGACGTGACGTCTGACACGGGCACGTCGTAGGCAGCCGCGAGAGCATCGCGCACCTGGGCCGACTGTGCCTCGGTGAGCTGTTCCGTCTGAACACGAATCGAGCTCGCGCCGACCACGGACACTCGAGGATTGGCCTCGGGAACAGCGGAGGACACCGCATCGGTCGCGACCTGCTGGTCGAGCTCGGCCACCTCGGACACGACGAATTCCGAGCCACCGCGGAACTCGATCCCGAAGACGAATCCACCTCGCAGGATCGGAATGACTATCGAGGCGAGCACCATGACTGCTGCGATGGTGTACCAGATGCGGCGCTTTCCGACAAAGTCGACGGACCGCGCACCCGTGTAGAGGTCGTTTCCGAATTTTGCGAACCCGCCGGCCATCAGGAGTCCTTCCCCTTGGTGCGTGTACTGTCTTTCGACTCGAGCTCAGCGGCCTTGCGCTCCGCGATTGTCTGACGGCGTGCGGCCTCACGGCCCGCCCCCGACTTCGGAGCGACAAGGGGGGAACGGAACTGGGCGCGGCCGCGGTACACCGCTCCCAGGGCATTGGGATCGAGACCACTCGCCGGGTGCCCGCTCGAGAAGAACCGTGTCTCAGCGAGCAATTGCATGATCGGGTGGGTGAAGAGCACGACGACAATGACGTCGATGACAACGGTGATACCGAGTGTCAGCGCGAATCCGCGAACGTTGCCGACGGCGAGGATGAACAGGATGATCGCGGAGAGAAGGTTGATCGCCTTAGCCGCGTAGATCGTGCGCAAGGCACGCTTCCACCCGGCTTCCACCGCGCCGGTGAGCGCTCGACCATCACGCAACTCGTCGCGGATGCGCTCGAAGTAGACGATGAACGAATCGACCGTCAAACCGATCGCCACGATGAGGCCCGCCACCCCCGCGAGCGAAAGGCGGTAGCCCTGGCGCCACGACAGAATCGCAATGACGAGATAGGTGAGAACCGCAGCGACCACGAGCGACGCGATCGTGACCGAGCCCAACAGTCGGTATTGGAATAGCGAATAGACGATGACGAGGATGAGGCCGATGATGCCCGCGATGATTCCGCTCTGCAGCTGGGCGCTACCGAGCGTCGCGGAAATAGTCTCGCTACTCTGCACCTCGAAACCGATGGGCAATGCACCGAACTTGAGCTGGTCGGCGAGGGTCTTCGCCGTCTCCTGGGTGAAGTTTCCGCTGATGACGGGCTTGCCGTCGGTAATGATGGCCTGAGTGGTGGGAGCCGAGATGACGGCACCGTCGAGCACGATCGCGAATCGGTTGCGAGGGTCATTCTGCGGGAAGCCGAACAGTCGCTCGGTGACCTTGGCGAACTGATCGGTGCCTTCGCCGTTGAAGGTGATGAACACTCCCCACACACCCGTGCTCGCGCCCTGGGAGTTCGGCACGATACCGCTCGTCGCGTCGGAGATGGTCTCGCCGGAAACTTCGACAGGTCCGAGGATGTACTTAAAGCTGCCGTCCTGCTCACACGTGATGAGCGGTTCCGCAGCGGGAGCGACGTTCGCGTTGGAATCGTTGAGAGTCGTGCAGTCGAAGTTCAGGAACTGGTCGTAGAGCGCGGGAGTCACCCAGTTGGGATCACTTGCATCTGTCGGCTGAGCGGTGGGAGTCGACTCGAGCGTGGGCTCTGGGGTCGGCGTGGATCCATCCGTCGGCTCTGGCGTGGGCGTACTGGAATCGGCGGTGCTCGTCGTCGCCACATCCGTGTAGATGACTGGACGGAACTCGAGCTTGGCCGACGATTGGATGCGAGCAAGAGTTTGGGCATCCGGTTCGCCAGGGATCGAGACCACGACGTTCTGACCGCCCTGCGTGGTCACCTCCGCTTCGGCCACACCGCTCGCGTCGATGCGGTCGCGAATGATCGAGACGGCTTGGTCGAGCTGCTCCTGCGTGACCGTCTGACCGCTCTCGAGTCGCGGGGCGAGGATGATCTGGGTTCCGCCCTCGAGGTCGAGAGCGAGCTTCGGCGCCCACGTTGCCGTGCTGAAGAGAACGCCTCCCGCGAGGATCGCCGTCAGACCAACGGTAATGACACCGAGCCACGCGAGCGAACGCCACGCCTTACGGACGGGGGTAGATCTGGCCACCTGTGCAACTCAGCTTTCTCTGCGAACCGACGCTCTAGACGCGTGGGCACCCGAAATAGGCCGATCTTTCGACCGGCATCTAAGAGTAGTGCCTACTCCGAGGCCTTCTTGGTCGTACGGCGCGCGGGCTTCTTGGGCTCGTCCACGCGCTCGCCGAACTCCGGCTCGCCGAGGGGGATGGCGGAATCCTCGTTGAGCTTCACGCGGTCCCGCGCTTCTTGTTCGCGGTTTGCGATGGCCATCGCCTCCTCGACCGAACGCGGCGCGTCGGGATCGACGACGGTGGGGTCGACTACCTTCGCAATGGTCTGGCGGTGAACGCGAACGACAGTCCCGGGAGCAACTTCGATCTCAGCTTCATTGCTGAGCTCGTCGACCGAGATGAGCTTTCCGAAGAGCCCGAAGTTCGTCATGATCTGCGCGCCAGGAACGATCTGCGAACGCAACTCTTCCTGCTGCTGCTTGCGCTTGCGGTTGTTGCGGAACATAAAGAAAATCAGCACCGCCAGAATGGCGAGCATTCCAATAGTCAACGGGTCCATGGGGTTACCTTCCGAGAGGGAGTCGTAGGCCGGTAAGTCTAGAGAGACCTACCTGAAGGGCCATTGTGAATTATAGGTCATCCCCGAAGAGGCCCGGATTGGGCGTTTGTGTGGCGCGCTGCTGAGTGATCCCGAAATGCTCCCACGCGGCACGAGTAGCCACGCGGCCACGGGGCGTTCGGGTCAGCAAGCCGATGCGAACGAGGAACGGCTCGACGACCGACTCCACGGTCTCGGCCTCCTCCCCGACAGACACCGCGAGTGTGTTGAGGCCGACCGGGCCGCCGTCAAAACGGGTGAGCATCGTCTGCATGACTGCTCGATCGAGACGGTCGAGACCCAGGGCATCCACATCGTAAAGCTCGAGGGCAGCGTGCACCGCGTCTATTCCGGCTCCGGTTCCGCGCACGAGGGCGTAGTCACGCACGCGACGCAGGAGGCGGTTAGCGATGCGCGGGGTGCCCCGGCATCTACCCGCGATCTCGGCGAGGGCGGCTCTGTCGATGTCGAGGTCGAGCAATCGCGCCGCACGCTCGAGAACCTGCTCCAGTTCGGCATCATCGTAAAACTCGAGGTGGGCGGTAAACCCAAATCGGTCGCGGAGCGGATTGGGGAGGAGACCCGATCGTGTCGTCGCCCCGACGAGGGTGAATGGTGCGAGGTCGAGTGGAATCGACGTGGCGCCCGCCCCCTTACCCACCATGATGTCGATGCGGAAGTCCTCCATCGCGAGGTAGAGCATCTCTTCCGCGGAGCGAGCCATGCGATGGATCTCGTCAATGAAGAGCACTTCACCCGGCACCAGCGACGAGAGCACAGCCGCGAGATCTCCCGCATGCTGAATCGCCGGGCCGCTCGACATGCGCAACGGTCGGCCGCTTTCATGCGCGACGATCATCGCGAGCGTCGTCTTGCCGAGCCCTGGCGGCCCGGCCAGCAGGATGTGGTCGGGCGTGCGGTTTTGAATTGCGGCCGCCTGCAAGAGCAACTGCAATTGCCCGCGTACCTTCGACTGCCCGATGAACTCATGCAGCGACCGAGGGCGCAGTGCCCCCTCGAAGGCGAGTTCCGCCTCGGACTCCGGTGTCGGTCTCACAATCGAATCGGGCTCGGTCACGGCGTACTTCCCGACATTTGTTGCGGACCAAGGGTGGCCAGGGCAAGTCGGAGAAGTGCCGGCACAGCGTCGCGCTCGGTCTCCGAGGCAGTGGCGAGGGCATCCTCGACCGCTTGCACTGCGACCCGCTCGGGCCAGCCCAACCCGACAAGGGCTATCGTCACGTTTTCGGCGACACTCGATGACCGAGCGGATGATGCGGTCTTCGCAACCGGCGCAACGAGAAGCTTTCCGGCGAGCGACACGACGATGAGCTTCGCCGTCTTCGGCCCGATGCCCGAGACCTTACGGAACTGCGCGTCGTCCTCGGTCGCGACCGCGTGAGATACCTCAGCCGGACTCATGGCGGCGAGTACTCCCATTGCTGACTTCGGCCCCACCCCCGTGACTCCCCGGAGCAGATCGAACACGGCAAGTTCGTCGAGCTCAGCGAAGCCGTAGAGGGAGAGGTCGTCCTCGCGAACGATGAGAGCGGTGCGCACAGTCGCCTCGGAACCGACACGCAGGGAGAGTGCATGTTGGGGAGTGACCTGAATAGCGAGGCCTACTCCCCCGACCTCAATGACCACCGAGGTACCGAGGGCCGCGAGGACAGTGCCGCGAACCGACGAGATCATGGGGACACCTTACGAGCGGTCGCCGACTTCTCCGCCGCGCGCCACGCTCGCTGCGCGGGTGTGAGTGCGTCGGTAACCGGCACAACGGCGACCGGACCTCGCCACGCGTGGCAGATCGCGAGGGCTAGTGCATCAGCGGCATCCGCGGGTTGGGGAATTTCGGCTAGCCCGAGCACTTTGGCGACCATCGTGCCGACTTGGAGCTTCTGGGCGGAGCCATACCCGGTGATTGCCGCCTTCACCTCGCTCGGGGTGTGCAGACCGACCGACAAGCCGCGCGAGGCCGCAACCTGGAGTGCAACCCCACTCGCTTGCGCCGTGCCCATCACGGTACGCACGTTGTGCTGTGCGAATACTCGCTCGAGTGCGACCGAAGCGGGCGCGAAGTCGTCGATCGCGGCCGCGATACCCACGGAAATCGCCTGCAGCCGCTGTTCGAGAGGCATGTCGGGCGGAGTGCGGATGACGCCGACGTGCACAAGAGTTGCCGTGCGGCGCGGCGAGACGTCGACGATGCCAACGCCACACCGGGTGAGTCCCGGATCGATACCCAGGATCCTCATCGCGGGCACGTCCGGGGATTCATACGCCTAGTCTTCGTCCAATTCCGCCTGAACCTCGGGCGACACGTCGTAATTCGAATATATGTTCTGTACGTCGTCGGAATCCTCGAGCGCATCGATGAGCTTCATGACCTTGCGCGCGGTGTCGGCGTCGACGTCAACCGTGAGGTTAGGCACGAACTCCGCCTCAGATGAGTCATAGTCGATCCCGGCCGCCTGGAGGGCCTCGCGCGACGCAACAAGGTGGGCGGTATCGGTGATGACCTCGAAGCCAGCGCCACGGTCGGTGACCTCCTCAGCGCCCGCGTCGAGCACCGCCAGCAGGATGTCGTCCTCGGTGACCGCGTCGGTCTTCGTGATCGAGATGACTCCCTTGCGCGTGAAGTTGTAGGCGACACTGCCGGGGTCCGCGAGATTGCCGCCATTGCGGCTCATCGCCGTGCGCACGTCGGCGGCCGCACGGTTCTTGTTGTCTGTAAGGCACTCGACGAGGAGCGCGACGCCGCCCGGACCGTAGCCCTCATACATGATCGTCTGGTAATCGATCACCTCGCCTGTCAGGCCGGCACCGCGCTTGATCGCGCGATCGATATTGTCGTTGGGAACCGAAGTCTTCTTGGCCTTCTGCACGGCATCGACGAGGGTCGGATTGCCGGAAAGATCCGCGCCGCCGATCTTCGCGGCGACCTCGATGTTCTTGATGAGCTTGGCGAACGACTTGGCGCGGCGCTGATCCTTGATCGCCTTCTGGTGCTTTGTGGTTGCCCATTTGGAGTGGCCTGACATGGTGAACATTCTAGCCAGCGGCTACTGGGTAGCATCGTCAGCGTGCCCCGTCGCTGGTTCCGCATCGCCTACTCGGCCAACGCGCTACGGCGGTCGATGGCTGAGTCGGGCGACTCGCTCGACACACTGAACGCACGCGGGGGCATCCGCGTCATGCTCGCGTTTCTGGAACGGTACCGGCCACAACACGGCGACTCAGACCTCGTGCTGTGCTCGTGGGGGCCGCGATCAGATCACTTCGAATTTGCGGTGTCGAGACGGATGACGCGACACGACCACCCGGAGACAACAGTCTCGCTAGTTTTCGAATACCGCATGACGCCCAGTCGCTCGGTCGTGGGCGAGTCAGGTTACATAACCGAACGGGAGGCGACCGCACTTGATGGCTATCGCGCGATCGCATCAGCCACCCCGCTGAGGGTGAGGGTCGTCGAATGCACTAATCCTTTAGACGAACACCCGACGACTTAAGCTCGAGCGCCGCAAGCGCCCTCATGACGCTCTCGTCACCGCGACGCCACGCGGCCATCGGATCGACATCGACTGCCGCAAGAGCCGACATCTTCTGCGAGGCAAGCGCACGAAGCGCGAGGAGATCGATTCCCGCTCCCGTGTCGACAATCGCCTTCGCGCGCGCGGCCCGACGCACAAAACGGATGCGCGGCAGTAGCCACAGAATCAAGATCGTGATCACCGGTACGAGTGCGATCCCCAAGCCGAGGCCGGTCGCCAACTGATTGACGGCCACCTGCTGACTCTGTCCCGCCGATTCGAGTGCCGCTCCGGCGCTCGACGCACCGTCGAAGGGAGCACGGATGCCCCCGCCGATAACCGGCACCGACCCCAAGTTATCCCCCACCTCCGTCATCGTGTCTTTGAAACCGGCGCCAGCCTCCTCCATCTGAACTCCGAACGAGGAGAGGTTCATGACGAGCTGATAGACCGTCACGCCGAGCCACACCCACGCACCGATCGCCAGCAATGCGAGAACGTCACCGACGATCTGTCGCGTTCGGCGCGGGCCGAAGTCGGAATACAGTTTCATGCGCCCATGATTCCACGGACACGGTGCGCTCAAGCCGCGGCGACCTTCGCGAGGAAGTACTCATGGAAACGAGTGTCTCCGGTCATTTCGGGGTGGAACGACGTTCCGAGGAGATTCGCCTGCTCCACCGCAACAACTCTTCCATCGTCGAGCGACGCGAGAACGTCGACGGATGACCCCACCGACTCGACGACGGGAGCTCGAATGAAAACCGCATGCACTGGTGGATCACCGAGTGCCGGAACCCGAAGGTCGGTTTCGAACGAGTCCAATTGCGACCCGAAGGCGTTTCTCCGAACGACGATGTCGAGGCCCCCCAGGGTCTGCTGACCCTCGATTGCATCGAGCACCGAGTTCGACAGCATGATGAGGCCCGCACAGGTGCCGTACACGGGGAGGCCCGAGTTGATGGCCGCGATCAACGGCCCGGAGAGGGCGAACATCCGGCTCAATTTGTCCATGACGCTCGACTCACCACCGGGGATCACGAGCCCGTCGATCGACTCGACCTCGGAAGCTCGTTTGACGGGCACCGCGTCGGCGCCCAATCCCCGCAGAACCCCGATGTGTTCGCGGAAGTCGCCCTGAAGAGCGAGAACGCCTATGCGCGCGCTACCAGCCACGCTCGGCTAGGCGGTGCGGAGCGGCAAGATCCGCGACATTGATGCCGACCATCGCCTCGCCAAGTCCACGCGACGCCTCGGCGATCACAGCTGCATCCTCGAAGTACGTCGTTGCCTTGACGATAGCCGCCGCTCGCTTGGCGGGATCTCCCGACTTGAAGATGCCCGACCCCACGAAAACTCCGTCAGCGCCAAGCTGCATCATGAGGGCAGCATCGGCCGGGGTGGCCACTCCCCCGGCGGTGAAGAGCACGACGGGCAACTTGCCCGTCTCGGCGATCTCCGCGACGAGGTCATAGGGGGCCTGAAGCTCCTTCGCGGCGACGTAGAGCTCGTCTTTCGTCTTGGACTTGAGCGCGTTGATCTCGCCTGTGATGGTGCGGATGTGCTTCGTCGCCTCGGAGACGTCACCGGTGCCGGCCTCGCCCTTGGACCGGATCATGGCCGCGCCCTCGGTGATGCGACGGAGGGCC